>JBHOSQ010000005.1:0-71906 GCA_042584585.1 archaeon | reverse complement strand
TCAAAAGAAGTTCCCATCAATACCGCGACGTCACCGACGTTGTATGTTCCGGTCATCGAACAGGTTTGTACAACAACGGCTGGGGGGTAGGTGCCTAGGACTAATGGCAGGATTATGAAGTAGAATAATGCGGCTTCGAGGAAGCCGATTCCCCAGTCCACTGCTTCCGCTTTCCATCCCTTTAGGTTGTATCGCTTCTTTAGGAACTCGGCGGGGTCGTACTTGCCGAACATCAAGTCACTTCTTGCCCTTTGCTGCCGGAGCGCGGAGCTTTGACACGGTTGTGTTCAGGGAGTCAAGCTCCTTGTGGATTAGCTTCAGCGCTTTCTTCAGCGCCGCCTTCGGCTCCTCGCCCTTGGTCTTGATGTGCACGCGCGGCGTGCCGATTAGTGGGTGGGGCACGTCATAGACTGCGACTTGAACCTTAGGGTCCTTCAAAAGGGCCCAGCACAAGAGGCTTGGGAACGTGTGTGCCTCGCCCTTAAGGTCGACGACCATCGAGTCTTTCCTGTTCTCGAGAAAAACCAGTTCCATATTTACACCTTCGCTTCGCGGTAGTCAGCAGCCAAGTGCCTGTGGTCTCTCCACCCGCATTCTGGGCAGGTGAGGCCTTTTGCGTCCTTGTCCAGGGGGGTGCGGCACTTGACGCAGTACGCCTTGATTACACCGAGGTTTGGGCCATCGGTGCTGACCACGACGTTTTCCGGGTCTGCTTCGAGTATCTTGACGCGCACGACGTCTCCAATCTTGAACTCTTCGGCGAGGCTCTTGACGAACCCGCGGCGAATGTTGTTCACGCGGAGCACGGTCGACGCTGGGATCGGAAAGTAGCGGTGGGTTGCGTCCTCCAGCGGCATTAAGTCGACGAAGCCGGCTTTTTCGCTGGTCCTGGCCACGATTCCGATTACTTCAAGCCCTGAGTGCTGTAGCACAGGGAGCTTGCAGCCCTTGCAGCCAACGGATACTTCGCGCTGGTCAAGGTTTTTATCGGCTACTCCGGTCACGGAAGAAAAAATCTTTCCGTCTTCAACATATGTGCCCTCTCCGGGCAAAAATTCCTCGGCGTTTGCAATAAAATCGCCAGGAAACAGTAATTCCTCTGACATTGTTTCATCTCCTCAAAATCGGTAGTTTTATGAGAGGGGGGGTTTATAAATGGACCGTGTGGTACAACTCTTTTAGGGTAGGAGAACTCGCGGAAGGCTGCAAACGCTGCTGGAAAGGCGAGAAAATGGTTTTCTTTGCCACCGGGCTGTGTAGCCAGCACTGTTTTTACTGCCCAATCTCGGATTTGCGTAAAGGCAAGAGGCAGCCGTGGGCAAACGAGCGCCCAATCCACAAGAACAAGGATTTTTTGGTGGAGTCCAGGGAAATGCGCGCCACGGGGATGGGCGTCACGGGCGGGGACCCGTTGTGCGAAGTAAACAAGGTATGTGATTACATCAAGCTGGCCAAGCAAAACTTTGATGGCTATCACGTGCACTTGTATACGTTTGGGGACTTGGCCACCAAAAAAAACATTTCTTTGCTCGAAAAAGCGGGGCTGGACGAAATCCGCTTCCACGCGCTCGGGGGGTTTGAACGGCTTGGGCCTGCGATGGGCAGCGGGATGAGCGTGGGCGTTGAAGTGCCGTGCATCCCAGGGGACTGGAAGCGGCTTAAGGCCGTGGTTGGATTCGCTAATGACAACAATTTGTTTCTGAACCTTAACGAGTTCGAGTACTCGGACACCAACGAAGAGGGGATGGATGAGCACGGGTTCAGGCAGCGGGGCGACGGGTTCGCCGCGGAAGGGAGCCGAGAGCTCGGCGAGAAAGCCGTTGGGTACGCAAAAGAAATTGGTGGCCGCGCGCATTTTTGTTCGGTGCACTACAAGTACTCCGGGCAGCTCGTGAAGCGCATGAAGCGAAGGGCGGAAACAATCAAATGCCAATACGAAAAAGTGAACCAGTATGGTTACTTGGTCCGGGGGGTTGTGGATGTTGACAAGGCAACCGCGAAGCGATTGGGATTGGACTGGGTTGGCGGAGAGGCACGGACAAGTGTCGAAAAAGCAAGGCGGTTAGCTAATAGGTATAAGGCGTTCAAGGTCGTGGAGTACCCGTCCGCAGTGCCGTGGGTGTTCGAAAAAACGGGGCTGTGAGTGGAAAAAGATTTAAACTCGGGACACTAAGTGTTATTTATGCTTGAGTCGTTGCTTGAGGCAGAAAAAGCGGAGAAGGCTCCGTGGAAAATGATTTTTCTCGCCATGGCGATTGGCGCCGTGGCCATCGCGCTTACTGCAGTGATTGGCACAGGGCAGGAAAGCGGGCATCTCGTGGTGGCGTTCGCATGCATTGCCGCAGCGCCATTGATGGTTCGGGTCATCCAGATTGAGGAACACGACGACGCCGAGCCCTGGCTGTCCAAGAGCAACATTGGCCTTCTAGTGCGGCACGGCGATATGTTCGCGGTGTACGGATGCTACTTTCTGGGGTTCATCATCATCACTTCGCTGTTTTTCACGGTGTTTCCGTTGGAGACAATGGAAGGCGTGTTCTCGAGCCAGGTCAGTGAGCTAAGCGCGATTGAGTCTTTGCGTAGCACGGGCCACGTCGCGAAGGCGTGTGGCTTCACGTGCCTCGTGTGGAACAACCTCGGGGTCTTGGCGCTGGTGCTTTTGTTCTCGTTCGTGTTCGGGGCGGGAGCCGTATACATAATCACATGGAACGCTAGCATAGTCGGGGTATTGATTGGGATGCTTGCCAGGCAGCACGCTGCCCAAACCGGCGGGTCATTGATTGCTTCTTATTTGACTGCGCTGCCTTACTCGTTGATATCATTGTTTCCGCACGGGATTTTTGAGATTGGCGCGTACTTCCTCGGTGGCCTTGGGGCGGGAATGCTTTCCGCGGCAATGCTGCGCAGGGACTTCAAGAACCATGTTGTGATGAAAGACATTTTCATCGTACTCATCCTCGCGGTAGTGTTTGTGGTGATTGGTGCGCTGATTGAGGCTGCGGCGGCGGGCTAAAGAAGCAGTGGGATGAAGCCGGCCGAAATACATGTTACCAGTATGCCAGCCACGGCAGCGCCGAGGGCTATTGCGGGAGTGGAAACCTTTTTGGGGACGCCGAACAGGTAGGCCGCGAGCGCTCCGGTGTAGACGCCGGAGCCGGGGAGGGGAATGGCCACGAACAAGGCAAGGCCGATGAGGCCGTATTGGTCTAAGTATGGCTTTGCGGCTTTCTGGGTTCGGGAAATAATTTTTTGGGTTAAGCCCCATTTCTCGAAAAAGGGAAAGACGTTGTCAAGGAAGATGAAAAGTGGAAAGACTAGTGCCATGTTGGCTACGGTGGCGAACAACGCAACGGCCAATGGGTCCATGCCGATTGCTATGCCGTAAGGGATTGCTCCGCGGAGCTCTATGCCGGGCGTTAGCACGAGCAAAAGGATTTCGAGCCAGGCCATTCGATCACTTCTCCTTCTTCAGTTTTCTTCGGGCCTTGCGCTTCAGGGTATTGAGGATGTCCGTTCTGGAAATCGGCACACCGTCGCGCGTTTCCTCAAGCATAAACTCGTTGTAGTTGTCCACCATGTCGTCCTGGAACTTTGCCCGCTGGTTGGGGTTCATGTTGCCGGACAAGCGTGACGCGAGGTGGGTGAGCTCGAGTGGGAAAATGATTTTGGATGACTTGCCTTCCGCGACTTTTTCGAGTGCCTGGAGGTAGAGGTACTGGATTGCGGGATCGTTGAGTTGGCCCGCAGCCTTGCGGATGGCGTCGATTTTGATTGCCTGTGCCTTGGCAAGCTCTTCGGTCGCGTACTTCTTTTGTTCCGCGGCCTTGCGGTCGTGCATTGCGTCCATGACAACGTCGGGCAGTTCGATGCTCTGGATTTCTACTTTTGCGACGTCGACGCCCCACTCCTTGGACATTTTGGCCAGGCCTGCCCGGAGCAATTCGTTGATGACGTGGATGTCGCTGATTACCGCCTCGAGCTCCATCTTGCCGATGATGTCACGCAAGTGTGCGCGGACGTAAGTAGTCGCTGCCTCGACGGGGTTCTTGATGTTGATGACCGCGGCCTCGGCGTCCTTGACGCTCATGTAGATGATGCCGTCGATGTGGAGCTTGATGTTGTCCTTTGACAATACTTCTTGTGGCTCTATGTCCACGACCACAACACGCTGGTCCACAATGCGCGCGTCGTCGATGAACGGGGCAAGAAAGACCCATCCCGGGCCAGCGACGCGAAGGAATTTTCCGTAGCGCAGGATTACGGCGCGCTCGTATTGCTCCAGTTCAATGAGGAACGGGGGCGTGTTGCTGTATATGTAGAAGAGGACTACGAGTAATCCAGCGAGAAGAATCAATTCGGTGATGACGCCGAGTGCGTAGAGCACGAAAATGCCGAGTACTGCAAGGACAAGGATAAGCAGGAAGCTGCCGACTTCCTTGCCACGGGGCTTCTTTCCGGCCGGCCGAATCGCCGTTATATCCTCAAATTTGGGCATACAACCGATTAATTTAAATTAGAACAGAATATATAAAGGGATAAGGTACTGGAAGATGAAGAAAAGGACTATTGTGCTGTGCGTAGACCGGGATGACGACTACGGGAAGAAAGCAGGCGTTAAGAGCCCCATAGTCGGTGAAAAGGCAAACCTGGAGGCAGCGCAGGCTTTGGCGCTAAAGGACCCGAGCGAGTCGGACATCAACGCAGTGTATGCGGCAGTGAAGACTTATCGGCAGCTGAAGAAAGACGGGGAAGCGGTCGAGGTCGTGACCGTGTGCGGCCACAGGGACCGGGACTACAAGGCGGACAAGGAAATCGTCAAGCAGCTCGAGAGAATCCTGAAGAAGGGCGACGTCAAGGGAATAATCGTTATAAGTGATGGCGCGGACGACGAGCAGGTGCTCCCGCTCATCCAGTCGCGGACCAAAGTGCTCAGCGTCAAAACAGTCATAGTCAAGCAGGCCAAGGAATTGGAGAAGAGCTATTACGTGATTAAGGAAGTGTTGCGCGACCCCCACTTCGCTCGGCTCATCTTTGGGTTGCCGGGGATTGCATTGGCGCTTTACGGCGCGGTGCACTTGCTGGGCATCCAGCAGATTTCGCTTAACGTGTTCCTGGCCCTGATTGGGTTTTACCTGATACTCAAGGGATTCGGGATTGAGGACTCGCTTGTCGGCGCGTTCACAATGTTCCGGAAGACCACGAGCATCGAGCGCGCCAGCTTCCCGCTCTACATGGGCGCTGCGCTGTTGCTTTTGCTTTCGCTTTGGGCGGGCGTGGACAACATTTCGTTCGTTTGGGACGCGGTGCCCGCAGGAATCATAATCAAGCAAAGCTATGTCAACATAGTTAACATAGCCGGTTTCCTGATTGGGTTTATTGGGTTGGCCGTGCTGTCTGCGGTGCTGTTCCTGGCCGGGAGGATCGGGGACATGTACTACAAGGGTGAGTACTACCGGATACGGAAGTACGCCCGCAGCATCGTGTCAATGATTGCGCTTTACGTTATTACCGAGGCAGTCGGAAAGTTCGCGCTGTTCTGGACAGACGCGATTCCAATCGGCCCGACGTTCGCTGACTTGTTCGTTGCGGTGGGCACAAGCTTCATGATTACGCTCGTGGGATTCGTCGTCATAAAATACATTTACATGAAGAGGTATGTCAAGCCGCGGATACAAAAGGGAATCGCGGTCAAGGACGCGGAAGGCGACGAGCTCGGGAAAATTAGCTTCATTGACTACAAGAACAACTACTTTTACTACACCCTGCGCGGAGAGAAGACTCCCGCTAGCTTCAACAAAGTCCTGATGGTGAGGGACAGCACAGCAATTATTGCCTAATCTGCTTCTTGGTCAAGTAAACCAGGTTAGCCCCGCCAAGCACCAGCATGACAAAAGCCGTGCCCAGCAGCAGGAAGTCCCGGTAGACCAATGCCACTGCCATCGAGAACGGGCTGAGCAGCATCATGGTGAAGCCAAGCTTGCCCATCAAGTTGGATTGGAACAAGTTAACGAACTCGTCGTACATGCGTATATGTTATACAGGCTAGAATAAAAAGGCTATCGGCTCACAATGCGCTTAATCTTCTTCAGGAGCGCCGGCTTCTTGCTGGAATGAACCAAAACCGCGTCAAGCACTTGATACAGGTTCGCCGCCGTCACCACCTTGATTTTCTTTAGGTTCGCGGGGGAAAGCAGGATGTCGTCCTTGTTCGCCTCAGGAATCACCACGGTCTTCATTCCGGCGCCAATCGCCGCCTCGACCTTCGGAGTTATGCCCCCAACAGGGAGGACTTCGCCCCGCACGCTCAGCGAGCCGGTCATGGCGATGCTCTGGTCCACCGGCAAGTCCTCAAGCGCGCTTATCAACGCAGTGGCGACCGAGACGGACGCGGAGTCCCCCTCGACCCCTTCATAGGTCTGGAGAAACTGCACGTGGATGTCGCGGCGGGAAATGTCAGTGCCCTTGTACTTCTTGATAATCGCCGAGACGTTCATCACAGCCTCACGCGCGATTTCCCCAAGCTTGCCAGTCGCGATTAATTTGCCCTCGCTCTTGGAGTGCGCCGGGGCAATCTCTGCCTCGATTGGGAGAATGATTCCGCCATCACCCATGATGGCAAGGCCGTTTACTTTTCCGACTTTTTTTCCGCTCGTCGAAAACACTTCGTACTCTTTTTTCTGTGAAATGTACTGGTCCGCGAGCTGCTGCTCCATCGTGCGTGCCAGTTTCTTGGCTTGCGTGATGTGCTTCGGCTGCACGAGCTTCGCGCCCTCGCCCTGCGCAATGTCGCCGGCCGCACGCACAAGCCCACCGAGCTCACGCAGCTTCACCGTCAGCTTTCCTTTTCTTCCGGCGCGCTTGCGGGCCTCGCGGATTATGTCTTCCACCGCTTCCCTCGAAAAGTGCGGGATTTGCCCGTCCTTCCGGACCTCCTGCGCCACGAACTGCGCGAGCTTGATGCGGTTTTCGGGAGTGTCCGGCATCTTGTTGTTGAGGTAGACCTCGTAGCCGTAGCCCCTGATTCTGCTGCGGAGCGCGGGGTGCATGTTCTTCAGGTCCAGCAGGTTTCCCGCGGCGACAAGAACGAAGTTGCACGGGACGGGCGAAGTGTGCACCATTGCGCCGGAGCTAAGCTCGCTCTGGCCAGTGATTGAAAACTTTTTTTCCTGCATCGCGGTCAGCAGTTCCTGCTGTGACTTTGGTGAAAGCGTGCCGATTTCGTCGATGAACAATACCCCTAGGTGCGCGCGGTGAATCATTCCGGATATCACACGCAAGTGCGCGGGAGTGCCGAGGCCCCCGGACTGCAGTGGGTCGTGCTTGACGTCGCCGAGGAGTGCGCCGGCCTTCGCGCCAGTCGCCTCAATGAACGGGGCGTGCTTTTGGTTTTTGTTGTCAACCAACAATTTTGGGACACTGATGTCGCTGCGCGGCCGCATCTGCATGCCGATGACGACGCCGATTCCGAGCATGCCAGCGACAATGAGTGACGCGCCGGCCATGAGCTCACTGAGCCAGCCGAGCCAAAGCAATACCCACGGAATTGAAAGCAAAAACAAAAACGCGATGAACCCCACCATCTGCTTGGAGCTGCCGCCCGCCATGGATTTTTTGGTCTCTTCCTCCATGACCTTGGAGCCCTTGCCCGCCTTCACGGCCTCGATAGTGGGCTGGTTGGCGTCTGCCGGGTTCTGGTAGACGAGAATGTCCTGGAGCTTGCTCACCGGCAACAGCTCCGCCATTGCGAGGCCGAGCATGGACTTGCCCGTGCCCGGGTCGCCGAGCAGGAATACGTTGCGCCGCTGGCTGGCCGCCTTCTTTATTATCTCGACTCCTTTCTCCTGGCCAAGGACCTGGTCCACGGTCTTCGCAGGGATCTTGATGCTGGCGGTCGACTTTATGCTGAGCGGCAGCAAGGATTTTGTGGATGCCTTTGGCTTAGCCTTTGTCTTTGACTTCGTCGAAGACGGTCTGCCGGACGGCTTGCTGCGCTTTTTCTTCGGCATGCTTTAATACTCCGGTGGGCAATATTTGTCCAATGAAGTTGGTGCTCCAGCTGTCGCGCCAGGACCCCGCGCTCGCAAAGGCGGAGGCGGAATCGCTTTTCCCGAAAGCCACGGCGCTGCACGGCGAGCTCTTGCTCGTTGAGGGCGACGCCAAGCTGCTCAGCCGCCTCGTGATGACGCGGTTCGCTGGGAAGCTATTGACTGAAACAAACACCTGCAAAGGATTACGGCTTCCTGCTTATAAATCCTTTGCTGTCCGCGTGAGCCGCGTGGCAGGCAAGGAAAGCAGCTCGGAAATAATCAATGCCGTGGCCGGGCAGGTCAAGGGAAAAGTGGACCTGGAGACGCCAAATGCTGTAATCCGCCTTTTCACCGACGGCAAAAAGTACTGGGTCACGGAACAGCTGTACGAGTACTCTCCGAAGAGTTTTGCCGAGCGCGACGTCAACGCGCGAATGGTGTTCCACCCGACGAGCCTGCAGCCAAAGTACGGGCGGCTGCTCGTCAACCTCACTGGCGTGAAGAAAGGAAAAGTGCTTGACCCGTTCTGTGGCGTCGGCGGAATCCTTTTGGAGGCCGCGGACTTTGGGCTCGCGGCACAGGGCATTGAGATTAGTGAAGAATACGCGGAAGGTGCACGGGAAAACGCGTGGTTCTACAGGATGGAAAAAAAGGTCCAGGTCGACCAAAGCGATTTCCTCGAGTGGAAGGGCGGAAAGTTCGACGCAATCGTTAGTGACCTGCCGTACGGAAAAAGCTCGGGCCTGTTCGGGAAAAACCGTGACGAGCTTTACCTTGACGCATTCAAGAAAATGAAAACACATTCCAAGAAGCTGGTCGTGATGGCGCACAGCGACTTGAAGCCGCTGCTGAAAAAAGCGGGGTGGAAGACCACGCAGTGGTTCGAAATGTACGTTCACAAAAGCATGCGGCGCTACATCCACGTCGCTAGCGCATGAGGTTGTTCCAGATTTTGTCGACTTGCCTTGAGCCGACAACCCTTTTTCCGAAGCAGCTGTGCGGGACCAGTGCGCCCGAAAATGTTTTTGGGATGTGCAGAAGTTCGTGGATCATTGTCTTTTGTTTTTCCTCGTCCGACAGCTTGTCCCACTTTTTGTCCATTACCTCAATGATGTAGGCGGCGTCGATTTCCAGGCACTGCTGGAACACGCGGGGCAATGACCAGATGCGTGCGACCGCACGGCTTTTGGACCCTTCGCCGCGCACGCAGAACACGCGGTCGGCGCGGACGTGTGCGAATTCTTCTGCCGCGGCAAGCCGCTCCATCATCTCCTGGACCACGGGGTCTTTTTCCCACTTCATTTCCCGACCACCTCCCCCTCAAAAGAAAACATGGGTGAAGTGAACCAGTCCCTGGTCTCGGGCTTTCCGGTCCACTCGCCTTCCTCAAGCATTTTGAAGACGTTTCCGGTCAGCACGCAGCCGCGCACCGGCTTGCCGTCGAGCAATGCGAGGACAATGTCGAGCGAGAAGTCGCCCGTCACGGGGTTCATGTTGTGGTAGCCCATAAGGTCACGCACGAACAGTTCCCCTTCAGCCCCATGGGACGGGGCGTCGACGGTCACGTTGGCCACGCTGATGGATGGCAGGCCCGCGTGGCTTGCCCTGAAGCCGCTGCCCGTGCTTTCCGCGCCCGACAAGTTCGCAGTGCGCGTGTCGTAATACAATTTCTTGAGCACGCCGTTTTGTATCATGGTATTTTTTTGTGTTGGGACTCCCTCGTCGTCGAACGCGTTGCTGCCGATGCCCCAGTCCACCGTCGGGTCGTCGACGAGCGTGAAGTCGCTAGTGACTTTTTCGTTGAGCTTGCCGCCCCACCGTGACTTTCCGCGCCGCGAGAACTCGCCGTTAAGGTTTCGGATGACGGACTGCCCGAAAAACGAAGAGACCACGTCCTGGTGGAGCGTGACAGTGCCAGTGTAGTCGATGGGTGACGCGCCGGCTCCGCTGGCAGCCAGTTCTCCGGCAGAGCGCCCGACTTTTTCCGCGCAGTCGGTGAGCCTGCGCGACGAAAACGAGTCATGGCCCATGCTCTCCTTTTTCTTCCCGACACAGTAAGCGGAAAAGAGTGACTCCGTGGCTTCCGCGTCCACGCCCTCGGTACTGGTGATGTGCACGGTCGAGGACTCAGCATCGAACTCGGCCTGAATTGGGTCCGCATTCTCGGAAGTCGCTTGCATGGACTCTAGCAAAAGGTCCACGAGCTCTTCCTCGGACAGCTTCGTGAGCCGGGGGTCAAAGCACTTCGGTGTTTTGTAGCTCGCCGCGGGGGGAAGGGAATAGCTTTCCGCGTGGGAAAGCTTTGCCGAGCGAAGCGCTTCGTCGATTGCGCGGTCCGCGTCCTGCTCCCGGGTGAAGAAGGCGTGGCCGATGCGGCCGCCGTACACCACGCGAAGGCCGAAGCCATGGTCTTCGGTGGACTTACAGGCCTCGATTCTGTCGAGCGAGCTGCGGGCCAAAAGCGAGCTAGATGACTCGGAGTAAAGCTCTGCCTGGTCACACTTCTTCGCGGCCTTTGCGAGAATGCCGTTCATCCCACGAGCACCTCCTTGATTTTTATGTGCGGCCCGCCGTCACTCACAGCCACGGACTGCCCGGCCTTGCCGCAGAATCCGGGGCTGCCGAGCTTTATGGTCTTGCCGCACGCGTCGACGTTGCGCAGGGTTTCTAATAGGTTGCCCACAAGTGTGACGTCCCGGAGGGGCTTTGTCTTCTCCCCGTTCTCGACGAGCCAGCCGTACTCCGCGGCGAACTGGAAGTAGCCGGTGTTCGGTTCGGTCACGCCGCCCTTGGTGCCGATTGCGTAGACGCCATTGGCGCCATCGAACAATTCTTCGTCCGTGTGATCGCCAGCCTCGAAGAAAGTGTTGCTCATTCTCACGATTGGGAAGTTGGCCGTCGACTCTGCCCTGGAGTTTCCGGTGGGTTCGGCGTTGAGCCGTGCGGCTGACTCGCGTGACTGCAGGAACTCCATGATGCGGCCTGCCTTGAACAGTTGTGTGCGCCGTGTCTTGGTGCCCTCGGCGTCGTAGGGATAAGAGCCGAATAGCTCTGGGAGCGTGGGGTCGTCAACAATGTTGACGTGGCTTGAGCCGAGCAGGCGCCCGAGCTTGCCGAGCAAAATGCTTTTGCCGTTTGCGACCGTGTCGCCTTCCCCGGCGTGCCCCACCATTTCGTGCGCGAACACTCCCGCCATCTTGGGGTCGATGATTACCGGCATCTTCCCTTTGGGCGGCAGCTGCGCCTCCTGCATCAGCAAGGCCTTTTCGAATACGCTTGTGATTAGGGGCGCTTGGTTGTCGAGGAGCTCCACGCCCTTGAGGCCGGCGACTGCGTCATGCGCGCTGAGCAATTCTCCGTTCTTTTTTGAGTAGGCCGAGAAGGCGAGGAACGAGCGCACGGGAACGTACTCGATTGCCGCGCCCTCGCTGTTCACGTAGTACGACTTGCCCCACGCGTCGGCATAGTCAAGGTCGTGCGTGACAATGCCCTCCGGCTTTTGCGCGAGAAGCTCTTTGCACAGCGAGACTTTTTCGTCGAGCCCCAAGTCCGCAGGGTGCCTCTTCGGCTTGAGTGTTATGCTGGCCTCGGCAGTGCTTTTGCCGGCGAGGCTGGCGTCCAGGGACTTGCGGGAAGCCGCTTTGGCGAGGCGCGCCGCCTCCTTGACTATTTCCGGCAGCTTTGTCTCGTCAGAAGTGTAGGCAAAGCCCCACGCGCCCTTGTGGAGGGTGCGGGCACTGAACCCGCTTGACGAGCCCGAAGACGCAGTCTCTATGTCTTTTTCGCGGAGGCGCACGCGGGTCATGCTCCCGGTTGAGCCCCGGACCTCGACAAAATCGGGTTGGGAAGCGATTGCCTTCTTCATGGAGTCAATCATCAGGCCACCAGCTTGCCCTTGTGCATTACGAGCGCGCCGTCTGCGTAAAGGCTGCCGTTGTACATGGGCTTGATGAAGTCAAGGTGCGACGACGCGTTGTTTTTTCCGCCGTAGCCGATGTTCCACCCGATTGCGATGTGGAGCGTGCCCTTGATTTTTTCGTCTACGATTATGTACCCGTCGGTGAACTCGGCCTTGGAGTTGCAGCCTATCCCGAGCTCGGCGATGCGGCGGCACTCGCCGGTGTTTTCGGCGAAGAACTTTGTCAGGTAGTCGCGGTGCTTTTTCGCGCCGTAGTCGACGACTTTTCCTTTCTCGAAGAGGAATTCGATTTCTTCGGCGATGCCGTGGCCGGGGATGATGTTCTTCGGGATTTTGAGGATGCCGTTGGCGCTGTACTCGCGCGGCGCCGTGAATATTTCTCCTGCGGGGAGGTTCATGCCGACGTCCTTGTTGCGGATGTCTTCTTCGTCAAGGATTGCGTCGTCGCGCATGAAGCGGCGGCCCTTGACCGAAAACGATAGGTCGGTGCCGTCGTCGTGCACGATACGGATTTTGTCCGTGCCCTTGAGCGCGTGGTAGTAGCCGTCTACTAGGCGCTTCATGCGGGGGCTGAACGACTCTTCGAGCGAGCCGTTGACAATGCGCTTGAACTTTCCGGGGGGGGAGCTTCAGCTCCTTGGCGATTTTTGGGTGCGGCCAGCCGACGTAGCACCATCGCTGCAGCCGCTTGTCGCGGATTTCGTGCAGCTTCATGTTGGAGGGTGCGGACGCCTTGAACTTGTTTGGGCTGATGCCTTTTTTCCAGAACTCGTTCTCGATTGCCTCGAGGTTTATGTAATAGTCTGCAGTGCTGTGGAGTGCTGTGCTGATTGGCGAGAGCTCGCGCACTGTGTCGGTTGGGGAAAGGGCGTATGCCTCCCTGATTGCCTTGGTGCTTCGCTCGAGCATCAGGGTGTGAGCGCCCTTGAGGATGCACTCGCGGCGGATTCCCTCTGCAACTTTTTTGTTGGCTGCGTTGAACGTGATTATTACGGAGTGGCCGACCTTTGTTTTCGGGACGTAGCCTTTGCCTTTCTTGACGAAGAGCGGGCCGTAGTCCACGCCGCACAAGTCGTCGAGCATCTTGGTGTTCTTTTTGGTGGCCGCGACTTTTTTCTTCTTGAGCAGTGGGAGGACTCTTTTCCCGTACTTGCGCTCGGCTTTTTTGATTCCATCGGTGTTTTCTTTCTGGCCGATGCCGAGCGTGTAGTTGACAATCTTCTTCGCGAGCCAATCCGGTTTCATGCTGCATAGTTAAATAGACAAGCAATAAATAGCTATCGCATGGCAGAAATTGTGTTCCTTGGCACCAGCTGCGGAATACCCGCCCCAGAGCGGAACCACGCCGCGATTTACTTTCGCTACAACGAGCACCGGTTCTTGTTCGACTGCGGGGAAAACACACAGCGCCAGCTCGCCATCGCGAAGCTCAGCCCCATGAAAATCAGCAGGATTTTCCTGACGCACTTCCACGGGGACCATTATTATGGCCTCATTGGGTTCATCCAGTCATGCTACTGGCGCGAGCGGGCGGAGCCATTGTATATCTATGGCCCGAAGGGCGTGAAAAAGATTGTGGGGGACGTGATGAGGCTGGTCGAGCCCGGGAAGAACACGTTCGAAATCATTGTCAAGGAAGTCAAGGGCGGCTGGGAAATCCAGGAAGAGGATTACACGGTGTCCGCGTTCGAGACCAAGCACTCGGGCCCCGGCGTGGGCTACGTCTTCCAGGAAAAAGAGCGGCTGCACGTGGACGAGGAAAAGCTGCGGAAGCTTGGGCTAGACCCGTGCCCGATGTATGCCGATTTGAAGGCCGGAAAGACCGTGGAGTGGAAGGGCAAGAAGCTGAAGCCCACGAATTACGTTACGGGCGAGAAGGGCATTAAGTTTGTTTATTCGGGCGACACCGAGCCGATTGACGCGACAGTCAAGGCCGCGGATGGCGCGGACCTGCTTGTGCACGAGGCGAGCTTTGCGCAGGACGCGACCGACCGCGCTAGGGAGACGAACCACTCGACCGCCAAGGAGGCGGGGGAAATCGCGCGGCAGGCGAACGTAAAGCAGTTGGTGCTCACGCACTTTTCGACGCGGTACAAGGACGAGGAGCTGGACAAGCTCTTGCAGGACGCCCAGAAAGAGTTCGACAACGTTATACTCGCGAAGGACTTCATGAAGATAGAGATTTGATTATATGCCTGTTATAATGACCGCCAGGACTGATAAGCTGGCGGTGGAAACATTAAGGAAAGAATTCGACTTTGGGCCCCCATCACCGGCGATGGCGGAAAAATTCGAGCACAAGAATTTTGCTGACTTGTTTTACGAAACTGAAATGAATGGGAAGAAGCTGTTCGCGCTTTTTGGGGGCTATGGGTATAACCAAGCCCTTGGAGTTTCATTGTTTTATGGTGACTTGCTGGAGTTTGATGAAAAGCCGTTCATCGTGTACTTGGGATGCTATCAGGCCACGTGCAACTCGGACGCAGAACCGGGAGACTTCGTGGTGCCATCAAGGGCGTATTCAGACGACCCGAGCTTCATAGAGCTTTGCGGAATTTGCAGGGACAACAACGTGCCGGGCAATCCGGAATTGTTCAACGAAGAGCTTCGTGAAAAAATGAAGCGAGTGACAGAGGGTATGGGCTTGAAGGTTCATGACGGCGAGGTCTACAGCCGCTACGGGCTTAAGCCAGGAAAGTTCAAGGAGCATCCCTATGAGCTGTGGGATGAGCTGTGGGACTCGTTCGCAGAGAATGAGGGGCCAAATGTTTTTGGGGACTATGAGACCGCGTGCCTCGTGGCATCAGCCAACCTCATAAAGGTGCCGAGTGTCACGCTTGCTTACGTGAAGGAAAAAGGGAGTGAGGAAAAAGGGGATTATACTCGCCTCACGCAAGAAGACTACGAAGAAACTTTGGCCAAGGCGGCAAGGGCAATTCATGAATTCATGAAGATAGAGATATAAGGAAGAATGGACAGAGGTATAGTGATGAAGCGCTTGCTCGTGTTGCTGGTTTTGATTTCGACTTGTCTAGCCACGCAGGTAATCGGGCACGACATCAGCATTGGCCTGCACGAGGACGGCTCCGCCTACGTCGAGGAAGAGTATCTTGTTCGCCTCGCGAGCCACGAAAAAACCTCGTTCGAGGCATTGATTGCGCGGGGCGCTAGCTTCGAAGAGCTCACGCCGTACGGCATATCCAAAGTCATTACTTACGAGGCGGGAGACAGGAACGTCGTGATGGAATTGACGCAGTCCGACTTCGGCGTCGTGATACTGCAGTACACCGTTCCTGAAATCGTCGAGCCAGTAGAAAAGATTGGCAAGCAGGAGCTCACTGGAATCACCGAGAACGCGTTCATTTTCTTTGACGGCAACACCATTTCGCTGCCGTACGACCCGCCGACGACGCTCACGATTGCGATGCCAATTACGCTGCGGCTCGCGAGGGAAGTGACGCCGCCGGCCTATTCCACGACCGAGGGCATTGACGCGACGGGCCAAAAAGTCACTTACTACGAGTGGAACTACCGGAAGCCGTTCACGAGCAGCAAGTTCGAAGTGCTTTACGAGCAGGAAATCACGCTGCAGAGCCAGCTGTCACTCAGCAAGATAACCGAGGAAATGCGCGAGAAGTACGGCGACCCGGTCTACATGATTGCGGGGCTGGTCGTGCTGGTGATGGTTATTTGGTACCGCAAAGAACTCGGCCTCCTGCTGAGCGAGTCGTTCACCGGCGAGCCGACGCTCGAAGAAATCAATGAGTAATGCCGGGGAAAATGACCGGCCTGAATTTTATGCCGAGCCGCTTGGCCGAGGCCTGGAGCGAATAGTCGTCCGTGATTATTTCTTGTTTTAGCTCGAACGCTAGCGCGAGGACTTGCAGGTCTGTTTTGGACAACCGTGGGGATGCCTTGGGCTTGACTGCAGCCACTGATTCGGGAGAAGGGGACTTGACAATCAGAAGGCCCTCGGACACCCTGGCTTGCGCGAGCTCGCGGGACTCAAAGTCCTTGAGCTCGCCGAGGACTTCGGGCACCGTAACGCCTTCCGCGAGCGCGGCGTTGATGATTGCTGCAGCGTCAAGCACCGGCATAAAGCATATTAATGCACGCCGATATAAGAACCTGACTTATGAATTACTCGCTGCACGAGCACGAGAAAGCCATTTTAGTGGCTTTGAAGAAGCCAATGGACCAGCAAGCGCTGGCGGTGGCCTCTGGCCTAAAGCCCGACAGCGTGGCGCACGCGTCGCTGTGGCTCGTGTCGAAAGGCCTCGTGAAAATGGACGAGGAGCGCACCGAAAAAATCTCGCTGGGAAAGGAAGGCAAAGAGTATTTGGCGGAGGGGTTGCCCGAGCGGCAGGCCCTGAAGCTCATGGGCAAGGGCAGCGCAGGCATGGCGGAGCTCAAGAAAAAGCTGGGCCCGAAAAAGTTCGGGATTGCCATGACGTGGCTCATGAAAAAAAGGCTTGCCACGGCGGACAAGGGGGACTTGGTTCTTACTGAATACGGCAAGAAGGCGCTGAAGAAAAAAACTTCTGACGAAGAGGCACTGGACGCGATTTCTTCCGGGAAAAAAGTTCCGGGGAGTGCGGTGAAGCTGTTGAAGTCCCGCGGTGGACTAATCAATGCGACTGATGATGTCAAGAGGACCGTGCAATTGACCGCGGAAGGGAAAAAGCTCGTGAAGAAAGGGCTGGACTTGACTGCGGCCGCGAACCTGTTGACGCCGAAGATGCTGAGGGACGGCTCGTGGGAAAAGACCAAGTTCAGGCCGTACGAGGTTGAGGCTGTCGTGCCGCGGATTTACCCGGGAAGGCGGCACTTCGTGAGGCAGGCGACTGATTACGTCCGCAAGGTGTGGCTGGAGATGGGCTTCCAGGAGATGGAGGGCTCGTTGATTAACACTTCGTTCTGGAACTTTGACGCATTGTTCACTTCGCAGGAGCATCCCGTGCGCGAGATGCAGGACACGTTTTTCGTGGACCCCGAGAGCGGCAAGCTGCCGGACTCTGCGGTTGTGGAGCGGGTGAAGAAGGCACACGAAATCGGGACGCGCGACTCCATCGGATGGGACTACGCGTGGGACCCCGAGGTCGCGAAGAAGCGGGTGCTGCGGACGCACACCACAGTCTTGAGCGCTCGGACGATTGCGGCGCTGAAGAAAGAGGATTTCCCGGCAAAGTATTTTTCCGTGGGCAGGTGCTTCAGGAACGAGGCGCTTGACTGGTCGCACTTATTCGAGTTCAACCAGGTCGAGGGCATTGTGGTGGACCCGGACGTGAACTTCAAGCACTTGCTTGGTTATTTGAAACAGTTCTTTGGAAAACTTGGTTTCGAGAAGGCCCGGTTCAGGCCGGCGTACTTCCCTTACACCGAGATGAGCATTGAGATTGACGTGCTGCACCCGGGAAGGGGTGAATGGATTGAATTGGGTGGCGCAGGAATCTTCAGGCCCGAGGTAGTCGAGCCGTTGCTCGGCCTTGACGTCCCCGTGCTGGCATGGGGGCCGGGATTCGACAGGATAATCATGGACTATTACGCGATTCACGACATCCGCGACCTGTACAAGAACGACGTGCAGCAGCTGCGGACAATGAAGCACTGGATGCGAGGGTAAAATGCCAACTTTCGAGGTCAGCAAGGACAAGCTCGTGAAGAGAATCGGCAAGCCGATTAGTGACGACAAGCTGGCCGACCGCATCGCAATGATGGGCGCCGTGGTCGAGAAGTCGGAGGGCGACACGTGGGTCATCGAGGCGTTCCCGAACCGGCCCGACTTGCTGAGCGAGGAGGGGCTGGCCCGCGCGCTGCGTGGTTTTTTGGGCATCGAGACGGGGCTCGCGAAGTACAATACAAAAGACGGTGGCTACACCGCAATCGTGGATAAGTCAGTCGCAAAGGTGCGCGAGCACGTAGTTGCCGCGGTCGTCAAGGGCGTTTCGATTGACGAAGAGGCGTTGGTCTCGCTGATGCAGATGCAGGAAAAGCTGCACACCACGCATTCCAGAAACAGGAAACTGGCGTCGATTGGAGTTTACGATTTGGACACGATTGAGTTCCCCGTGAAGTACACCACTGTGCGCGGCGACTTCAAGTTCGTGCCGCTCGAGTACCGGCGCGAGATGACGGTCACCGAAATCCTTCGGGAGCACCCCAAAGGAAAGGACTACGCGCACTTGCTGCACGGGACGAACTTGTACCCGCTGTGGATTGACGCCAAGAAACAAGTGCTTTCGCTGCCGCCGATTATCAACAGCGCGGCGACCGCGGTCACTCCGGACACGAAAGGGGTTTTCATTGACGTCACTGGATTGAACAAGCGTGTTGTGGAACAGGCGCTGCACATTATCGTGGCGCAGCTCGCGGACACTGGCGGAGAGGCGTACCTGGTGAAGTTCAGTGGGTCGGCGACGCCCAACATGGAGCCGCGGCGGATGAGGCTGGACCTTAACTATTGTAATTCATTGCTTGGGCTGGCGTTGAACTGGAAACAGGCCAAGAAATTACTGGAGAAGATGCGCTACGGCGTGGACGGCGAGGAAGTGCTTGTGCCTGCTTACCGAACTGACGTGCTGCACCCCATTGACCTTGTGGAGGACGTGGCCATTGCGTATGGCTACGAGAACTTCGAGGCGATTATTCCCGGGATTTCCACTATCGGCGGCGAGGATCGTGAGGCGATTATGGAGAGGAAGGTCGCGGAGGCGTTCGCGGGGTTCGGGTTCCTGGAGTGCAATACTTATCACTTGACCAGCTCGGAAATGCCGAAGAGGATGCGGCAGAAGGCAGAGTTGGTTATGGCAAAGAACCCGGTTAATGTTAACTATAATGCGATTCGGAATTCGCTGTTGCCCGGGCTTCTGCAAATCCTGTCGGAAAACAAGCACTATGAGTACCCGCAGAGGCTCTTCGATATTGGGAGAGTGGTCGAGGACCGGAAGACTTTGCACGAGGAGCAGAGGCTTGCCGCGGTTTCGTGCAACGCGAGGGCGGACTTTACCGAGGCGAAGTCACTGGTGGAGTCATTGCTCGTGTCGCTTGGGTACGAGCCGAAGTTCAAGCCGGTGAAGAACCCATCTTTCCTGAATGGCAGGGCTGCTGCTGTCGTCGTGAATAAAAAAGAAATAGGGGTTGTCGGCGAAATCCACCCCGAGGCCCTCACGAACTTCGGGATGGACTTGCCGGTTGCTGCGTTTGAAATCAGCCTTGAAGCGCTTATTTCTTGATGGTTCCGAGCAAAGCGCGTTCGGTACTGTTCTCGTGTTTCTTTGCGATTCTTGAGACAGAGTCTTTTAAGCCGAGGCCCATCGCTATAGCAATTCCGCCGCCGATGCCAATCGAGACCGCCATCACTAGGAAGTTAAAGATTTCCGTGATGATGCCGACGTTGATTCCGTAGGCGGGGTTGCTAAGGGCAATGGTCACCGTGAAGTAAATCACGATAACTTTCACGGCTGCCGCGACGACGTTTGCCTGGGTCTTCATGCCGGTCCTGATTGCGGAGGCCAAGTAGTCAGCCACCAAGAAACCGACAATCAAGATGACGATTCCCTGCAGGAGCGCGGGCAAGAAGTTCACGAACGACACGAGGAAGTTCGTAAGCACAGGCGATGCCGCTCCTTCCTTGAACACAAGGAACGCGTTTTCAATAACGCTGATTGCGGACACCATGAACCACAGGAACACAATCCACTTGATTAGTCCAGTGATGATGCCGCTGAGCGAGAAGCCCATGAGCGCGCCGCTCATACCGTGTTGCTTCAGCTTTTCTTCTATCTTGGAGCGCTCAAAAGCGCGCTTCAGGATCGTTTCTAGCACCACTGCGACGCCGTAACCGACGACTAGCAGTGCAAGGCCAATAACCAAACTTATAACTATATTCAATAACATACCTTGCAAAGCAAGGATAGAGAGGTCTAATACCATATATGAGTTCACCTCAACCCACTAAAAACAAGGGCGGCTTATAAAGCTAACGCCTTTTTTGCCTTTGCGGCAGTCACGCCGAGGGACTCCAGCTCTTTTTCGTTGAGGTCAAACGTGTGCGCGTAGCCCACCGGGTCCTCCTTCGCGAGGAGGCGCAAGTAAGGCCAGTGGTCCACTATGACCTCGTGGGGGCTTGCGTGGATTTCGCTGCCAATCTTCTTTGCCGCGCTTTTCCGGGCGTCGCGCTTTGCCTTCGTGGCGAAGAGCTTGCGGATGAACGACGGATACTGGTAAGCCGTGAAGCCGTGGTACTTTTCTTTCTTGGCCATTGCCACTCCAGCGGTCATCATGGCTATCTGGAACTTCATGAGGGACCAGTTCTGGCGGCGATATATGGCGCCGTTGTAGAAGTCGGCGCGGGACAATGCCTGGAACGCCGCGGCAAGGTCCTCGGGCTTTCTGTACTCCCGGGGAATGTTTTCGTCCACCCACTTCATGAACAGGTCCGGGTCCTCCTGGACCGAGTCAAAAGCCGCCTTGGCTTTTTCGTAGTGTGTAGTTTTGAAGACCGTGAGCATTGCGTTGAAGATGCTGCCCTCGCGGTCTCTCTCTGGCAAAAGCACGTCGCCCTCGTGGAGCTTTTTCTTGCCGATGGTCAATGCCTGAAGGTCGTTGATTGCTGCCTTCAGGTCGCCGTGGTTTGCCTTCGCGATGGTTTCCAGGGCAGCGGCGTCGCAGTCGATTTTCTTTTCCTTGGAAATTCTTTCGAGTGTGTGCTTGATTGTGGCGTAGTGGACTTTTTTGAATTTTACGGTCGTGCATGCCTTGCGGATGGAAGAAATGTTTTTGGCGTACTGGTCGTTCGCCGTCAAGACAATGGGGCACTCGGCGTTGCGGATGATGTTTAGCACCGCGCCCGCGCCGCCGTAGTCGGCTCGGAACAGACCGTCGATTTCGTCGAATAGAATCATTCGCTGGTTTCCGGAAAAAGTGGTGGACACGGCAGCAAGGCCGGCGACGCGCTCCAGGTTTTTTTTGCTGCGCAGGTCGCTCGCGTTTAGCTCAAGCACGTCCCATGTTTTGTCGTTGGCAAGGGCCAATGCCGCAGATGTTTTTCCGCAGCCCGGCGGGCCGACGAGCAATAAGGCGCCTTTTGGGTGCTTGGCCCAGTGCTCGATGTCTTCGACTGCGCTGGGGTTGCCGGCGACTTCCGACAGTGTGGATGGGGCGAACTCTTCTGCCCAGGCCATGCGTAGATACTGCATAGCCATGTTTAAAAACATTCAGCTGCAGAATAAAACCGCATGAAAATCGGTGTTGTGGGCAAACCTTCTTCAGGCAAAACCACGTTTTTGAACGCTGCGTGCCTGACAGAGGCGGAGATGGCCGCTTATCCGTTTACGACGATTAAGCCTAACCGCGGGACCGCGGTCGTGCGGGCGAAGTGCCCGTGTGTGGACTTGGGGGTAAAGCACTGCGACGGCAAGCGGTTGGTGCCGATTGCCATGGTGGACGTGGCCGGGCTTGTGCCTGGAGCCCACGAGGGCAAGGGAATGGGCAACCAGTTCTTGGCCGATCTGGCTGACGCTGATGCATTAATCCACGTTGTTGACGCGAGCGGGCGCAGCGACGCGGAGGGGAACCAGGGCAGTGGCGACCCGGTTGCGGACGTCGCGTTTTTGGAAGAAGAAATTGAGCAATGGATGCTCGGAATACTCATGGACAAGTGGGACGCGCTGAAGCGGAAGATTGAGATGAAAACCGTGAAGCCGTGGCAGGCAATCCAGCAACCGCTTACGGGGCTGAAGGTGCGGGAAGACGAGGTGAAGAAGGCCGTCAAGGAGTTGGGTATTGATAACACTGCGAGCGAAAGTGATTTGCTGGAACTCGTGAAGCGGGTGCGGAAGCCGATTCTTGTCGCGGCGAACAAGATGGACCTTCCGGAGTCCGAAGAGAACATTAAAAAGTTGCGCGAGTTGACGTCGACGGAGTCGGCGTCCCCCAGCCCGGTGGCTTGTTGCGCGGAGGCGGAATTGGCGCTGCGGAGGGCGAGTGAGCACGGGCTGGTTGCGTATTCGCCGGGTGACAATGGTTTTGAGGTTGGGAGTGAGGTCCCGGAGAAGCAGGGGAAGGCGCTTGATTTCATCAAGTCTTTGCTCGCGAAGTTCGGGAACACCGGGGTGCAGCAGGCGATTGATGAGGCGGCGTACAAGTTGCTTGACTTAATCGTGGTTTATCCCGTGGAGGACGAGAACAAGCTGACGGACAAGAAGGGGCGCGTGCTGCCGGACGCGTACCTGGTGCCGAAGGGCTCGACGGCGCTGGACTTGGCGTACAAGGTTCACACTGACATTGGGGAGAAGTTTATTGGGGCTGTCGACGCCAGGACGAAAAAGCGCGTTGGCAAGGACTACGAGCTGAAGGACGGCGACGTGATTAGGATTTTGGTCTAGGCAAACTCTTTTCTTTTGAGCGTGCGCACGACCGGCTTTGTGCTGGGTGCTTTGTCGGTGCCAAGCTTTAGCCAGTTGCCTTGTGGGATTGGCTTGTAGTCGTGCCGCTCCATTATGCCGGGCACCAAGCTTTCCTTGGGGCGCGAGACCATAACGGTTTTGTCGGCATCGGGGTGAAAGTGCTTGTCCCGCACGTCAATCAAGTGGTAACCGAGGTCGTACCCCCTGTATTTTTCTCTGACGCGGAGGTAGCCGGTCTTGATGTCGCCGCCGGGATAAAAAAACGAGCTGTATTCCGCGATGGGCTCTTTCGTTCCCTCCAGCAGGCCAAGGACGGTTGTGGCAGACCCGTCTTTGATGGAGTGGATTAGCTCCCTGAATTTCACCTTGTGGACGCGCACTTCCTTGATTGCTTCTTCCCACTCGCCAATATTGTCTTGGTTTACCAAGACGAAGCGCACGTTGATTTGGTCGGGTTTGCCGCTGGGCATAAGCTAATTATGGCGAGGATGATTCATAAAGCCACTGGTCGAGCCCAATCATCGTCAATTGCAGGGGGAATGGTTTTATTTGGGCGGGGGCACAACACCAGTCTCATGGTCAAGCGGTTTCTGGAGATGAAGGAGCGTGGGGAAAAGATTAGTGTCCTCACTGCCTACGACATGCCTTCGGCCAGTATAATGGACGAGGCGGGGATTGACGCGATTCTGGTTGGCGACTCTCTGGGAATGGTCATGCTTGGGTACACGAACACACAGGCAGTGACGATGCACGACATGCTGGAGCACGTGAGGCCAGTGGCCCGCGGCGCAAAAAACGCGCACGTGATTGGGGACATGCCGTACAAGAGCTTCGACACGCCCAGCGAAGCCGTGAAAAACGCCAGGCTTTTGGTGGAAGCGGGGGCACAGTCCGTGAAAGTCGAGGGCGACCTCCCCGACGTCGTTGAAGCGCTTATCGCCGAAGACATTCAGGTCATGGGGCACGTTGGCCTGACGCCACAAACAATAACCAAGTTCAGGGTGCAGGGACGGGACGAAGAGTCGGCAAAAAAAATAGTTGACGGCGCACTGTCCCTGGAAAAAAGCGGCTGTTACTCAATCGTGCTGGAATGCATTCCAGTCGCGCTCGCCAAGACAATCACTGAATCACTCAAGATACCGACCATCGGGATTGGTGCCGGGCCCCACTGCGACGGCCAAGTAATGGTCTCGCACGACATGCTCGGGATTTTTAACGACTTCGAGCCCAAGTTCGTGAAAAAGTACGCCAACATTCGCGAAGAAATGAAAAAAGCCTTCCAGGAATACAACAACGAAGTGAAAAAAGGAAGTTACCCCGACCTGGAACACAGCTACGAATAATTCTTTGGGCCGCCACGGTTTATTCCGCAAGACGTGACGTTGCTTAAGCTCTTTTTGAACGCAGCTTCCGCGTCATCAAAAGAAAAAAGTGTTTTCCCAAGCATGGCCACGCCGACCTTGACGCCGGTGCCGGTTATGGAATCGATTTTTGCCTGAAGCTCTTTGTCGACAATCCCGATTTCGTGGGCAAATTCAAGTGAAGAGTCGCACAAGTACTCGGTGGTTGGCCTGAAGCCGGTGATGTGCCTGTCCGCGAACTCGTTTAGCCTCTCCAAGTCACTGCCCAACACGGTTTTGGTCGCGATTCTGCCGGCTGTCCCGACCACTACATTGTCGGCAGCGATGTCCTGTGTTTTGACCACGCCGATTCCAGGGGCGCCAGGCTTTTCCCTGAGGTCAAACCCGCCGTGGAAAGCGGCGATAACATCGCCCAACCCCGCGAGCAATTCTACTTCAGCCGTGTGGGCGGTTTGGCCGCATTTTTCGGTTGACAGCCCCAAGCCAAAAAGCTCGTTCAGCTCAAGGGCAGTGGAAAACGCGGCTGCGGCGCTGACCCCGAATCCGCTTCCGCTCGGCAAGTCTGCGGTCTGGCGGATTACTGCCTCGACCCCAAGCAATTCGCACACGCGTTTCGTGACGCCCGCGTCGCACTCCTTGCCGTTGACAATGGTTTTCAGTGCGCCTTTTTCGGCGGAAGTCGTGACGCCTTTGTCAAGGCAAAAGCCGTAGCCGAGCGAGCCGGTGGCAAGGGCGCTTTCGGCCTTGACAACCTTGAAGGCTGCGGTCACGTGGCACGGGCAGAAGAAGATGCTTCCAGCTCCTTGATTTTTTTTACTGCGAACTCGTTCAGGGGCGTGGGCACGCCAAGCTTTTTCCCGAGCCCGCAAATCACTCCGTTGATGTAGTCCACTTCTGTTTGCTTGCCGCGGTCCAGGTCGCGGAGCATTGAGTTGCGGTTGGCACGGGTTTGTAATGCGACTTCTTTCACTCGCTGGAAAGAATTCAGGACGGGGGTATTGTTTAGTTTCAGGACTTGTTCTGCCTCGCCAACAATCCCTTGCATTAGTTTCATTGCTTCGGAGGAGCCGAGTAATTCTCCGTTTGTTAGGCCGAAGATTGCCCCGGCTGGGTTTATCGCTGCGTTGATGACAAGCTTTTTCCAGGCCTCTTTTTCAATGTCCTCGGAGACTTCGGCGCTTATGCCGCATGACACAAGGTTTTCCGCGAGCTCTTGCGTGAAGGCGCTTGGGGGCCCGAGCAGGGTTTGGCCTTTCCCGGTCCATTCCACTTTTCCGGGCTCCCGGAGCTGCGCCGCGTAGGTTGTTACTCCGGTGACAACGGAGGTGCCGGGGAATTGTTTGTGGATGAGCTCGGGGTTGCCGTAGCCGTTTTGCAATGAAAGGGCATGGGTGTTGCTGGAGATGAGTGGGGTGGCTTGCTTGATTGCGGCTTCGGTGTCGTAAGACTTCGTGGCCATCACGAGCAAGTCAACTTGTTGGTTGGGCGCGGTGGTGTATGCGGGAATTTTTGAATTGAATTCTTCGATGCCGCTTACGGCTAGGCCGCTGGAGTTTATTGCGTTGGCGTGTGCCTCGCGGCAGACGACGAAAACATCATTTTGTTTGGAAAGGAGTGCTGCGAATAAGCTGCCGATGGCGCCTGCGCCGAAAACACAAACTTTCAATTTATCGCCCCAGGGTGTGGGAGCTAGTCGAACTTGAAGTCTTCGCTTCCCTCTTTTTCCTTGTAGGGCTCTTTTCCGCCTTCGGTCGGGACCTCGGGCTTGTACTCTTCCTCGAGCACTTCTTCTTCGCGCTCGACCGCCTTGTGGAGTGCCGCGGTCTCCTTGTTCTTGCGCGTGATGCGGAGCAATGCATAGAAATAAGCGTTCAGCAAAGTGTCTAACCCCATCTGCCGTTTTTCATGCCCTTTTGACACTTCTACGACGTAAAGCTCCACAAGCTTCAAAGCCAGCTCATCGTCCTGCATAGCGCAATACACTCCCCCGCAGCTTATAAACTTTTCCTCCGATAGGATAACTGATGTTAGGGGTGTGCCTAAGGCCGGAGGACTACAGGTCGGAATGGGAATTCGTCGAAATCCAGTTCGAAAAAAGCGTTAGCTATAACCTGGATTGGAAGTACAGCGGCCCGAGGTTCGGCATACACGCACCATACTACGTCAGCCTGACCAGCCCGAAGCTGCAGAAGGTCGACGACGCGATTAACCGGATTGTTGAGGCTGGCGAGGTCGCACGGAAATTGAACGCGGACATAGTCGTGACGCGGGCGGGATTTTACTCGAAGCGGGAGCCGGAAGAAGCCATGGAAGTGCTGGCCAAGAACTGCCGCGAGGTAATGAAGAAGCTTAGTGTTCCGCTTGGCATAGAGACGCAGCCCCGACGGGCACAGTTCGGGTCGCTGAAAGAAGTGCTGAAAATTGCGGAGATTGGGGTGGTGCCCGTGATTAACGTGCCAGCCGTGATTGAGAGGGAGGGAGAGATGGACTTCGGCGTGCTTGGGAGCCTAAAGAATCCGTACATTCACTTTGATATGTCGATTGACTTGGAAAAGCTGGCCGCGGCCCTGCCGGAGAGGTACACGCTGGTGGCCGAGTCGAGGGAAGCGGCGATAGAGATGAAGGAACTGGTTTGACGTGGTAACTGTTTTCATTTTTCATGGGGTGCTGGGGCACCCCCAAGAGAATTGGTTTGATTGGCTGAGGCAAGAACTGGAAAAGCTGGGGTGCAACGTGGTCGTGCCACGGTTCCCCACTCTTGAGGGCCAGACACTGGAGAATTGGTCAAGGGTTTTGGACGAGCACAAAGAGCTCATAAACGAGGAGACTGTTTTTGTTTGCCATAGCCTGGGCACGCCTTTTGCCTTAAGCGTGATTGAGCAGAATACTGTTGGGTCCGCGTTTTTTGTGGCAGGGTTTACGGGGACGATTGGCCACGAATATGACGATAATATGAAAACAATTTCCCAGAGAGAGTTTGACTGGGACAAAATCAAGGCGCACTGCAAAAAGTTCTTTCTCTTCCACTCGGACAACGACCCGTACGTGGCAATGGAAAAGGCCGAGGAGTTGGCGGAGCACGTGGGCGGCGAGTTGGTTGTCGTAAAAAACGCGGGCCATTTTAATGCGGCCGCGGGCTACACTGAATTTGAGTTGCTTCTTGAAAAAATCAAGGGAACTATACGGTTTCCATCTTGAAGACGGCTTTCGAGCCGTTGAGCTTTGTCTGGACGGTGTTTCCGAGGCGCAGTAGGTCGTCCACCTCCGGGTTGGCGTCCCATGCGTAAGAGAAGTCATAGTTGCCCTGCTGGTGCACGAAGCCAAGGGAGCCCAGCTTCTTCGCGACCTCGACGGGGCTGTCGCCCTCGCTGCTGTACCACAAGGTGAGGTAGGTGTTCATTCCTTGCCACCGTACCCCTGGATAATCATGATCTCTTCGGTCGTGAGCTTCTTGCCTGTCTTGAATGCCTTCATCAAGTCGTCGGCCTCGGCCTTCATGGCCCTGACCTTTTTCTTCACGACCTTATCCTGCTCGACCCTTGCGGCGCCCTTGGTCTTCTTGTATTTTTCGACGTAGGTCTTGTGCGCCTCGTCGGCCTCTCGCTTTGCCTGCGAGACTTTTTGCTGGGCTTCCTTGAATTCGGGCTCGATTTTCTTGATTTGGTCGTACGCTTTCTTGACTTCTTCGTGGTAGTGCTCGGAGTCCCGAGCGTGTTGGAGCATTACTTCGTGATACGCCTGCGCTTCCTTGCGGAGCTCGTCGAGCTCGCCAGTGATTTTGCGCAGCTTCTTCCTTTTTTCGTTGAACTCGTCGCTCGCCGCGCACGCTTCCTCGAGTTCTGCGATGCGCTTCGCAAGTTTTTCTTCTTGCTTGACGTTGAGGACTTCGGTCTGGACCTTCCACTCCAGGCGCTCCAGTTCCTTGCGGGTCTGGTGCATCGGGCCGGAAGTGGTCTTGAGCTTGGCCAGGTCTTCCTGGAATTTGTTGAGCTCTGAGATGCGGGACTTGATTTTTTTGTTGACTTCGTCGCGCTTGTCCTTGAATTCCTTGACGAGCTTGTTTTCCTGGTCGCGCTTGGACTTGGCGTCTTTCAGCGAGACCCGTAGGCGCTTCACGCGGCCAGTCGTTTCTTGGGACTCGCTGCGCAGCTTCTGGGTCTCGGTGTTAAGCTTGTCCCGTTCTTGCTTTAGATGTTCAAGCTCCATGTAAATCCACAAAATAAGCGGTTGCTTGGGTTGTGGGGGCTATTATGAAAGCCTCTGTTTAAAAAGGTTTTCGGGGGTTTGAAAAGCCTTTTATAGCTAAAACGGGTTGTTCCATGCATGCCAAACACTGATTCTCGCGCCATGGCCATGCTGGCCTACACCTTTTTCTGGTTTAGCGGGGGCCTCGTGTACTTGTTCAGCCGAAACGACGAGTACGCCCGGTTCCACGCCATGCAGTCAATCGCCGTGTTTGGGCTGCTGACGCTCGTGCAGACGGTCTTGATAGCCAGTGTGCTCGGGATACTGCTGCTTCCGGTGGTGTGGCTGCTGGGCGTCGTGCTGTGGGCGGTGCTGATCGTCAAGGCCGCGCAAGGCGAAAGGTTCGGGCTTCCGTGGGCGGGCGGCGTCGCCGAAAGGCACAGCGTGCCCCACAATGCTTAAATACACAGAACGGGTTATTGGCGCTTATGGCAACGAAAAAGGCCAAGGCAACAAAAAAAGCCCCTGCAAAATCCAAGGCAACAGTCGACAGCAACAGCATAGCTGCGCTGGCCTATCTACTGGGTTGGGTTAGTGGGCTACTGGTCTACCTTTTGAAGGACGACGACAAGTTTGTTAGGTTCCACGCAGTGCAGTCCATCATCGTGTTCGGCCTGCTTAACTTGTTCATAGTCGTTCCTGTCATCGGCTGGATAGCCGCCGGGCCACTGTCCCTCGTTTGGTTTATCCTAGTGATAGTGCTGATGGTAAAGGCGTACCAGGGCAAGAAGTACAAGCTCCCAATCGCCGGAGACCTGGCAGAGCAGTACTCCTAGGACCGAAAGCGATAAAAGTTTGCTCGTCCCTAACCAACGGTATGGGGAGAGGAGTAGTAGCATTCTTAGTACTTTTGTCTTTCGTGCCCACGGCGTTCCACGCGCTCTCGATTTACCAAACCGAAGCCAACGGCATACGCGAGACGCGCCAGCTTTTTCTTGAGCACCAGGCGATCACGGTCAAAGAGCAGGACTTCGAGGAAACGTTTTGGCGCGCCGTGGAATATTCCGGGAGCCAAACGGAATTGGATGCGGCACTAGCGGACTGGAAAAAAGAAATGCGTGCGCAAGGAATCGACGTGTGGTACGGCGACACCGGTGGGCCCGGGTATTCAAGGCTGCTGGAGTCGGCTCCCAACAGCGAAATTAGGGTGGAGCGGTTGCCAAGCAACATCACTGCTGTTATGGGGGGCAGGTACGACGCGATTGGCGCCACGATAACTGTTGGGAACAGCAAAGGCGTTTACTTGATTCCGATGGGGTGCTGGTATGAACACTCTTGAGGCAATGCTCGCAGTCATGATGATGATTGCCCTCGTCTCCGTGGTGATGAACGCGCACTCCCGAGCAGCCGAAGCGCTCGGCGACGAAGAATTGCTCGGGATAATCACGGCGTCGCAGGAAGCCGGCAAGCAAAAAGCAGTGATTGCGCTCGGCGAGTCCCGCGGCAACGGGTCATACGCGAGGTGGTATGTTGGAAAAAGGCCAAGTTTGGATGATTGACGCCAGCATCGCGTTCGTGCTCGTGCTAGTCCTCGTGCAGCTGTGCCTCTTATGGACGCAGCTCGTCACAGGGGAGGCGGCGGCAATGCACTTCACCGCCGAAAAACAGAAAGAATTGATTGCGGCGAGCGACCGCCTGATTAACGACCCGAAGTGCCTCGCCAAAGTCGACCAGAGCGTTGGCAGGGTGGTGCCGCAGACCATTGACTCTGCTCAGATTGGGAAAGAAGCCACGTACTGCCACCACAATTACTCCATTAATGGCGACGGAATCAAGCGGCTCGTGTTTTTAGATGAGGAGGGGGGTGAAGCTGTTGCGCTTTCTGTCTGGTAAAGGGTTTGTGTTCAGCCTTGAGGCGATGGTCGCGTTGCTTTGCTTCGTCGCGTTCATCGCGGCGCTGTCTTCGGTTGCCGCGGAAGACTACAGCGACGTTGTGCTCTACAAGCAGGCGGGCGACTACGCCCAAATCGCGATGAAGCAGAAGTGCGAGCACGACGAAGATTGCCTTGAGGGATTGCGGGAACTAATTGGCCACAGCGGCGACGGGGATAAGTGTGCCACTGTCGAGCGCACCGCCGTGACCCCCGAGCTCGATTACGAGCCCGTGTCGTTCACTCTTTGCGTGTGACTTCGACGAATCCATCGGTGTTTGTGGCGGTGAACTCTTGCTTGCCTGAAACAGTGAAGTCGTTGAACTCGCAGTAAACTGTTTTTTCGGTTGTGTCCAGCACCAACGCGCTGTCGTAAATGACGCTTGCGTTGCCGGCGACATAGGCCTCGGTGTCGAGCGAGTTGCCGCTGCCCATGACGCACACCGCGTTGATTGTTGACGCCAGGCGCTCGGCCGCGAGCACGGACTGCTTCGCGCCAAGCGCCACGGTGATTGCGCCGCTGGCCTGGTTTACCCCGGTGAGCCAAAGCGCCATGGCGGCGAGGAATACGGCTAGCACTACCATGAACTCAAGCGAGACCTGGCCGCGCACGGAAATCACTTCCCAATGCCGTCTATCTGTTTCAAGACGTCGCCGGTCTTGTCCTGCATCTTGTCGCCAGCCTGTGTCACCGTGTCGTTCAGGCTGCTCACGAAGAACATCGCCACCGCAAGAAGCGCGGCGATGACCACGATGAGCTCTGCAGAGACTTGTCCGCGGTCGTCATCAATCAATCTCCCCATCATTTCAGCTCCTTCAGGATTTTTTTGGCGGTCCTCCCGCCTACTTTCTCGGCGTCCACTGCCGTGCCCCGTAGGGACGAAACAGCCAGCAGTGCGACGGCGAGAACTGCTGCCAGCACCAGGATTAGCTCCATGGACAGCTGTGCAGCGCTATCTTTCCAAAGGTCTTTACTCATTCTCTCCCACTCCCCTTTAGTAATGTATTTATTGGATTAACTCGTATTTAACTTTGATGGAAAACCAGGAGCTTATGCACATACTCATTTCGTGGGTCACTCTTAGCCTAGCGTTTTCCATGGCGTCGGTGTACTCACACGGCCTGCTGCCCGCATTGACCACGAGCTTCCCGATTATACTCCTGACGCTCGGGACCGGGTTTGTCTTCCACGAAATGGGCCACAGGTGGGTTGCCAAGAAGTTCGGGTGCATCGCGTTCTTCAGGATGTGGTGGCAAGGCCTTGCGTTGGCACTGGCCATGGCGATAATGACTGGGGGGCGCCTGATTTTTGCTGCGCCGGGCGCGGTGATGATTGGAGGCAAGCGCCTCACGCTCCGGGAACAGGGATTGATTGCGGTGACTGGCCCGTTGGTTAACCTCAGTGTCGGCGTTGGGTTCCTCGCACTCAGCTATTCCTCAACCACTTTGCTCGCGGTCATCGGGAACTGGGGCGCGTACATAAACTTTTTCTTGGCAGCTTTCAACCTGATTCCATTCCCGCCGCTGGACGGGAACAAAGTACTGCAGTGGAACCCGGTTGTGTGGTTCCTCACGCTCGCGGCCGCGGCTTACCTGCTGCTGCCGTTCCTCTAGCCGATGTAGCTCGCCGTGTCTATTGACTTGTGCTCTTTCATGAACCCGTGGTAGCGCTTCAAGTCATCTTCCTGGATGGACGGCCTCGCCGCCTTCATCGCTTTCTCGAAGTCCTTTTCCGTTACTTCTTTGGCTTTCTTGTTGTGGCGCAGCGCGTTCATCGCTGCCTCGCGGCACACGCCCTCTATGTCTGCGCCCGAGAACCCGTCTGTGGAAGACGCGAGCGTCTCAAGCTTCACTGTTTTGGCGAGAGGCATCTTTTTGGTGTGCACCTCAAAGATTGCGAGGCGCGACTTTGCGTCCGGAGCCGGAACGAAGATCATTCTGTCGAACCTGCCCGGCCTCAAGAGGCTTGGGTCGACGATGTCCGGGCGGTTTGACGTTGCTAAGATTACCACGTCCTTCAATTCTTCAACGCCGTCCAATTCGGTCAGCAGTTGGTTGACCACTGTTTCCGTAGCTGCTGAGCCCGCATGCATGCCGCGCTTTGGCGCGAGCGCGTCGATTTCGTCGAACAGGATTACTACGGGTGCGGCAAGGCGGGCCTTGCGGAAGATTTCTCGCACGCCACGCTCGGACTCGCCAACCCACTTGGACAGGAGTTCCGGGCCTTTGACCACGATGAAGTTTGTCTCGCTCTCGGTTGCCACTGCTTTGGCGAGCATGGTTTTGCCGCTGCCGGGCGGGCCGAACAGGAAAATTCCTTTCGGCGGGCGGATTCCGAGTCGCGTGAACATCTTGGGGTTTTTGATTGGCCATTCAATGGCTTCCTTGAGCCGCTTCTTGACGTCGTCGAGGCCGCCGATGTCCTTCCACTTCACGTTCGGGACTTCTACGAGGACTTCGCGCATGGCGCTGGGCTGGACTTCCCTGAACGCGTCCATGAAGTCGTCCTTGGTGACCTTAAGGTTTTCCAGGACTTCGGTGGGGATGCCGTCCTCGCCCTCAAGGTTCATTTTGGGGATTAGGCGGCGCAGTGTTTTCATGGCCGCTTCCTTGGCAAGGGCTTGGACATCGGCGCCAACGTAGCCGTGGGTGATGTCTGCCATCCTGTCCAGGTCAACCCCTTCAAGCGGCATGTTGCGCGTGTGAATTTGCAGGATTTCCTTGCGGCCCTTGCGGTCGGGGACGCCGAGCTCAATTTCTCGGTCGAACCTCCCTGGGCGGCGCAGCGCTTCGTCGATTGCGTTGACTCGGTTGGTGGCCGCGATTACGACTACGTTGCCGCGGGTCTGCAGCCCATCCATTGAGGCCAATAGTTGGGCGACGACACGCTTCTCTACTTCGCCGGTGACTTCGCCGCGCTTTGGCGCGATGGCGTCGATTTCGTCGATGAAGATTATTGTTGGCGCGTTTTCTTCTGCTTGCTTGAAGATTTGGCGGAGCCTTTCCTCGGCTTCGCCCACGAACTTGGAAATAATTTCTGGGCCCTGGATGGAAATAAAGTTGGCGTCACTTTCGTTTGCCACTGCCTTTGCCAAAAGTGTCTTGCCTGTGCCCGGCGGGCCGTGGAGGAGGACGCCTTTCGGGGGCTCGATTCCGAGGCGCTCGAACAGTTCGGGGTGCTTGAGTGGGATTTCAATCATTTCGCGGACTTTGTGGACTTCGTCCTTGACTCCGCCGATGTCTTCGTAAGTGACTTGGGGGACTCCGACTATTTCTTTGATTGGCTCGGTCTTGAGCTCGATTTGAGTGTCCTGCGTGATTTGCACGAAGCCTTTTGGAGTGGTTTTGGTTGCTATCATGACGAGGCTTGTGCCGAACACACCAATGAGTATGCGGTCGCCTTTGATTAGGGGCCTGCCGATTAGTCGCTTTTGGACGTATGACTCGAAGCCTGGTGAGAACCTCACGGGCTTTGATGGCGCGAGAGTTATTTTTGTGGCTGGCTTTAGCTCGGTCTTCTCGATTTTGACGTAGTCGCCGATGCCGACTCCGGAGTTTTGGCGAATGAGGCCGTCCATGCGGATGATTTTGAGGCCTTCGTCCTGTGGGTAGCACTGCCAGACGACGCCGACGGTGTCGGTGGTGCCCTTGACCTGGACTATGTCTCCGGACGTGAGCCCGAGTGCCTCGCGTGTCTCGGTGTCGATGCGCACTATTCCGCGGCCTACGTCGTTCTGCATCGCTTCCTGGACCTTAAGCTTTATGTCAGCCATAGAAATCACTCTGCGGGAGTTAGGTATATTAGTTGAAGGGGGTATAAATAATCGAGCGAGGCAGAGGATTATGATAACGGCGTATGTGAGTCATGCCCCCAAGGTGTCTAAGGCGCAGATTCAAGCTGTTTTGGACGGGCTGAAGGAAGCCGCTGACGAGCTTGGGCTGGACCTGAAGGCCTGGCCTGTGGAGCAGGATGAAAAAGAGCACGCAACTAAATTAGTGGCGGGGGAAGAGCGCATAGACGCGAAGACGCTGGCAGAGCATTTGAACAGCGAATTTAACTTACGGATTCACTTGACGGGCAAGAAGGTGCATGTGGAAGACGTGGAGTCCCCCTGGGGCCACAAGTCTGGCCAGACGCTCGTTTGCTCCATCCCGGCGGTCGAGGACGCGGTTGGCAAGGAGAATGTACTGCCTGCCTTGAAAAAAGTCGGGAAGCACGGGCTCGGCGAAGCGCTTGACTCTGTCCCGCATGGCAGGTACAAGACCAAGACAACAGCAAAAGGCACGCACTGCGAGGACGAGGACTGCGTCATGGGCGACCACATGACCACTGAAGACGTGGGCAAGAAGGATTACTGTGGAACTTGCAAGGAAAGGATACTAAACCACGCCCGGGACCACATAAAACATACGCGGGAACCCTTGATATGATTGAAAACATACCCCTCAATTGTCCTATAGACGATTTGCTGGGCGGCGGCCTTCCGTCGCGGATTATCACGCAAGTCTATGGTCCGGCTGGAAGCGGCAAGAGCAACCTGGCGCTGCAGGCCTCAATCAACGCGACGCGCATGGGGGGCAAGGTTTTGTTCGTCGACCCCGAGGGCTCGTTCAATTTGAAGCGCCTCGAGCAGATGCAGCCAAGCAAGGAAGCATTGAAGTCGATTGTTTTGCGTGAGCCTGCGAGCATGAGCGAGCAGGGCGCCGCCATCGACGCGGCGTGGGAGATTGAGGGATTGGCCTTGGTTGTCGTGGACAGCATCATCTATCACTTCAGGCTTGAGCTCGACAGGGAAGAGCCGCACAAGGCGAACAGGGAACTTGGCTTGCAGATGGCTGCGCTTCTGGACATCGCGAGGAAGAAAAATATTCCTGTGCTCGTGACGAACCAAGTTTACAGCAACCTGGACCGTGGTGGCATCGAGCCGGCCGGCGGCGACACCATGAAGTACTCGTCAAAAGCGATTGTTGAACTGTCGCATGCGTCCGACCGGTACGCCCGGTTGGTCAAGCACCCGTTCATGAAAGAAGGCCAGCGGGCAAACTTCAAGATAGTCGGCAAAGGCGTAATCTGATTCTCGGCAACAAGCCATTTCCGGTGGAAACCGGTGTTGGGAGCTCGTTTCCAGTGGGAAGCACTTTTTCTCGGCAAGCCGCTAATGCTTCTGAGTATATATATGAAAACAGTGAAGCTATTGTCGGTGATGGCGTGAAGGTATTACTTGGGAACCAAATAAAGAGCTTGTCCAAAAATGAAACAAATGATTATGCTTGTGCATTACTGGTGACGCTCGAAAAAACCTGTGGCAATCGGCGGATTGCCCGGGAACTCCACGCAACACTAACGCATCTCTCCCACCTCGCATAGAGAGCCCTACCGGAGCAATGCCCCTACACGTTTCTGGGGCATGCTCCGACTTTTTTTTATTCCATGATGAACGGAAACGCAAACATTACGTAGGCGGCGAGCCGTGCATATTCCGCGGCGGCGTCAAGCGCGGCAACGTTCAAGAGCGCGGCCCCGCTGAAGAACAAGACTGACACGAAGAATATCAGTAGTTTGGTGCTGCGCGTGCGGACGTATGCCTGTCCGAACATTCCGATGGTTATTAGTGCGAGGACGAGTGCGACGAATCCCCTTAGCTCCCCAAGGTAGGCGTAGAGGTAGGCGTAGGCCGAGAAGCCAATGAAGAACGCCCCGATGAGTGAGAGGGCGACTATTGCGAAGTAGCTTAGGCACAGTGGCTTTAGCCATTTGTCTTCGAACCAGTCGGCGAACGTTAGCGAAACAAGCAATAGCCCAACGACCGGCACCAAAACAGCGAAGGGTGCCCCGAAGAACATGTTGAGTATTGAGGCTATGGCCGTGAACGCGAACAAGCCGACGAGCATGAGCTTGCGATAGTCCTTGAAGCGCGAGCGCTGCAGGAAAAAGACCGTGAGGATTAGGGAAAGGACTGCGTTTAGGAGTGGAATCTGAATTGTGTTTTCTATGGCCACGGTTGAGGTAACGCACACGACCTATTTTAAGCTTTGCGGGTTTTCCACACGTTTAGGGCTATCGAGCCCATTATAAGAACGAGAAATACCACGCCTATCCACCACGAGCCGTACGCGAGGTTCCACCCCGCGAGAATAAAGGCTGCTGCGAGTGCGATGGTGAAGTTTGGGTCCCTTACGAGTTCTGTGAATGATTTCACTTCATGTCACCCCCGCTGGGGAGGACGAGCATCCAGTCGTCGAGTGTGCCGCCGAACTTTGCCCTGAGCTTTTTGGCTAGGTCGCTTTTCTTGGTTTTTCCGGGGGTGATGCGGATGCCTTGGGTCGCGGAAACCGCTGGAAACCCGTCAAAAACAGCGAAGATTTCTAGTGGGACGCTCTTGAACCACTCGCGCTTGCCTTCCATGACAAAAGAGCCCTTTGCCAAAGATTCGCCTGCTTTGGCTGCGGTCTTGACTTGGTCTGGCTTGACTGAGTAGACGTTGATTGAGCCGACGCCCGCACCCCATGCCTTTGAAAAGACTGCGGCTAGTTTTGCTGCGTCCTCGCGGTCTTGTTTCTTGGCTTTTTGCCCGTCGATTAGGATTGTGACTGCCGCGCCTTGTATGTCGGCATGGAAGAACAAGTCGTCTTTTTTCATTTGGCGCTTGACGACAGCTTCGTTGCTTTTGGCGTCGCGGCCAGCGACAACCAAAAAGCCGTTGGTGGTCTTGAGCCAGTGGTATTTTTCGAACCAGTCGCGCTTTCGCTTTTTCTCGAGCGTGGTGGGCTTTTCGGTTTCTTGGGCTTTCTCCAGCTCGCGCTTGCTTGCCTCGAGCGCTTCGCGCGCGCCCGCGGCTTTTTTCTTCAGCTTCTTCGCGCGGTCGTAGTAGTCGCCCGCGTTCTCGTGCAAGGACTTCTTCAAGTCCAGCTCGATTTCCATCAACGGAGTTATTCGCGGGGCAGTATAAAAAGTTATAACAGCTCGCCTGCGTGTTCGCCCGGAGTGATGACAAAGACCTGGTTGACTTTTACTTCGACAACACCCCGTGGAACGCGCCCGGGCTTTTTGGACTGCATCCACGCCTGTCCTTGCTCGAACACCTGGCCTTTAGTGTGGTAAGTTGCAGTGCCTTTGAGTTTGTACCCCTCTTCTGTTGAAGTGTCCCAAAAAGAGATACATACTTCACTGTTTTCCGCGAGGTTTTGCTTCGTCTGCTTGAAAAAATTGTCCAATATCAGGATAGTGTCCTCAGCAGTTACGGTCTTCCAGAACACAGCGCACACGTTGGGCACGCCATTCGCGTCGGCAGTGCCGAACGCCACAATGTCCTGGGCATCAAAAAGTTTTTTTGCTTCTTCAGGAATTTTCATTTTTTCACCTTCTCTTGATTATATAAGTAGCAGTCACAGAAGACGCAGCCTTTTTCTGTCCCCCTGCAAAGACCCGCGTCAACCTCCTGCTTCCGTTGGATTATCTGCTTTAGTGGCGTGGTCCGCGTGTCGCCCAGAAACCTGTAAGTTGCTCCACAGACGCGCGCTATCCCATGCGCGCCAACAAAGAGGGATGCCCGCGTGTCACACTTCCTTGGGCCAAGTGCGGGCCCTATGGTGAGGCCATAGTCAAAGCCCAACCCCTTGTCAAGTTCCCAGATTTGTTTCTGTAGCTTCACCCGCTCTTCGACTCCCAGGTCCAGGCTAGGGTTAGGCATGTACAAGAAGTCCATGAACGGGATTATGCCTTGCTCCCGTTCCCACCTCCACACTGTAGAGAGTTCACCAATGTTTTTTGTGGTCACCACGGTGTGGAGCGCGAAACGATTAGTACCTGCGAAGCCGGCCTCCAGCAAAGCCATTATATGGGACGGTACTTTTCTGCCAGCGAATTCGACGTAGCTGTAACGCCTCTTGCCGCCCGTAAGCTCCTCGTTCACTGCCGGGTCAAAGCTGTAAAGCTTGCCGACGACAGACACATTCTTTTCAAAGAGTTGCTTTGCAGTATGTTCGTCGACAAAGGTTCCGTTCGTGAAAACCACTGGTGTCATGCCCTTACTGTTGGCGTAGTCGACGAGCTCGAACACGGTTTTCTTGTCAAGCATCGGCTCGCCCTCGCCCCAAATGCAAACCGACTTAACACCCAGTTCGCCCCCCTGGTCAATCAACTGCTTCAAAAGAGCAAGGTCTACAAGCTGAGCTCCAATGCCCTTACCCGCTAGCTCAACAGCACTCTTTTTTCCTTGGGATGTAAAACAAAAAGGACACGCCAGATTACATTCGGTATTGAATGCGAGGAGGAGCATCAACAAGTGTTGCTCCCTCACTGCCAGGTCTATGTCTTCCTTGCTGAACATGTATCCTTTCAAGACGGGTGCGTCCATCATTCCACTTCCTGCTTTCCATTGTAAGGAAATTCAAAGTACGAAACACTCGCGCGGTGACCAAGAATGTCGAACAACGCGTCCTTGTCCGTGCCGAAACTCGCCGAGCCAACCGAAAACCCTTCTTCCTGAAGGCGCTCCTGGAAATGGACCAACAACGGAAGAGCCTTGCGCGGGTGCTCCAGTTTGTTCGACAAGTGCGCGAAAGGCAGGATTACCACTTTCTTCTTTCGGTGGAACGCATTGTTCAGCTCCACTACCCTTTGCACCGCAGACTCAATGTACTCCATGTTATCCCCTTTCTCTATGCAGGACAAGACCACAATGGCATCACGGAACTCGCCGCTTCCAAACGCAGTGGGAAAAATCCCTTTCGGCCAAGTGGACTTGCGGGTATCTGTGTACTTGAACTTTCTGCAGCCAAGTATAACGCCCCGCATCCTGAATAGTTATTGCAAGGGTTTTAAAAGAAGATTCCCGAACCATATACGTAAAACATACGGGTTTATATGCAAAAAACCGCATACCATACGTAATGAAGGCGCTTAAAGCAGAGGACAAGAAGCTTTTGAACCTGCTGCAGAAAGACGATGCATGTGTCCCAAGGGTCACAATGTTGGCGCACAAGCTTGGGCTGCCGACTTCAACAGTGAAGACAAAGATAGACAAGCTCGTGCGTGAAGGATATGTTACTGGGCTTAGCGCAACCGTTGACCCAGAGAAAACAGGCAGAGGGTTTGTGGCGTTTACCCTTGGCCGTGTGCCACTCAGAAAAGACCTGGATCTTGTCGAGGACATCCCCAAACTGCTGGCTGCAATTCCTGAAGTGCTCGAAGTGTTCTTCATCTCTGGCGAATGGGACTACTTGATAAAGTTCCGCGTGAAGGACCGAGACGAGTACACACATGTAATAAAAAAAGTCGCGAAAGCCCTTGGCGAAGGAAACGGCCGTGGGCTCGGAATGGTTGGATTCAAAACGCTAAAAGAAACGCACAAAATAAAAGTCATTTAGCCTTCGTTTCTTTCTTCTTTTCTTTTTTCTTTCCCCAGTCCTTCTTGGTCTCGCAGTTCATGTCGATGCACATCTCGTAACTGCGGCGCCCGTTCAAGACCTTTATCCTCGGAGTGCCACACGGCTCGCACACCGTGCCCAATGGAATCACTTTTCCTTTTTGCGGCAACGGGTACGACACACGGCATCCCTCGCTGTATCGCGAGCACCCCACAAAGCGCTTTCCGGACGCCCGGGAAGTAATGATGCGCAAGTCACCACTGCACTCACACTTTCCAACTGTGTTCACGTCCGCGACCGCGCCACGCAGCGACTTGCTGATTTCGTCGTGGCCGCGCGTCAGCTCATCCATGATGGTGTCAAGCATCTTCCGCGAGGCATCAACCACATCAGGCTTCTTTTTCTCGCCAGCACCGATGAGTTCCATCTCTTTTTCCAGCTTAGAAGTCATTTTCGGGCTCGTGATGTCCGAGGCCACTTTCTCAAGGACACTGATTACTGCGAACGCGACTTCAGTCGGCTCGTAGTTCTTGGTGCCACGGATATAGTTCCTGCTCACGAGCTTGCGGATTATCTCGGGCCTCGTCGACTTGGTGCCGAGGTTTTTGTCCTCCAGCGCCTTGATGAGCGCGGACGGAGTGTAAAGCTTCGGTGGCTGGGTCTCCTTTGCAAGCAAACTCAAGTCCTTCAGCTTCACCACGTCACCCTTCGCCAAAGGCGGGAGCTCGACTTCCTTCGTCTTGGAATAAGTGTAAACTGCTTTCCAGCCGGGCGAGCGGATGGTCTGGCCGTTCGCCACGAAGTCCTCGCCCGTAACTTCAATGAGAGCGCGCACGGTGTCCAGCTCGCATTTCGGGAGCATCGTCGAAAAGAACCTGCGGACGATTAATTCGTAGACCTTCCACTGGTCCGAGGGAAGCACTTTGCTTGAAGCGGGAGCCACCGGGTGGATAGGCGGGTGGTCGGTCGTCTTTTTCTTGCCTTTCGTTGGGACAAGCTTCTTTTGGGCAAGCACGAGCTTCGCGTCCTTGTCGAACTCTCCACCCAGAAACGATTCGGTGATTTTCTTGAGCTGGATTGACTCCGGGAAAACAGTGTTGTCGGTTCGGGGATAGCTGATGAACCCGGACGTGTAAAGCGACTCGGCGATAACCATTGCCCTCGACGGGTCGACGCCTATTGAGCTGGCGGAACGAAGGAATTCCGTCGTGTTGAACGGCGTTGGCGGGAACAAGTTCTTCTTTTTCTTGCTGACGTCCTTGACCGTGCCCTCTTTTTCTTTTTTGAGGCGCTCGAAAAGCTCCTTGGGCTCGGCAGTGAAGCGGCCAGTGGAATGCGACGCCTCGAAGTCCTTGCCCTTGTTGAAGACCGCCAGCATTTCCCAGTAAGGCGTTGCCTTGAAGGCGCGGCGCTCTTTCTCGCGGTCAACGATTAATGCGAGGGTCGGGGTCTGCACCCGGCCCACGGACAAGAAGTCTTTGCCCAGGCGCGCGGCGGCCAATGAAACGTAGCGCGTCAGTACAGCGCCCCAAATCAAGTCGACTTCCCTGCGGCAGTCCGCAGAGTCCGCCAAGTTGTAGTCGAGCGGGACAAGATTGTCAAACGCGTGGCGGACCTCTTCAGGAGTGATGGCAGAAAAGTGGGCGCGGTTGACCTTGATTGTTTTCTTGTTGATTATCGTCAATGCCTCGCGGCCGATGGACTCGCCCTCTGTGTCGTAGTCCGTGGCAATCGTGATTAGGTCAGCGTTTTTGCCGTACTTTTTCAGTGCAGTCACGATGGACGGCATGGACGCCTCGTAACGCAGCGGCGCGTTCACGAGCTGGCGCAGGTTCACCGCGCGCCAGTTGTTGTAGGCCTTGGGATAGTCCACGTTCAGCACGTGGCCACTCATCGCGATTACAACTGTGTCGTTCCCGATGTCGTAGACCGTGGTCCTTCCCTCGCGGATTGGCTTGGGTGCCTTCGACCCAAGTATTTCGGCGATACGCTTCGCCGCAATCGCTTTTTCTGCCACGATGATTCTCATAAACAGGCACCGACGAATCCATAGAACAGCGGCGCCGGCTCCTCGAGGTGCGTCTTGAACTCGGGGTGCGCCTGTGTCCCAATGAAGAACTTGTGGTCCGGAAGCTCAAGGAACTCCATGAGCCGCCCGTCCTCGGAACGGCCGGAAAACACGAGCCCGCCCGCCTCGATTTTTTCGATGTAGTCCGGGTTGACTTCATAGCGGTGGCGGTGGCGCTCGCTTACTTTTGTCTTGCCGTACAGTTCGGCGACACGCGAGCCCTTCTTCAGAAGCGCCTCGTACGCGCCGAGCCGCATGGTCCCGCCGAGGTCTCCGGCGGAGTCCGGGAGGATTGTGATTACGGGGTGGGGGCTCTTGGGGTCTGCCTCTGTCGAGTTCGCGCCCTCGAGGCCGCACATGTTCCTCGCCGCGTCAATGACCGCCATTTGGAATCCGTAGCACAAGCCAAGGTAAGGAATGTTGTTCTCGCGGCAGTACTTGACGCACGCGATTTTTCCTTCCGTGCCCCTGCTCCCGAAGCCACCGGGCACGATGATTCCGTCCACTCCCTCCAGTGCTTTTTCAACGGTTATCTTTTTGTCCTCGATGTTGGTGGTCTCGACCCATACCAGGTTTATTTTGGTGTGGTGGTGCGCGCCCGCGTGGGTGAGCGCCTCCATTATCGAGACGTACGAGTCCTTGAGCGCAGTGTACTTTCCGGTGATTGCGACCGTGATTTCTTTCTCCGGGTTTTTGATGTTGTCGACCATGGCGCGCCAGTCCAAAAGCGACGGTGGCCTGACCTCCATCTCCAGGCGCTTCAGCAGCTTGTCGCCCAAGTCATCACTCTCGAGGACGAACGGCACTTCGTAGATTGTGTCGCAGTCGTGGTCCGAAATGACGTTTTCGGGTTTAACGTTCCCGAACAGCGCGATTTTTTCGCGTGGGCTGTCGTCGAGTGGCTCGTCGCACCTGCACAGCACGAAGTCGGGCTGCACACCCATTCCCAACAATTGTTTTATGCTTTGCTGTGTGGGCTTGGTCTTCTGCTCGCCGACTACCTTCAGCTTGGGCACGAGGGTGACGTGGCAGAACACGACGTTTTCGTGCCCTTCTTCCTGGTGGAGTTCACGCATTGCTTCAATGAAATACGAGTTTTCGATGTCGCCGACCGTGCCGCCGACCTCGATGACGATTACGTCGGCGCCCGTGTCCTTGCCGACGCCGCGCACCCAGTCCTTGATTTCGCCTGTGACGTGGGGGATGAACTGGACGTCCACGCCCAAGTATTCGCCCTTGCGCTCCTTGGCAAGGACTTTCTCGAATATTTTTCCGCCCGTCGGGTTGTTGGCGCGGACCGCTGTGATGTTGAGGAATCGCTCGTAGTTCCCGAGGTCCATGTCGCACTCGGTGCCGTCGTCGAGGACAAAGACTTCGCCGTGGCGGTATGGGTTCATGGTGCCAGCGTCGACGTTCAGGTAGCCGTCAAACTTGACTGGCATGACTTTGTAGCCACGTGACTCCAATATCTTGCCGATTGAGCTGGTGACGATGCCCTTCCCCAATCCGCTCAGCACTCCGCCGGTAACAACAATAAACTTCATTTTAATCCACTCAACAAAAGCCGGTACTGTGTGAGGTAGAGGTTGGCCTTCAGGACCTCAAGGTACGGGATTACAAACAGGAACAGGAGCAGCGTGTCGACGAGCACCGGCAGCCAAAAGATTCCGGTCTGGCCGAGGCCGACGTCAATCACGAGCAGGAACGCCAGCAGGAAGGTGGTTAGGATGTAATACACCACGACTCCAAGCGGCTTTCTTAGGCAGTATTTCACGCAGTCCTTCAGCGCGTCCACGAACTCCTTGTCGTGCAGGATCATGGACTGCGGCAGGAAGATGAATGGCGCCCACAGCACGAGCATGGCGAGCGCCGTCGTGAACGGGGGCAGGCCGACTGCGTTGAACACAAGGCCGATTAAGAACGTGACCACACCGATTATGCCCCACGCGATCATGAGGCGGAGCACGTACCTCGGGAACTTTACCAAGAGCTTTGTGAAGTGGAGGTCGTCCATCGAGCGGCGCAGCTTCACAATGAGAGTTACCGCCGTGGATAGGAACGAAACCGAGAACAGGCTGACGATTCCAACGATGATTAGGATGAGTGCGTCCGCGATGGGGATTGCGCCCGCGAGAACGTCAGCGTACCGGACGAACCCCGCGCCCACGACTACGTAGGTGAACATCCCGAGAAGCAAGAGCATGACTGCGAACACCAAAAACCCAAAAACCGAGATGAGGGACAATGACTCAACATAGGCCTCTAGGGAGTCAGTAAGCAACCGCATGGCATATTTGGCTCGTAGGAATTATTTAAGCTTTTGCAATCACGCCACGTAGTCGTCGAAAAGCCGCATGGCACAAAGCTCTCCGCACATTGTGCACTTCTTTTTCTTGGTGGCGGGCCGGCGCTTCAGGTACCTCTTGGGCTTTTCCTTGTCGATTGCATACCCAAGCTGCTTGTCCCAGTCCAGGGCATGCCTGGCCTCAGACATCTTTTTGTCGACGTCGGCGTCAATGCCCTTTGCCACGTCCGCCGCGTGCGCCGCGATTTTCGCTGTTATTGTCGCTTCTTTGATGTCGTCGTCGTCCGGGAGGCACAAGTGCTCGGAAGGCGTAACGTCGCACAAGAAGTCTGCGCCGTAGGCTCCCGCGATGGCGCCTCCGATTGCTGCGGTGATGTGGTCGTAGCCCGGCGCAATGTCCGTCACGAGCGGACCAAGGACGTAGAAAGGCGCGCCGTGGCAATACTTTTTCTCCAGCTCCACGTTCTTGATTATTTGGTGGACAGGGATGTGCCCGGGCCCCTCGACCATTGCCTGGACGCCTGCGTCCCTGGCACGGAGGACGAGCTTCCCGAGGGTTTTTAGCTCGGTGATTTGTGCGGCGTCGGTCGCGTCGGCAATGCTGCCTGGCCGCAGGCCGTCGCCAAGGCTGATTGTGGCGTTGTGCTTCTTCAGCAGTCCCAGGATTGAGTCGAAGTTTGTGTACAGCGGGTTTTCTTTTTTGTTCAGCTCCATCCACGCCGACAGGATTGCGCCGCCGCGGCTCACTATCCCAGTGGTCCGCTTCCGGGTCTTGGCGACGCCTTTGCGCGTGACGCCAGAGTGAATGGTCACGAAGTCAACGCCGTCGTTGAGGTGTGACTCAATCGCGTTGAGGAAATCGTCTTCGGTTAGGTCGTGGATGGTTTTTCCGAATAGCGCCTCGTAGATTGGAACCGTGCCGACCGGCGCGGCGACAGACGCGAGTATTTTTTTCCTTGTCTTTGACGTGAGGCAGGTGCTCAAGTCCATGACTGCGTCGGCTCCGTACTTGACCGCGATTTTTGCTTTGCGGACCTCGTCGGCCGGGCGCGCGATGTCGGAAGACGTGCCGACGTTAACGTTGATTTTGGTGCGGAGGCCCTTGCCAACGCCCACGGGGACTGCGTTCTTGCGCGTGCTGCTCGCGAGGACGACAACGGTGCCGTCGCTCACTCTTTTCTTGATTGTTGAAACCGGAAGGCCCTCTTTTTTCGCGACTAGGTTGAGCATTGGAGCTAGGTTATGTTCGAACTCGGTTAAATGGCTTCCGCTGCTAGGTAAGTGGAGAAGGCTTCCACGACCTTTACCTTGTATTCTTTGCCCAGCTCGCCCTCGAAGATGAGCTGCTTGTAGTTGGGTGTCCTCCCGACAACGCCGCCTTTGCTGCCGGGTGCCAATGCAATCACAGTGTATTCTTTCCCGACGAGCTTTTGGCTTGCCGCCAACGCCATCTCGCGCGCCAGTTTCGATGCCTTGACGCTCCGTTCCTTGATTACTTCTGTTGAGAGCTGCTTCATCTGTGCGGCAGGAGTGCCTGGGCGCACCCCAAACCGGGACACGTTTGTCACGTCGGGCTTCACGCGGTCGAGCAGCGCGAGAGTTTGTTCGAAGTCCTCGGCTGTCTCGGTGGGAAAGCCAATGATTACGTCGGTGCTGATGCAGATTCCAGGAACGCCTTTCCGCAGTTGGGAAACCATACCCTCAAACTCCGCGACCGTGTACTGGCGGTTCATTTCCGATAGGACTTTGTCGCTGCCGGACTGGACGGGCAGATGCACGAACTTGTAGACCTTGTCGCTTTGGTACGCCGAGATTAGCTTGGGAAGGAACCGCTTCGCGTGGTTGGGATTCATCATCCCGATGCGCACGCGGAATGCCCCCGGCAGGCTGGTGATTTCGTTGACCAGCTCAAGCAGGGACGAGCCGATGTCCAGGCCATAGCACCCGGTGTCCTCTGACGTTAGGCAAACTTCTCTCGCGCCATTTTCTACCGCACTCCCAACAGCCGAAACCACGTCTTTCGTGGGATAGCTGTGGAGTGCGCCACGGGCGTGCCTTGCGCCACAGTAAGCGCATTTGCCTGTACACCCCTCACCTATGCCGATGACGGCCGTGATGCCGTGCGCTGGCTGCGCGAGCAATAACTTGTTTTCCCTTCCCTCGGAGAAAAAGTCCCGTGGGTTCTTCAGCAGTTCGGGGATCTTGCTTAATGAGTCGGTGTCCAGCAAAACCGCGTTGGGGGCGGTCCTTCTGATTGCGGATTCGTTGATTTTGGGGAGGCAGCCGCAGACCACGAGCTTGGCGGAATGCTTGGCGAGCTCTTTGATGCGGGAGAGCATGCGCTGTTCGCTTATTAGTTTGACACCGCACGTGTTGATGAAAATGTAGTCCGCGTTGTCTGGCGCGGCAGCCACTCCCAACCCCTCTTTTGCCAGAAGGGCCTTGATTATTCTGGCGTCGCTTTCGTTGTGGGCGCAGCCGTAGGACTCGAGGTATACTTTAAAGCAGGTCATGGAGCGTCAGTCCTCGATTTTCTCGCCGAACAAGTCAAGCTTTTCGCCGGCGAGCTTCATGGTCCCGAACCTTGCGAAGGAGCCCACCATGAACGACAGGACTACCAGCCCGATGGGGACACACGGCGCAACGGCACACCACTGCGCGCCCATGACGACGTCAAGCGTGTTTTCCTTGAACAGTAAGAACATCGCGATCAAAGCGGAGACAGCGAACCCAACTGGCAGCCATACGGTCTTGCTGTACGGTGTCAGGTTCTCGAGCAGTTCCGGGAACGCGTAGCCCAGCAGAAGGAATCCGAGCACAATCGACGCCAGCGGGATGATTAGCGCGTCCATCATGGACAATGCGAAAAGCATCAGCACGGCGCTTATCAAAAGAGTTGCGTACCTAATCATTGCAATCACTTCGTTTTCTTTAGTTTTACGGCGGTGCCGTAGGCGAATATCTCAATCATTCCTGGCGAAACCTGGCCTGAGCCCATGCGAACGCCAACTACCGCGTCGGCGCCGAGCGCCCTCGCGTTGGCGACAATCCGCTGGATGACCTCATGCTTGGCGTCGTTAATCATTGATGTGTACTGCGTGATTTCGCCGCCCATGAACCCGCGGAGGACCGCGAGTATGTCGTGGCCGAAGAATTTTGACTGCACCGAAGTTCCCCAGACGTATCCCATGTACTTGGTCGATTCTCTCCCGGGAACGCTGTCGGAAGTGGTGACAATAATCCCCTCAAGCTCTTTTTCGATTACTTTCCAGTCTTTTTTCTTTGGCATGGAATCACCTGTTTAGGTAGTGGCAGCCACCTTTTATATATCTTATCATTAATAACAGTTCGAGGTGTATACATGGAGCTAGCTTTGCCATGGGTGGAAAAATACAGGCCCAAACAGCTCAATGAAGTAGTCGGCCAAAGGGCAGTGGTCGAGCGGCTGGAGGCATACGCCAAGGAGAAGGACTTTCCCCACCTAATGTTTTCCGGGCGGGCTGGCATAGGCAAGACCGCATGTGCACTTGCCCTCGCGAACGAGATGTACGATGGGGAGGGCAGGAACATCTTGGAATTAAACGCGTCTGACGAAAGAGGCATCGACGTCATCCGCGGCAAAATCAAGGACTTCGCCGCCACGCTTGCAATCGGCAACGTGCCGTTCAAAATCATTTTCCTGGACGAGAGCGACTCATTGACCCGCGACGCCCAAAACGCGTTGCGCCGCACCATGGAAAAGTATTCCAGGACCTGCCGGTTCATTTTGTCGTGCAACTACTCGTCCAAGCTAATCGAGCCCATCCAATCCAGGTGCGCGATGTTCCGCTTCACTCCGTTGACCGACAAGGACATCCGCAAGCGGTTGGAGCACGTCGCCAAGAAAGAAAAACTGGACGTGGACGACAAGGCTTACGTCGCGCTGGAGTACGTCGCCGAGGGAGACCTCCGCCGCGCCATCAATATTTTACAAGTCGCCTCCACTTTGTCGAAGAAAGTGACTGCGGACTCCGTCTACAAGGTGTCTGCCCGCGCCCGCCCAGAGGAAGTGCGCGAGATGATTGAGCTCGCGCTCAAGGGCGAGTTCATGGGGGCGAGGAAGGCGCTTGACGCACTGCTTTACGACTACGCGCTTTCGGCCGAGGACGTTTTGCTGCAGGTGCACCGCGAGGTGGTTTCGTCCGAGGACTTTGACTCCAAGCAGAAAGTTGCTTTGGTGGACCGCATTGGAGAGGCAAGCTTCCGCGTGAGCGAGGGCGCGAACGAGCGCATCCAGCTCGAAGCGTTTTTGGCGCAGCTCGTGCTCATGGGGGAGAAAAAGTGAAGACTGTTCTGCTCGACATGTTCGGCGTGGTTTGTCCGGACGGGCATTTTCACAGGAACGTCCTGAAGCCATTGTGCAAGGGCGCTCTGGACGTCCAGGTGGAGCGGGACTACAACGATCTCAAGTTCAGGCGGGTCGACGAGAACGAATTCTGGGAAAAGCACGGCTGGGAGCCGGTGAAGGGCCGGGCTGAAATGCTGAACCGAATCCAGCTTGACCCAAAGCTCCGCGAAGTGATTGCCTATTTGGCCCGCAAGGGCTACCCCCTTGTCCTGTTCAGTGACTTCCCGAAGGACTGGCTCGACTTGATTGTCGACAAGAAAAACTTGCGCGTCATGTTCGACCAGGTCGTCGCCACGCCGCAGTGGGGCTACCTGAAGAACAACCCCCGGGTATACGAGGAAGCGAAGAAGCAGTTCGGCGACTGTGTTGTCGTTGACGACAAGCTGAATGTATTGGCGCTCGCGGGCAAGGCCGGGATGGAGACCGTGTGGAAGAAAACGGTGGAAGAAGAGACCTCGTTCGAGCCCGACCACGTCATCCGCTACTTGGACGAGCTCAAGGGGATTCTGTGAAAGTAACCGACGTAAAGCACGGGTACACTGGCCCGCGCGACGCAAAGTTTGACGACATCAAAAAAGAGCTATTGGAATTGCTGGACAACGCGCGGAACGAAGGCGTTGTCGACTCCGAGGTAAACAAATACCTCGACTTGATTAATTCTCATCCGGACTACGTGACTTCTTCTTCGTGCTACGGCCGCATAGTGTTGATCGACCTCCCGGACTCCACGAAAAAAAACTCGGAGTTTCTTTGGAAGCAGCACAATCCCGTCAGTGCTGATGACGCATGGGATGCGCTGCAAAACGCGGAAGGAAAATTCGTGTGGCTCAACGCCGACCCCCTGATTCTCCACGTGTCCTGCCGCGACATTGATGCGGCGAACGCACTGCTGAAGGTAAAGGCTTCCGCAGGCATGAAGCGCGGGGGCATCTTTTCGATTAGTGGGAACCGGGTGCAAATCGAGTTCGAGGGCACGTACCGAATGGCGGTGCCCGTGAAAAAAGATGGTGAGCTTTTGGTCGACAAAAACTATTGTTCTTTGCTCGTCGAGCAGGCGAACTCCAAGTTCGAAAAAAACGTTGCCATGTGGGAGCGGTTTGCGGGCGAGTTCTCAAGCCGTCTTGAACCTTAGCAGGGCAGCGACGCCGCCGAGGTGCTCCAATCTTTCTCCGGGCTCGTGTTCCGTGCTGATTATGTGGACCTCGCAGTTCGTCTTCTCCGCTTTTTGGAGGAGCTTTTCTGCCTCGTCCCTGTTGTCCGAGAAATAACTGTCCGCGAGAAGCAATTTTTCCGCGGCGCCGAAGTCCAGCGCCTCTTCCACCTGCGCTAGGCCATAAGTCGAGTTGTCGGTGGGGATTTTCACCATCACGTCTTCCACAAGCGAGGCCTCAAGCGCGGCTCGCGCGTCCTTCACGATTTTTTCGATGACCCCTTTCTTCAATAGCTCCTGCATGCCGGGCGTGCCGGTGCCGCCGATGTCGGCGAACACGCACTTCTTGGCCAATGGCTTTCCCTCAAGCCACTTCGCGAAATTGTCCTTGGTGAATCCCGGGCCCGCGACCACGATTTTTTCAGCGCCTTTGATGGCGTCCGCGATTTGGTCGAAGTAGTCGTCCTTTTTGTCCGAGGGAAAGGCTTTGCCGCTTTTTCCGGAGCGGATTGTGCCTTTCTTTTCCAATCCAAAGTCCCTGAGCAGCGCGAGCTCGGCTTCCTCGTCGTCCATCACGACAATCAATAGCTTCGGCTTTTTTGATGCCTTGACCGCGTGGTCGAGGCGCTCGAGTTGGTAGCGCTTCCAGTGCTCTTTCGTGACTGTGATCATGATTCCGGGCAAGACCTCAATCGTGTGGTGCGTGCCGATTACAACGTACTCGAGCGGGTGCCCCTCCACAATCGTTCCGAGCAGGCGTAGCTTCCGCGAGTCCCGGTGGTACTCGAGGCCCTCGACAGTTATTTTTACCTTGACCGTCTTGCGCTCGGACTTTCCGGACTCGGTCTTGAACCTGCGCTCACTCTTGGCAGTAACCAAGTCTCCCTTCTCGATAATCTTCTCGAGATGCCATATGTCATCAAGCGTTTCCGGCACAACACGGATGTCCGGAAGCGCCCGCTTTGTCACGCGCATTACTTAACTTTTTTTGCGAAGCCTTTTAAAACCTGCCTCCAAAAACCACCTTAATGCGAATAGCTGTTCTGGACAGGAAGAAGTGTGTCCGTGGCAAGAGCTGCAGCTATGAATGCATCAAGTTCTGCCCCGGAGTGCGAATGGGGCAGGAGACAATACTCAAGGAAGATGGCGGGTACCCGGTTATCTCGGAAGAGCTTTGCTCGGGCTGTGGCATTTGCGTCAAGAAATGCCCGTACACCGCAATCACAATAATCAACCTGCCCGAAGAATTGGGAAACCCGATGCACCAGTACGGCGTGAACGGCTTCCGCGTGTTCGGGCTGCCGGTGCCAAAGCAGGGCGTCGTGGGTTTGGTCGGGAGCAACGCCACTGGGAAAAGCACGCTCGTCAACATCCTTGCCGGCCAAATCGTGCCCAACCTCGGAGGAGAAAACAAGGACTGGCACAAGGTCGTCGAGATGCACCGCGGGAACGAAATCCAGACGCACCTCGAGGCACTGTCCAAGGGCGGGACTCACATTTCAATGAAGCCCCAAAACGTCGACTTGATCCCCAAGGCGTTTTCTGGGACTGTCGCCGAATTGCTCGAAAAGGAAAACGCGACGCCCGACCTGAAGAAGTTCGAGATCGCGCACCTCACCGAGAGGCACTTGGACGAGGTCAGCGGCGGAGAGCTCCAGCGAATCGCAATCGCCGTGGGAATTTCCCGCGAGGCGGACGTCTACTTCTTTGACGAGCCCACCACTTACCTCGACGTGAAGCAGCGGCTCAAGGTCGCGAAGCTAATCCGCGAGCTCGCGGAGACCAAGCGGGTGATGGTTGTTGAGCACGACCTTGCTGTCCTTGATTACCTCAGCGACTACGTGCATGTCCTGTACGGAAAGCCGGGGGTGTACGGCATCGTGTCATCGCTCAAGAGCGTTCGCGTCGGAATCAACGAGTTCCTCGACGGGTTCCTGCGCGCCGAGAACATGCGCTTCCGCAAGGAGGGCATCAAGTTCCTGGTGAAGCCGCCCGCCACCGAGTGGGAGGGCAGGGAGTACCAGGAGTATCCGTCGTTCAAGAAAAAGTACGACGCGTTTTCGCTCGAGGCCGAGGGCGGTGTCTTGCGCAGGGGCGAAGTCATCGGCATCCTGGGCCCCAACGCGATTGGGAAGTCTACTTTCATGAAGGCATTGGCCGGCGTGGAAAAGAGCGAGCCGGAACTGGACTGGTCGCTCGAGATTTCGTACAAGCCCCAGTACATTTCAAGCGATTTCGAGGGGACTGTAATGCAGCTGGTCGGCAAGTCAGAGATGAACCGCGAGTTGTTCGAGAGCTACCTCAAGCCCGAAATCAAGGACTTGTTCAACAAGAAGGTCAAGGAACTGTCTGGCGGCGAGCTTCAGCGCGTTGGCATCGTGCTTGCGCTTGCACGGGACTGCGACCTTTGCCTGCTTGACGAGCCGTCGGCGTTTTTGGACGTCGAGCAGCGCATCAGGTTCGCGGACATCATCCGAAAAATCACTGAAAAGCAGGAAATCACGACGATGGTCATCGACCACGACATCACTCTCCAGGACTATGTTTCGGACAGGCTGATGGTCTTTGATGGGGACCCAGGGAAGACCGGCAAGGCAATGGCCGCCGAGGCGATGCATTCCGGGATGAACCGTTTCCTTGAGGGAATGGATATCACTTACCGCCGCGACCCTGATTCTGGGCGGCCGCGTGCCAACAAGCCAGACTCACAGAAGGACTCTGAGCAGAAAAAGACTGGTGAATACTACTACGCTCTGGAGTAACTGTTTTATACTCCCTCGCCAAAAACCCAACTATGCTTTTCAAGGAACTAGAGGGAAAGGAAATAATCGACTCTCACGGGGAGCGCGTGGGCTTTGTTTATGACCTGGTTTTCACTACCAAAGGCAGGATTACTCACATCATCGCTATGCCGAAGGGCATGCTCACGAAGATGAAGCTCGGGCAGCTCAACATTCAGTTCGAGGACGTCGAGGCAATCGAGGACGTAATCATGCTGAACAAGAGCGAAGACCAACTGCTCGGGAAAGAAGTGGCCCCTTCGCCCGCCATCGGGGAAACCAAACTGGTAGAACCCCCCGCGAGGCCGCGCAGGCTCTTGCTCAAGAGAAAGAAGTGACTCGGCATGGACGGCGAGTGGGCGAAACACCCGTCGCTCGAGCGGAGGCCCAACGGCAGCAAGGAAAACTTGAAGAAACTTCTTCTTGATTCTGTTGACAGGCGAGCCGCCGGGCTATCCGAGGCGGCGCTGCTTTTTTCTGGCGGAGTAGACTCTTCTTTGCTTGCACTTTTGCTCAAGGACAAATTATCACTCCACTGCTACTGCGCCGCTGCTCGTGACTCGCATGACTGGGAGCAATCCGAGAAAAGCGCCGGCATTCTCGGCGTGGAACTGACCCGCATAGAGTTCACTGTCGAGGACGTGCGCCGGGAGTTGCCCAAAGTCGCCGCGGCCATCAACAGCAAAAACGTGATGAAGCTCGGCGTTGCCTTACCTCTTTGGTTCTGCGCCAAAAACGCTGGGGAGCGGGCCTTGTTTTTCGGGATGGGCACAGAGGAATTGTTCGCGGGATACGAGCGCCACCGGAAGTTATTGCCGGACTACCGCGCGATTGACGACGAATGCTTCAACGGCGTGATGGGCGCGTGGGAGCGTGACGTGTCGAGGGACATCGGCGTGTCAAAAGCGTGGGACAAGGAACCGTTTTTCCCTTACCTGGACAAGGCGTTTGTCGAGGAGGCGCTCGCGGTTCCGGCGGAACAAAAAATCGATTCGGAAAACAACAAGATTGTGTTCCGCGAGCTTGCGGTGGAGCTTGGGCTGCCGAAGGAAATCGCTTTCGCGCCGAAAAAGGCGGCGCAGTACGGCTCGCGCTCGGACAAGTTCATTCGAATTCTCGCCAAGAAAAAGGGGCTGCGTGTCGACTCTTTCCTTGAGTCACTCTAGAAAAAGGGTACGAATGGTGGGAAGGCTGTCGGCAGCACGGTTGGCATTGCTGTTGGGAACGCAGTCGGTATCCCAGTCGGCATTGCTGTCGGGATGGCAGTCGGAATTGCCGTTGGGGTTGGCGCCGCGGCGGCTGTCACAGTTACTTTGTTGCTGTATACCGTGCCGGTAGAGTCCTTGCCAGAAATCCAGTAAGTGCCGGACTCTCCAGGAGCAGGAGTGTAGGAGTAAACCCCCGCCCCCAAGAGTTTCTGGATGGACATCGCGGACGCGGGGAGGTCGCCCGACAGCGTGAAGGTGAGCGAATCTGCTTCGGTGTCACAGACAGTCCACTGCAGGGGAGGTCCGGGTTTTAAGTGGATTGTTGGGGAATAGTCGCGCTCCAAGTGGACGGACAGCTTCATTGAGCCAAGCCCGTAATTGTTTATGGTGCTGGCATTGCCATTGACGCCGACCAGGTTCATGCCAATCGCTTCTTTGTACGCGTCTCCGTTGAAGTTCGTGTCGCCCGTTGTGGCGCACTCGAACAGCTCTGCCTCGGCGGCCCAGCGCGTGCTTTCGACGACGGGTCCCGCCATTGACGAATAGCTCAGGTCGGATTGCGAGAGCATGAATGAATACCCTGCGGTGACCAGCGAGAACGCGAACAGCATTGCGGCCGCGGTGCCCATGAATCCCTTCAAGTCATGCACACCTCCAGGGTTTCGTTGTAGTAGTCCAGCATGGCTGTGGTCTTGCCCTCGCAGCCAGTGGTGTTGTAGCCCGGCGGGGGCTTGATGGTCTGCTCTTCGCCCATGTCGTGGATCACTTTCATGGCCTGGACCGAGTCATAGCTCGGGACATTGACCGATGGAAGCGACGCAAAGAAAACAATGAGTGCGGCGAAGACCACCACGATTACGTAGATGGCTTCGGCAGTGAAGATTACTCCCTTCTGCAGACGAACACCTCCACTTTGTTGTCGCCCGTGCCGCGCGTGCTCCCGACGCAGGTATTGCCGGCCACGGGAGACTCTTCCAGCGTGTAGCCTATGCTGACCGCGCCCCCTTGGGCGCCGCAGAAGGGACCTATCTTTTCTTCGAGCCCCCAATAGTAAGAAGCAGCCCCCTTGTAGTAGGTGACTGCCGCGGCGTCAATCGCGAGCTGCTGCATCTTGGCGTGCTCGACCGTTGACGCAGTCTGCTGCAGGTGGTAATCGAACGCCTGCGTGGTTATGCCAATCGCGAGCACAATGATTACGAGTGCGAACATCAAGTCCACGACAAAGATTTGGCCTTTCATGCCAGTTGCCACCCCCCAGGCGGAGTTGGTATGGGTGTAGATTCGCCATTGTCACCGGTGAATGGCAGGGGCGAAGCCGTCGGCCCGCCAGGCAAAAACGCCCTAATCCCAAGCTCGTTAATCAAGTAGCCGCCATCCGCCTGCATGGAAACGCTTATGCCCTTGCCGCAGCCCACGGTCTTGACAAGAGTTATTTCGCCACTGCAGGCTCCGGCGCTTACCCCACTTGCGAACGGGTACTTTGCCGTCACGAGTTCCGGCTCGCTGGACTCGATTCGGTAGACAAGTATGTTTACGATGACCATGCTGTTGTCGATATCAATGCTCACGTTGCATTCCTGCCCGCTGGCGTACACCCCGAACCCGGGCATGCCGAACGAGGACTGGCCGGCCGCCTCTTGTGGCAAGCCCCTGAAGTCCATTTCCATGTACGAACCGTACTCGGGCTCGGTCGCGAAAAAGTGCGTCAGCGCGGAGCCGGTGGACATTGCCATGGCCTCGGCCTTGTACTGCGTCGAGGCAATCACGCTGTTCTCGATTTGGCCGTACGACAGCATCAAAAACCCGCCTGCCGTCGCTATGAGCAGGACTAGCGAGAGTATGAACTCGAGCGTAAGAGAGCCCCGCATCGCTTGTGAATATGCACCGGGGCTATTTAACTATTTCTAGGCTTGTCGGGCTGCCGTGAGCGTCAAAAGCCGCGAGGTTGCCGAACTCATAGGGGTAGCCAGCGATGAGGTTAACCATGCCCCTCTCGAAAAACCGCAGGTCCGCGCGCGACGGCCTCGCCGGGCCTGGGTGTGAGTGCACCGAGCCGACAATCGAGGGGTCCAGCGGCACCATGTTGGTGAGGACTGATGAATAATTCTTTTCGAACTTGCTCCCCGGAATAATCAAGATTTCGGTAATCACACCTTCGTTGGCGCGGAGCATCCCCACGAACTCGCGGGGGTACGCATTCTTCGCGGTTTCAAGAATGAACTCGACTGCGGTCTGGCTGATTTTCACAATAAGTAGTAAAGCAGGACCGGGATTAAAAGGCTTGCCATGCACGTGCTGCGCCTCACTCCCCACGCGAGGCACACCAGGCCAACCAGTGTGGAAACAGCGAGAAAGGCCAGTGCGGTCGTGCCGCCCAGCCCCGCAATCCCAACAACGATTATCAGCGCAATTCCCGACGCCGCGCGGTGGTTGACTTTGTTGAACCACTGCACCAAGGGTTTTGACAAGTGCCACGCGAGCCACGCCGAAATCCCGATTGCCGCGAGCGCCGAGCCGGCGACGAACAAAAAGTCTTGGCGCCCCACCGCAATGGCGGCTCCGCTCCGCGGCCTGCCGACAATGTTAATTGCAAGTATTGCGGCGATTGCGTAAACCGTGTTGGTTCCGCCGAGCACCGCGAGGAATTCTCGGTGCTTCATCTTTGGGCAAAGAGCCATTGCTGCAACTGACGGCGAGACCGCGGGAAAAAGTCCCGCGAGCCATCCCGCGACCGCCGCCAACGCGGCCTCGCGGTGGGTGATTCTTGCTTTTGCGTGCGGGAGCTGCGGCGGAATCACCGGCCGGGTGGCGAGCGAAAAAATGATTGTGCTGGTGCCGAAGAACCCGGCAAGCATGGCAGGCAATGCGTTGGCCGCGAGCGCGTGGTGGCCGATGAATGCCGCGGCAATCATCACCAGAATTGTTTTTGTCTTGTGTTTTGCGTTGGCGAGCATTGTGGCGAGCGTGAATACCAAAACAATCGGCACTAGAATGGGCTGGTTTGCGAACCCGAGGAACGGGATGAAGAGCGCTGCGAGTATTCCGGCAAAGAGCCCGCCGAGTATGGTGATGCGGAAGGCCTCGAGCGCTTTTCCTCGGAGCAGCATCTTGTGGCCCGGGAGCACTGAGAGTGAGGTGGCTTCGTCGGGTGCGCCGAGCATTATGGCGGGCAGGAAGTCGAAGAACGAATGGGAGACGGCGAGGCCGATTATGAATGCAGTGCCACTGGCCATTGGGAGGAAGGTGTTTGGGTGCAGGCCGGGGATTAATCCGGTGACGATTCCGGCGAGGCAGCCGAGGACAAGCGAGGCGTCCGGCGCGATGGCTAGCCCTATGGCTGCCGCAGCAATGCATAGCGCTTTTGCCTCTCCCTCCAATTTCTCCCCGTTATGTCTTTGCGAGCGAGACTATATAATTCTTGCCTTGGCATGTGCCGTTGTCTTCGTAGCGGCAGCCGAGGGCTTCGCTGATTCTTCCCTGGATGTTGTCGCGGGCGGGCTGGGTGAAGAGGAACGGGCCGCAGTAGTCTGGGACTATTGTTAATTCGTAGCGGCGTTTGGTTGTTGTTTCGTTGAAGTAGATTAGTTGGGCGTTGGCGCAGGAGGCGTTTGTGAGTGCGCCTTTGGCGAGTATCATGTTGGCTTGGGTGCGGATGGTGGTTTCAGCGATGGTGTCTGCTGACTCTCCGGAGTAGGAGACGTATACCATTCCGGCGACGACGATTATGAGTGCGGCGAGGAGGACCATTTCGAGCGCGGTTTGCCCTTTCATATGCCGCAGTCCCCTATGCAGCCTGATGAAGTGAACGTCCCGCAGTCTTTGGTGAAGCGAAGGTCCCAGTAATGGAATTGTGTGCTGTTGGAGGCCTCGACTTTTATCGTGTCTGGGAACGTGAGGTCTTTGAGGTCGCGGTCGGTGCCGTTCATCAATTTTAGTTGGCCCCCGACTTTGTTGCCGTCCCACGTGATTGTTAGTGGTGTGAAGAGGTCTTGCTGGATGTGGACAGTGATGTTTTTGGTTGAACCGCATCCCGTGAGGCTCATTTCCCTTGCGGTTGACGCGATTCTTTGCTGGACTGCCGCCAGGTTGATTGCGTTGCCGGTGTCGGTGACGTCGACCTCGATTTGCTCAATCGTTGGTATGGACACGGTTGCGAGTATGACCAGCATTATGACTAGGACAAGGATGTATTCGATGGTTACTTGACCCCGCATCGTTGAAGGCAAACGAAAGGAATGTTTTTATAGCTATCGTGCTTATTTTCAGTTATGAAGGGCCAGGGAGCAGTTGAGTACTTATTGATCATAATTGCGGTGATGGGGTTCATCGCAAGCGTTTTGTTGATTCTGAACGCCGTGCTGACGCCTGCGGCGACGCAGCGGGGCGTGCAAATCGACATCATTGAGTGCCGGGACTACCACCTTGGCCTGAAGGGCTACACCAACCCGTATTTGGGCAACGACCCGTTGACTGCCCCATCGTCAATCACGTACTACACGGGAGAGATGACGAAGGGGGGTACTGACGCGCCCTCGACCGCTGCAGTGGAAACGTGCATGCTACAAGACCAGTACACGCTCATGTTCGACGCTGCGTCGCGGACGGCATGGCTCCAAACCGAGACTGGATGGATTCAGTACGGAGAAGGCGCGCCCGAAAAAGTGACGTGGGAGCTGTTTTATCCCGGCGACAACGACCAAAACAAAGCCCAAACGGGTTTATTCCCAGTCTGCAGTGTAGACACAATTATTGGTGGAGGACTTAAGGCGTACTTGCTCTTTGACTTCAATGAGGTAGGTACTAATCCTATAAGCTCGGCAACTCTCACCCTGAACTTTGAGAAATCCCAAACCAGTAATCCAGCTCCAAACATTTTCGTAACGTCGGATAGTTCAACAACGTTCATTCCCAGCCTTACTGGGCTTGACACTACTGGATGGAGTTCGGAGGGCTCAGGTAAAAATCTTGGTACTAACGATAAACTAGAGTTTGATTTGAGTACAACCCGCATAACGAATGCCATAAGCACGAATACCGGCGTATACCTCGTAGAAATAAGTGCCGGGGGCGGTACGGCAGTACTATGCAACGAGAAAGGAGCCAGTACACACTCTCCGGCTAGTGGCTCTACGCTCACAGCCCACATAGACCTTACATAATGCCGCAAAAACCCGGTTTTACTGGTAAATTGTCCAGTCTAGAGTAAGCTTTATATACTCTCTTATTAAGAACATTATTGCATATGAGAATTATGCGGAGATGCGTAGTTGCGGTGATAATGTCTATCATTTTACTAAGCCCAGCCTTTGCTTTCATCGGCCCGGACTTCAGCCAGCTGCTACAAACACTCCAAATCCAGATTGACGCGGTCAACAACCAAGTAAAAATCCAGCAGGTGACACCAACACCCACTCCCGAGCCAACAGCAACGCCAGTGCCAACACCGGAAGCTACTCCGGAGCCGACGCCGGAGCCAATTGATACAGGGCCAGACGTGTCGGACGCGGAAGAAGTGTTCTGCAGCGGCACGAAATGCGGCAACCTGGACAACAACCACATCTTCAAAGTCGAGACCGACGGCCTCACGCGCTTCGAGTTCGAGGTGACGCCGCACGGCGACACCAGCAAAGTAGAAATCTTCGCTTCGGCAGGCGGATTCTTCCACAAAGTGGCGGAGAAAGGAGTCGGCAACCCCGACACTCCAACGCGCTTCGCGCTCGTCACGGACGAAAAAATCGCCCAAATCATGATTCACATGCCTGACTCGGCCAACCCCGAGAGTTACACGGCATTCAGCCCCACTACGGGAGTAGGCAGCGGCCCCCAGCCGATGAAGACGTACACGTCACTATGGCGCGATGGCTGCAACAACGGCATAGGCTACTCGCCCAACCAAGCCGACTCACACTGCGGGACTGTTGACTGCTGCAACTGGTACCAGAAGTGGCACGTCCACGACCTCCAAGTCAGCATCACGCAAAACGTCAGCATCAACGTAGACGTCAAGTCCGGCGGAAGCCACAGCTGCAAAGACAACGTCACGGTTTACACTTCAAACAACAACATTAGTTGGGTGCAGGCGGGGATGCAGAGCCTTGAGAGCCTGGACACCAGCATGGGCGACGGCGGCCACCAGCTTTGGGCGACCCACACCTACACCATTCCGGGGTACAACACCACGTTCCAATACGTCAAGGTGGAAGTGCCCAAGTGCTTCAACGACTGGAGCTACGTCACAATCACGGACGCGCCCGGCAACACTCCACCGAACGCGAACTTTGCCGCGCCCCTGACTGGTGAAAAAGAGCACCAACTCACGTTCAACGCCTCGGCCAGCACCGACTCGGACGGCAGCATTGCCTTCTACGAGTGGCAGTGGGGCGACGGCACGCTCACGAACACGACCGACCCGGTAACCACCCACAAATTCAACCTGACCGGCACCTTCAAAGTGTCTCTTCTCGTGAAGGACGACGACTTAGCAGGTGCGTCTGCCACAGCGGACATAACAATTACTCCAGACAGCGGCCCGCCCGACATCTTCATAACCATTCCGGACAACAGCACGCACTTCGGGTACGCAAACATTGGCGTGTACTACAACACCACTGCCACGGACGTGAACCACTCACTCATCAAGCTGGACAACGGCGCAATCTGCCCGACCCCTTACCTAAACACCTGGAACGACACCGCGAACGAGCGGTGGTGCAAGGACCCGAATGGGTCGCCATCCGCGTTCAAGGACTTGGCAGAGGGCTGGCACGTACTGCACGTGCTTCACGTCGACGAAGCCGGCAAGAAAGGCGCCGAGGACAACGTCACTGTTTTCGTTGACTCGCACGCGCCGGATGTTAACATTACCTCGCCCGCGAACGACACGGTTACTGCGAACAACTGGGCGGTCGTGAACTTCACCACGCCAGACGACGACGTCGTCAAGTTCGAGTACGCCGTGGACGGCGGCTTGTGGAAAGACACCGGGATAACGGGAATAAGCGCGGACACAGATTACGATTACAACTTCACGCTCTTGCCCTCGGGGGTGCGCACGCTCAGGATACGGGCGTCTGACTCCACCGAGACCGGTGAGGACCACGTCAGGGTAAACGCCACGTCGGCACTGAACAGCCCGCCGACTGCAGTGATAAACGAGCCAGTTGTTGATTCGTACCACTTGTTCGTCGACGAAATTAACGTCACTGCAACGGACGCGGAGCAGACCGTGCTGAAGTGCCAGTACAAAATGGATGCCGGCGTTTGGAACGGCGACTTCAACGTGACGAGCGGCGTTCAGAACGTCACTTCCATAACCAACCAAACGCTTGAGGGAACGCACACGCTTTACTTGAAGTGCACCGACTTCGTCCTTTGGAGCGACGTGGTATCGGTTGACTTCGAGATTGACCAAAGCGGGCCAACGATTATGATTACTTACCCCAACGAGGGTGCAAATGTCACGAGCGGGTTTTTTGAGTACTCCGCCAGCGACCAGGCAGACGTGGACTACTACGAGGTCCAGGCCGACAGCGGGGGCTGGAGCGTCGAGAGCGGCGACTCGCACACGTTCAGTCTATCGGATGGTGCCCACACGCTTTACGTGCGGTCTTATGACATGCTCGGGAACCTTGGGGACGAGGCGAACGTGAACATCACAGTGGACACGGTTGCTCCGGGGTTGACCATGAGTGGTGGCAACAACAGCAATTACACTGGAACCACTACCATGGTGGAGCTCTACAGTTCTGGCTCAAGCGACGTGAAGGCGTTTTACCAGAAGCTTGATGACGGCGAGTGGGAACTGGATCCCGGCGGAAGCCCAGCGTGGTTCTATAACGTGAGTGAGGGCGTTAGGTACACTTACATCAAGGCGGTTGACTGGGCGGGCAACGAGAACGTCTCTATGGTTTGGTCGAATGTGAACAACCAGGGTCCAACGACACTTATCACGGCGCCGACTGGCACGCCGCAGTACGACATTGACGACGTTAACGTGACGTTCCACAGCGACGACGCTGACTTGGACGAATTCGAGTACTCGTTCGACGGCGTTGAATGGAGTGACGCGGTAACAGGCGCCAATAACGGCACGAGCTACAAGCACGAGTTCAAGAACGTGCCCGAAGGCGTGAGCACGCTTTACATCCGCGCAATGGACAACACGAGCATGTACGGCACTCCAGTAGGAGTCCAGGTCAACGTAACGAGTATATACACGAACCTCAAGGTGGACTTGATATTGCCAGAGGACGCGATTACCCTGACGCCATTCATGGCTAAAGTATACGTTACCAACTACAACGAAGAAAACGTATCCTTCGGTGATGTCAAAGTCAATCTCACTACTGACTGTTCTATCGATTCTGTTTATCAGAACCCAAGACACATTGGGCCTATCGCTGGAAACTCCGGGTACGATTCAATGAGCTGGAAAGTTACGTGCTCTTCCGAAAGCACCCAACAACTAACTGGCTTCATGATTTACACTCCAACGAACGAGACAAAGTCAGACAGCGAGTCGTTCGGCGTCAAGCCGATGAGCGGAACTCCCGAGGATGAAGAAGAAGAGGACGACAACGTCATCCAGTTCTTTGGCCTTGAGATTGACTTGACTAACAACGAGATTAGATTCGCGGACGCTCCAGTGGCAAATATCTAGACGTTTTTATGAAAGTTTTAAATAGTTTCCTTAACCCATTTTTAGTGAGGTGACCTTATGGGAGAGAGGACAAAAAATCTAGTTATGGGGGTATTACTCCTAACGTTGTTTTTTGGTGGCTGTATTAGCAGTCCAAACGCAACCATCGGAATCGAAGAACGAACTGAATCAGAAACCTTAAGTGGTGAACTCTGCGAGACATATGAGTGCAAACTCGAAAAAGCAATTCAATACAAAAGCACGGCGTTTTGTAAAGACATCGATGATTCTTCAAAACGCTATGGATGTGAAGAAGCTGCAAGAAGCGCGCTTAAGGAAGACGTTTATGCCTCCAAAGAACCGGCGAACTGCAACCTCTTATATGGGGGCATAGAAAGCTGTTGTGATGCGCTGGGTGGACACTACGACGGCTGGGAAGACCAATGCACAGAAAACGTTTAAACGTTTTCTGCACAGGTTTTAAATACACCAAAACTCACTAGTACTGTGTGAGGGGGAGAAATCACGCGAGGGCACTGCTAGTACTGCTTCTTGTCGGGGTTGCCGCAGCGCAATGCATACAATTCACCGGCACAGGTGTCACAGGCACAGAGCCGGGCTGCTTCACCAAAGACTTTCCCGGCGCAGGTACGCTCGCGGTCTGGAGCGACGAGGGCGCCTCAATAGACGTCTCGTGTTTGGGTCAATCGGGCAGCAGTGTGACCGGCGTGTTTGGCGGCGGCTCGTGCACTTTTTCCGTTGACGGCGACGGCTTTTACACCATCAACACTTTTTTTGCGCCGGCGTCGCTGGCGTTGACCGGCGCAACGTGTTCACCGAGTGAAGAGCAATGCATCAACAACGTCCGCTGGGTCTGCTTTGGCTCTTCGCAAGGCACGATGTTCCTCCAGGACGGCTCGTGCAAAGGCACGGAAATGCAGTGCGCCCCGAGTGGCGGGCTGCGGTGCTTCCACGGCGACGCATACAAGTGCATGGGCGTCCCGCTTTCGTGGAACTTTTTCGGGGGCGAATGCGCCGGAAGCTCAAGCGGCGACACAATTTCAACAACACAATGGACAAGCTACCAACACGGCCTGAACGCAAAAGCAGAACAACACATGAAAGAAAACGAGGAAGCTGCAGCAGCAGCCAACGCGGAGTACCAGCAAGAAATGGAGCGCCTTGCTATGCAAGAGGCAGGAGAGCTTTTCGACTCTGCCTCAATAAGCGACTCGCTTTCTGGAAGAGTTGCTTCTGCCTTGGTTGCCGTGCTGAACTATGACGACACTGAATTATGGAGGCGCCTCGAACAAGTCGAGGCCGCTGAGTCATTGTCTTCTGCCGAAACGCAAGACCACGCCCTTTGGGTTTCGGGTCAACAATCCATAATCCGGCCGCCTTGCAGCGTTGTGAACAAAGAGTTTAACGACTACATTAATCCTTCTAATTACCTGCGGTTCAGCCGCATGGACACGGAAGCTATTTCCCAATTAGTTGGGGGCGTAGCCAAGTGCGAGCGCGTCACCCGCGGTTTTTATGACTTGAAGGAAAACGCGATTTCGAAGATGCGTGACGAGCCATATTACGACCAAATGAAGCACATGGCCGGGTTTTCGGCGACTGACCGGTGTCGTGTGATGTCCAAGCAGAATCCCGCGAGCAACTTCGCGCGGGGGGTGGCGAATTGGTTCGGCACTGCGGGGCAATTCGTGGTGGACACTGGAGCCGACGCAAGCACTTACTTGACGGGTGTGGACTATCAACAGGACGCGATTGACGTTGGCCAGCAAACCCTTGCGAAGCAGTTGAACGCCAACGTGAATCCCGTGCAGGGGATATGGAACAGCCTCACCACCAGTGCGGCGAACCAGCTTTGGACGGCCACTAGCTTTGCGGGTGGAGCCATCCAGGGGTTCGGCGGCGCGATTCCGTCGCTGGTTGCGGACGCTGGGGACGCATTGGGCTGCGTGATTGTCGAGAACGTGAACTTGTTCGAACAGGACGCGGCGGACAAGGTCAGGTACTACGCGAGTGACTTGGTTGTTGGCCTCGCGACGACGGCATGGCACAACCCCGCGCAGTTTGCCGGGCAAATCTGGGGCGCAAAGAAGTCGTTTGAAGTGATGGACGCCGCGGCAAAAGCAGGAAGCAGCAAGTTCAATAAAATGAATATCGGCACAAAAGACGTTTACCTAAAACAGGGAACGTTCAAGTACCACATCGTTGGAAAACACTTGGTGGACTTCTTCGATAGGTATGGTTGGAGTGAATCAGTGCTTAAGTCTAAGGTGATAGAAACGGCGTCAAAAGGCGAGCTCCGGCCTGATTTGGCACAAGGCGGGAGACTAGTTAAAGTTAGTTACTTTAAAACTAAAAAGGGTATCTATAAACCTATGATGGTAGTTTTAGAAGCAGATGGCATGGAAGTTGTTGGGGCAAGACCACTTTAGATAAAGGTGAGTATATGGATTACAAAGAATTTGGGGAAAATCACATGGACTACAAGGAATTTGAAAAGAATCACTTCGTGGGGGTCCTGAAAAGAGTAATTCATAATTTAGGGAAAGGCTACGAAGGCTGTGATGATGATGCAATTATGGAGGTAAATGGGAACACCTTCAGGGGATTCCTTCCTTACGCACTTAAACATCTTGACGATTATTTAGAGAACATTAACAAAAAAAACAACTGGGTGGCATTTTTGATTATATGCCATCCAGAACAAATCACCACCAAAGAAAAAGAAATAGAGTCTGACGTTAAGAGTTTCAGAAAAACTATTAAGGGAGAAATAAAGCGGATTTATGAATCCGGTGGAAAGCAGAATTGGCTGCTGGTTGATGCTGGAATCCCTGTTTTCGTCGAAAATGCGGCGATAATGGGCTCAACAGAAAAAAAGTGGCGAATATTGGGCTCAACAGAAAAAAAGTGGTTGAAGGCCAAACAAGATTGGAAAAAAGGAGAGTACATAACTGCGACAGGGCGGCTTGACCTCTCTTTGTTAAAAGAACTGAGGTAATTTGGATGGAAATAAAATTTGTTGTTATTGGCGCCGTGATTGTCGGCTTGTTGATAGTGTTGTTGTTGCCTTCGGGTGAGGGACAGGCTGAGCCAATTAACTGCGGGGACAACTTGACTTGCTTTGTCGAGGCCGCGGAAGACTGCGCGCCAGCCGAAGTAACGCAAGGCACGGAGGCGTCATCGTTCTCCATGTCCATGGCGGGCGAGAAAGACGGAATGTGCGACATGATTCTTCGCATCGACTCCGTGAGCGACGCCACTCCTGAAATGCAGTACTACCCCGAAGACCTCAAAGCAAGCGTCCTCGCGTGGGAAGGCAAGTCCATGGACTGCCTCGTGCCAATGGACAGCGAAGTGTACAACCCCGAGAACCTCACGCAGTACTGCCAAGGTGAATTGAAGACCGCCATGCTTTCCACAGCCGAAAAGATGGGCGTGTTTTACCAAGAATTGGCTGACGTGAACCCCGCGTGCGTCAAGGGCGAGATGTGGGACAAAGAAAGCCTAGGCTACACCGTACACGGCATAGAAAACAGCCAGTGCCATGCCACTTACTTCTTTGAAGTCACTCCAGTCACGGGCGAGTTCGTGATTGACCACTACTTTACTTACGAAGACCAAGACGTGCTCGTGGCTTATAGCTCAGCTCCTGACACGAGCGAAGACTTCGAGGGCATGTGCAAGACCGCGGACAAGTGGAGCCACCGCGACGCCTACGGCATGGCCATGGTGACGCTCGCGACGCTTGCCTCTGACGAAAACTCGACTTACTGCCACTTGACTGTTGTGCTCCAGCCGACGAGTCCGTTCCTGCCAGGCGCCAACGCAGACATTTACGTCTCCGGAACTGGCGACACCTTGCTCCAACTCGAGACCACGGGTGGAACGTACCTAGAGAAGTACTACGAGCCGGTATGACAGGCAAATCCTTAAAAACCACGCGCGTTTTGTAAGGGTCGATGAAGCGCGGCCTGATGCTCATTCTGCTCATAAGCACAGTACTGGCAGCCAGCGCGCTGGAGAAGAGTGATTTTAGTTATGGTGTTAAGGACAATCCCGTTGAATTAACAGAAAACCACCAATTTGTAGTGGTAGATGTGAAACTTGACGCGCGGGTGGGAGTGAATGCCTTTGATGTTGTCTCTCAATTCAAATCACTGAATTCTGTCCAAGCTAAAGCAGAAACTATTACTGTGGATTCCTTAGTGGCTGAAACTGGAGCGGAAGTTCTCTGGGAATTAAAAGCAACCCAACCCGGAGAATACGACTTGTCCAACGCGTTCGAGGTCGTGTCGTGGGACGACTCTGTTGCGCTTGATGTGGACAAGTTGCCCGCCGAGAGCGGTGAGCAGACGATTACGATTAGCGGCTGGACCGACGCCGCCACCGTGTGTGAGCGGCACAACTTCGTGGGGTTCTGGGGCGAGCGCGAGAACTGCCAAGTCAAGATCACCGTTGGCAACGGCGAGTACTGGGCCGAGCGCAGCGGCGTGTTCACGTTTGAGCACGAGCTCAAAGAAGGGGAGAACGAGGTTACAATTACAGCAAGGGACCCAGGCGGGAACACCGAAGAAAAAACAGTGGTGATTGCCTACGTCCCATCCGCCGGCGACGTCGCCAAAGAAAACGTCATCCCAATAGTCGTGGGCATCATTGCAGTGATTGCGATGGCTGGATTGTTCGTGCTGTGGAGGAGCAAGCAGCAAAGCAAAAAAGTGGCTACAGAAATCACGGAAAAGGCCTTGGCCGACTTTTCACTCGACGAGCTCCACGAAAAGCAGAGGAAGCTCTTCGAAGAGCACATCAAGCTGTCACAGCAGCACGGCGGATACAGCCCCATCAGCGGCAACAAGCTGCTCTACATATTCGACTTAATCACGAAAAAAGACCAGTACTACTCACAGCCATTCACCGACGTAATGCTCGCCATAAAAGAGCACGAAGAAATATTCAAGGACGAGCAGGCCCCGCCGGTAATAAGGCGGATACTTCTTGAGCAATACTCAAAGCATCTCCAACAACAACAGCGCCAAGTTCCCGAATAGCTCCGCGGACAAAGCACCCAAAAACAACACGGGAACCATCGGCATCGACTCCCTAACCAAAAGAGACTTTACGCCGTGCCTCTTCAAGGCCGCGATGTCCTTCTTTTCTAAACCCGCTGCCTGGTAAAACGAAGCGATTGTTTTCTTCGGCTCGAACAAGATTAGCTTTTGGACGATAGTGGGGGTAAATTTCTTTAGCTTTCCCTTGTCGAGGTAGAGTAATTCCGCCGAAATCATTCCCTCTTCAAGTTTGGATACGGGAATGCGGGAGCGGAGCGCCTTTTCCCTGCCGTAAGACATCACTTCCCAGAACAAAGTCATGAAAAGGGCGGAAGCGAACACGGTGGAGACCCCTGTGGGGGTGAGCGCCGGGTTTGTCACGAACGCGATTAGTGCCCCGACCGCGCCGAGTGCAACACCGCGCTTCACGCCGCGGAAAATCATGGTCTTGAACACTTTCCTGAGGCCCGGGGCAGTGGCGGTCTTGGCAAAGACGTAGAGCATCAGGAACGGAAAGGACAGGATGACCGAGTTGAGGAAGGTTATGAACGGGAAAACGAGGGGTACAAGGGCTCCAAGGCCTGTGAAGAGCTTGACGTCTCCGCCAGCCCACGCCCCAATGCGCCACAGGGCGTAAGCAAACACAAAAGCCAGCACAGCGCCGCCCGCGGACAGGAGAAATGGGTGGAGGGACCACTCCAAAACAGAGAGCCCCAAGTGGTACATGAGGCCGATTGCGACCATGGAATAGCTCAGCCAGTCCGGAACAATGCGCTCCTTCAGGTCGGTGAAGGACGCATACGCTAGGCCAGCGAGTGCGAGGAGAACAGTAGCCATTTGGGATCACTTCGTGAGCTTGCCGATGAGCTTGTCCCGGACGTCCGCCACGCGGTCCCGGGCCTGTTCCTGGATATGCATTACATCAGTAACAAGAACCGCCGTCACCGCGGCGAGGCCGATAACGAAAGCCGTCAGGTAAAGGTATTCCAGGCTCGTCTGTGCCCTTTCCTCACGAAGCAAGCGCATGGATAAGCCTAGGCGGTAGTGGTATAAAAAATAAGAGGGGAGGGATTATCCCTCCTCTTATGCCGGGGGTGAAGCAGTTATCGGATCGAACTGGCAGGTGATTGAGTTCGGGTCCTGCAGAACCTTGACCTCTACATCGTTGCCGCTTGCGTCGTGCACAGTGCACGAGGCACCAGTGGCGGTGTCAGTGGCAGTTGTAGTGCACGTCTCTCCACTGTACTTGACGCCTGGGACTACGCCCGGAGTGCTGTAGCCGACGAGCTCGATGCCCTGCAGGCTGCAGGTGTACTTGTCTTCGCCAAGCTTGGTCTGCTGCTGTGGCGCGGAAAGCAGCGAGTTCGCCACCACCACGACAACCACGGCAATAGCCAAAATGGCCGCGAGTATTAAGAGATATTCCAAAGAGCCTTGACCTTTTTTCATGATGGATTCCTCCAGCTACGCTAACGTGGGGCGTATTTATAAAGGTTTCGCAATTACACGACAAAGAAGATGTTCGCGAAGTAATTCACTGCCACGAATATGACGTACGAAATGACCAGCAGAATCGGGGCGTAAATCACGGTCTTCGTGATGTTGCCCTCCCGCATCATCGACGACGCCATCGCAGAGAACAAAGCGGACACGATGAGGTAGCCCTTGAAATAGAAAATCAGGGTGTCGAAAATCGCCGGGGACTCCCCTCCAATCTGCGCGAGGAACAAAATGATTCCGGCCACCAATCCGAAGATGAACGGCGCCACGAAATTCGCTGCGACTACAATGAACAAAACCTGGACCATTGTTTTGGCGCGCCGCTCCTTGAACAGGCGCAAGTTCTGGCGCATGTCCTCTGAAATGCTGGCCAATGCGTCCACCAATCCGCCGCCCGTCCTTTTTGCGGAGACGATGACGTTCACGCTGCGCTGCACGATGACGGACTCCGTCCTTCTCCCGAAGTCAAGGAACGCTTCCTCGAACGTCTTGCCCTCGTTGATTTCCCGGAGCATGTTGCGCAAGTCGATGCTGATTGGGCCGTACCCAGAGCTCGCGACTTCCTTCAAGGCCGATTCCACGGTAGACCCGGCCCTAAGGCTCGTCGACATGTGCGACATCACGTCTGGCAGCGTCTCCTCGATTTCCGTGATGCGCTTGTCGCGCATGAACATCGGGTACCCGAGCGCCAAGTCGAAAATCATGATGGCCAAAAGCCCGCCAAGGACCAAGTCGATGAACAGCCCGACGTAGACCAGGGAAACCGCTGACGTAAACAAGGCAATGCCTATGACGAAGTCTGGCTCAAGCCCCGGGTTCACGTACTTCACGGCATTGCTGTAGTTCTCGTAAATTCCCATTTCACATCGGCTGCATTACTTTTATTATGTACAATATGAGCGACAGCGCCATCGGAATCAGCACGAAGTAAATCAAGAACAATACTTCCGTGCCCAAAACGCCGGCAAGCCCAATCGTCGGGATTGCGTTAAGGATTCCGGCAAGCACCGCCACGAAGACCGGCGCCACGATGCCGAGCATCATGTAAAAAAGCCCAATCAGGTTAAGCCGCTCCACGAAGTCGCGCATCTTCATCCGCAGCTCGAAAGCCACTTCGCTCGCGATGGTCGTGATGATGGCGGACAAATTTCCGCCCGTCTTAAGGGTCCTAACCATGTGCATGATGGACTTCGACAGGTTGTCCGACGGCGCCCGCTGGCTCATTGCCATCAATGCGTCCTCGGTGCTCATGCCCTTGTCAATGTCGCGCAGGGTCCGGTCGAACTCGACGCTTAACTCGCCGTAGTCCGCCTCGACAATGCTTTCCATGGTCTTGTGGATGCCGATTCCCGCCTTGACTTCCGTGGCCATGTGCCGCAAGGCAAAAGGCATTTCCTTGTCGATTGCTTTCCCGCGCTTCGACGCGACGTTCGCAGGCCACTGCATCGACACCACGATTGCCATGACCATCACGACAAACGAAAGCAGGAAAGCAAGCCCCGCGTGGAGCAGTAGCCCGACGGCCATCTGGATTAGGTCCGGCGAAACCCCTTGTGCCACGGCCATCGCGACCAGCGGAGACTCGGGGGCCGCGGCTTTTTCCGCGATTTCCGCCACGCTCGCCGGGAAGACGGCTAGGGAAAGCGCGAGAATCATGAAAATCGAGAAGCCCCATGCAATAAGGCTCGCGACCGCGGCCATTGCAAAGAACTGCTTGGAGCTGTAGTTCATGTTTGCCTTATCAAGGTCGAACGGGACTTTTTTGGCGGCGCCGTACTTGCTGAGCCGGTCGCTGAACCCGTTGAGGAAATGGAACCGCTTGTAAAGCTTCCCGACGAGCTTGGCGTAGCCGCCTTTTGCGAGCACGAGCTCGGTCGGGTCGCGCTGGTCCATGCTCATTGCGCGCCTGCCAGCGACTTTTTTCTTGAGCTCCGCGCCCTTGCCCTCTTTTTTTCCGTAGCCGCGCGCGTCAAAGCGCTGCTTCATGCGCGAGACGATGTCGTCGACTTTCGCGTGCTCGTAGCCGCGGGTCGGGAGCTTCTCGACCTTGGCCCGGCCGAGGCGCTTCTTCAGCTCTTCTTCTTCCTTCTTCGCCTTTTCGTCGGCAGTTATGATTTTGCGTATCTCTGCCATAATCTATCCTACAAACTCGTGGATTTTGTCGCACACCGTGGTGATGCCCGTGACTTCCTGCTCGACCATCTGCTCGAGGAAGTCTTTGCGGCGGTTGATTTCGGCCTGGATTTCGGTGTGGGACAAGCCGGTGTACTTGCTCAGCTCGTTCAAGAACTTGCTCGGGACACCCGTAGGCTTGATGGTGTCCGTCGCCGCGTCCCACTCATAAAGATAAATTATCTGGGGATTGCCCTCGAGGACCCCCGTGACCTCGGCCACCTCGGTCACCCTCCTGATGGTGCCCTTGCGCCGGTCGTGGATGCGCTTTTGGACAATGATTAGGTTAAGCGCCGCGAGCATGAGCTCGGGAACGTTCATCGGCGGGCTCTTTAGCCTGACGAGAGTTTCACGCGAGTCGTTCGCGTGCACTGTGCCGAACGAGCCGTCGTGCCCCGTGTTCATCGCGGTGAACAGCGTGGACGCTTCCCCGCCACGGACTTCACCCACAACAATCCTGTCCGGCCTCATTCGCAGCGAGTTCTTGACGAGCGTGTCCATCGTGACCTCGCCCGTGCCCTCAATTCCAGGGGGGCGGGTCTCGAACCGAATCCAGTGCTCCACCGGAATCTTGATTTCCGCCGTGTCCTCCATCGTGAGGATGCGTTCCGTGCGCGGGATGAACGCGGCGAGCGTGTTGAGTGTCGTCGTCTTTCCGGAGCCGGTGCCGCCGGACACAAGTATGTTCGCGGGCTTGGCCTTCAGACCTTCCGCGGCAATCCACAGGAACGCCGCTAAGTCGGCGTTAAGCGTGCCGAACTTGATTAGGTCGACCACTGTGTACGGGTCCTCGCGGAACTTGCGGATTGTGATGGTCGAGCCCTCAAGCGAAATCGGGGGAATGGTTGCGTTAACACGAGACCCGTCCGGGAGGCGCGCGTCCAGCAATGGGTCTTTGACGTCAATCCGCCTGCCGACGTCCCGGGCAACTCGGTCCACAATCGCGCGGATGTCGTCGTCCCTGCCGAACACGACGTTGGTCGCAATCATTTCGTGCTTGCGGTGGAAGACATAGACCGGCTTGTGCGGGCCAATCACCATTATTTCTTCCAGCTGGTCGTCGCCGAGCAATAGGTCGAGCGAGCCGTAGCCAATCATTTCGCGCACAATCGTGTCCGCGTAAAAGTCAATCTTTGTTGGGGCGACGCCGAGCTCGGGCGACGCCTCGATTATTTCCAGCACGCGCTTCTTGAAGAACGCGCGGCGCTCGTTCGGGTCCGCGATTTCTTCGGGCGTCACGGTGATGAGCCGCGTCGCTGCTTCCTTGATGGTGTCAAGGAGCTGGCGCTCGGGGCCGGTGGGCCTCGGCACGGGGACGCTGTAGACGACTTTGCCGGTGCTGGTCTTGTAAATCTTTGCGATGCCGCTCTCGGCGATTAGTTCGCCGAAGTCCTGCTCGCCGACAGGAACAGCGGGGACGGTTGGGGCTACGGG
>JBHOSQ010000004.1:0-102432 GCA_042584585.1 archaeon | reverse complement strand
GCCCGGAGCAGCTAGACCAGATCTTGCACCCTCAGTTTGACTCAATCGCCAAGTCCAAGGCTGAAGTAATCGCGATTGGCCTTCCCGCGTCGCCCGGCGCGGCCGTCGGAGAAGTTGTGTTCGACGCGCACAAGGCGAACGACCTCGTGGAGCAGGACAAGCGCAAAGTAATCCTTGTCCGCACCGAAACTTCTCCTGAAGACCTTATCGGCATGAATGCGGCAGAAGGAATTCTCACGGCCCGTGGCGGGATGACCTCGCACGCAGCCGTGGTCGCAAGGGGCATGGGCAAGTGCTGTGTCGCCGGATGCAATGACATCACAGTCAATGAGCTAAGCGGCTACTTCACTGCCGGAAGCCTCAAGGTCAACGAGGGCGACACGATTTCACTTGACGGCGCCGAAGGAAAAATTTATTTGGGCGCACTCCCGACCACCGACGCTGACTTGAGCGGTGACTTCAGCAAGTTCATGGGGTGGGCGGACGAGTTCCGTGTCCTTCGTGTGCGTGCGAATGCCGACACTCCGTTTGACGCCAAGGTCGCGAAGAAATTCGGGGCGGAGGGCATCGGCCTGTGCCGCACCGAGCACATGTTCTTCGAGGGCGACCGCATCAACATGATGCGCGAAATGATTCTCGCGCCAAACACCGATTCCAGGAAAAAAGCACTCGCCAAGCTCTTGCCGCTCCAGCGAAGCGATTTCAAGGGCTTGTTCGACGTGATGGACGGCTTTCCCGTAACAATCCGCATGCTCGACCCGCCACTGCACGAGTTCCTCCCAAGAGAAGAGGCTGACATAAAGAATCTCGCCAGCGAGCTAGGGATTTCCGTGGAGCAGCTCAAGGAAAAGATTGACTCGCTGCACGAGACCAACCCCATGCTTGGGCACCGGGGCTGCCGCCTCGCAATCACTTTCCCCGAAATCGCGGAGATGCAGGCCGAGGCAATCATCCTTGCCGCGCTGGACGTAAGAAAAGAGGGCAAGACCATCGCGCCCGAAATAATGATTCCACTCGTTGGAAGCATCAACGAGCTTTCCTACCTCAAGGAAATCGTGACAAGAGTCGCGGACCGTGTCATAAACGAGTCCGAAGTGGACCTTGTGTACTCCGTGGGCACGATGATTGAGGTTCCGCGTGCGGCCTTGACGGCCGACGACATCGCGAAGGAAGCGGAGTTCTTTTCGTTCGGGACGAACGACTTGACGCAGATGGCGCTTGGGTTCTCGCGCGACGACGTGGGTAAGTTCGTGCCGGATTATATCGCGAAGAACTTGATGGAGCACGACCCGTTCCAGGTCCTTGACCAGACAGGCGTGGGCCAATTGGTTCGCATGGCAGTGGAGAAGGGCAAGAAGACCCGCCCCGACATCAAGCTCGGCATTTGTGGCGAGCATGGTGGGGACCCGCAGTCGGTTGGCTTCTGCCACGACGTTGGGCTTGCGTACGTCTCTTGCAGCCCGTACCGCGTGCCGATTGCCAGGCTGGCAGCAGCACAGGCGGCAATTCGCGCGAACGCCTAAAAACCCTTTTATTCTAGAACCACCTTCTTCCCAGCATGCGCGCGAGGAAGAAGCAACGCCATCCATACCTAGTTCCGGCTATTGCGGCGGTTGCATTGCTCCTGTTGCTGGTGGTGTTTTTCTTTCCCATTCCATTGTACCCACAGGTCGGCGTGGTGCACGTCCGCGGAGAACTGTTGATTGACGGCGAAGACAGTTACCTGTCTTCTTCTGTTGGGGTGCGCGAGACCATTGCCTTCCTGGAAGAAGCGGACGCCGACCCCGAAGTCGCGGCAATCCTCCTTGACATCAATTCTGGCGGCGGCTCCATCGTCGCGTCCAAGGAACTGATGCGCGCCGTGCGCAACACTGAAAAGCCGGTGGTCGCGTACATCAACGAAGTCGGTGCGTCCGGCGCTTATTACGTCGCGAGCGCGGCGGACGAAGTAATTGCGGACGATGACTCCTTGACCGGGAGCATCGGCGCAATCAGCGAGGTGCACAACTACTTGGGATTGCTGGAAAAGATTGGCGTCAACGTTTCCCTCGTGGCTTCGGGCGACTACAAGACCATGGCCAGCCCGTTCGACGAGTTCACTCCCGAGGAAGAGGCGATGCTGCTCACAATCGTTGAGGAGGCGCACGCGCAGTTCCGCGCCGACCTCTTGGCCAATCGGCCGGGGATGAATCCCACTGACTTCGATTCCATCGCGGACGGGCGCTTGATGTCCGGGCGGCAGGCACTTACCTACGGCTTATTGGATTACACTGGCTCACGCGACTTCGCACTGGGCCGCGCCGCTGCCCTCGGCGGCATCGAGGGCGAGCCGGATGAAAAAGTTTTCTTTTACGACGAGTTTTCGTTCACTGACTTGTTCGGCAGCATGGGCCGCGCGTTCGGCGATGGCTTGTTGCAGTCTACTGACACCAAGGTGGCATTGAAATGAAACAGAAATTGTGGAACATTACAAAGGCCTTCATGACGGGCTTCATTGTTGTGGCGGCTGTGCTGCTGCTCCTGCAAATCGTCGCGCCTGCGCTTGGGTTTGACCTGCAGGTGGGCTGGAAGGCCACGTTTGACCTGGAGAAGTCTGCGGAGGGAGTGGTGCACGCGTCGTGGCTCGCGCCAATCACTGTGGGCTTAATCTTCGCCGCAATCCAGTTGGCCGACGATTTCGAGAGCGACATAAGCAAGTATTACCGCCGGACGGTCAAGAGCTATGAGGCGCGTGAGGCAGTCACTATTTTGTGGCACGGGTTTTGGGGCCTTTCAATCGGCTTCGTCATCTCGATGTTCCTATTGGCAATCCTTGCGGGCAGCAAAGGCACTTACGCAATTCCGTTTTTCTTGACTGCGACGGCCAATGGGAATGCGGTGACCGCCACTACCTCGATAATCACTTTGTGCACGGTCCTTGGGCTTATTTGGGGAGTGTGGAAGGCAGAGCACCTGCCCAAGGCAAAGAAAAAAGCTGCGAAGCGCAAAGCCAAGAGGAAGAAAAAATAGCTAGCCTTTCTTGGTTATCCTTTTGCGTAGCTTTGTCAATGCGCCTTGCACCTCGGCTTCTTTTTCCTCGCTGCGTGACATCCACGGTTTCTTTTTGCGGCCGCGTTTACTTTCCGAGATATAGTCTTGGATTATGCCTTTTGCCTGAAGCCGCCGCATTAGCCGAGAGGTATTCCGCCCACCGATTCGCCTGGCCTTCGAGCCGATGATGTGTACCCCGTTCTTGTACTCCAGCGCATCCAGCAATTCCACTTCTTTCTTCCAGAGGCGGACTTTCTTCTGTCCTTCGAGAGTATAAACTTCAGCAAAGCCGGGGGAGAGCCTTATCTCGTCCACGTCAAGCACAATCCCTTTCTCCGCAAGCTCCCGCACGATTCGTTGGATGGTTCTGCCGTGGGTGTCCCTCACCTCTTGGCTAATGAACTGCTTTCCACCGATTACTTGAACTGACCTAAGCAAGTCTTCCTGGGCAGACCCCAAGGTAATCCCTTTTTTTATGACCTGTTTTTTCTCGAGCTGCCGCAGTATCTCCCCAATACGTGTTTTAGCGCCCACCGCTTTTCTCGTTTCCTTGCCCGCTACGTGGATCCCATTGAACTCAAACAGTGTCTTGAATACTTTTCTCTCCTTGGGCCCCAATGCAATGGGCGATCCTTCAGGCCTATACTTCTGCGCGATGTGCTTTCCCATTCACTAATTCTTTGTTTTTTCCTAAATAAAAGCCCTCGGCAACCCCCAGGCACGCCCTTTTTAATGAAAGCCACGCATAATAGCCTCCGGTGTTCACGCGAGGAGAGCTTCAGTTCTCGGTAAAGTACCCCTTTTCCAGCGCCACGAAGGGGCTGGCAAAGTGGATAAACTTCGACTTCACTAGCGTCGAGTCCCGGCTCCTGGAGCGGGCAAAACAGCGCGCCATCGAAGGCATCGAGACCGGCCGCACCACAGTCGAGACAACCACCAGCAGCGAGCGAATCATGATAGGCGAAATCCTTTCCTATCCCCTCGCCAAAATAATCGTCGGCAAAACCAAGGACAAGTTTTTGATTGGAAGGTACGCCCGCGCCGAAGCCAAGGCATTCAGCCGATTCCTAATGCGCGAGTCCCCAACGAATCTCCAGGCGCTGGCCAAAGACTTCGGGTTCAACACCAACGACGCAGCCATTCCCTTCACTGACTACCTCAAGTACCTCCCCCGCGACGAAGCGTACAAGCTCGTCAACGCACCAATCAAAAACGGAGAAGTAAAGGTCGACCAAGAGTCCATCGCAAACCTCTTGCCCGAAAAGCTCCGCGAGCAAATCGAGAAAGACTTGATGCAGCCAATGGACGTGCCCGAAGCATTCGACACCTTCGCGGCCGAAGTGTCAAAAGAAGTCAACCGCGACAAAGCGTTCACCACCCAAGAAAACTTCGGCAAAGTCGAGGCAGGCGTTTTCCCGCCCTGCATCAAAGTGCTCATCCAAGAAGCCGAGTCCGGCCAGCCAATGGCCCACCAGCCCAGGTTCGTCATCGCGACTTTCCTCGTCAACATCGGAATGCCAGTCGAGCAAGTCACAGAAATATTTCGCAACACCCCCAACTTCAACGAAAAGAAAACGCGTTACTATATAGAGTATTCATTAGGCAAGCGCGGGAGCGGAACAAAGTACTCGCCGCCGAGCTGCGAAAAAATGGTTTTCTACGGCCTCTGCCGCAACAAGGACGTGCTGTGCCAGCGCGTGCGCCACCCACTGAAGTACTACTCCAAGAAAAAAGAGGCACAGGGAAGAGAGCAGGGAAAAGAGCAGGGAAAAGAGCATGGAAAAGATTGAGTTCATCAGGGACTCCTTGCGGAGATACTACGATTCGCATACCGTGCCGGCCCCGCCCAGCATCGAGCGGCGCGAGTTCGGCGCGGGCAACGACAAAAAAATTGATTGGCGGCACCTTTCGTTCCCAGCGGAGCAGCAGCTCAACGCGTACTTGCGTGCCGACACCCCGCTCTACATATCCTACTCCGCCGGCTACTACGAATTCCCGGAAGGCCGGCCAATGGCAAAGAAAAACTGGCTCGGCGCCGATTTGGTCTTCGACCTGGACGCGGACGAATACGAAATGGACTGCAAGCACGCCAAGGACTTGGTGTGCGACAAGTGCATGAACCGCGTGAAAGAGGAATGCATCAAGCTAATAGAAGAATTCCTTGTGCCTGATTTCGGCTTCGCCAAAGACGACCTGCACATCATTTTTTCCGGCAACCGCGGCTACCACATACACATCCGCCGCGAGGACGTGCACAGCCTGTCGCAAAACGCACGCAAGGAAATACTTGACTTCATCACCGCGAGCGGGCTCAAGCCCGCGCTGCACATCCGGCGCCAGGGCAAGCACTTGGTGGGCCCGCGCACTGACGCTTGGGGCTGGCCCGGAAGAATTTCCAGGGCAATCACAGACGAAATCAACACTGGCAACGAAAAGTCAGTCGCACGGCGCTTGGGCATGTCCCCAGCGACCGCCAAAAAAATCTTGTCCAAAAAAGAGTTGGTGCTCGGCGGCATCGCGGTCGGCGACTGGGACCAAGTCAACCTTGACCCCAAGACATGGCGCCGCGCGTTCGGCCTTTTGGCGATTGAAATGAACGCCGAGGTCGACAAGGGAGTGACCATGGACGTGTCGCGCCTGATGCGGTTGCCGAACAGCATTCACGGCGGCACTGGGTTCGTTGCGTGCGAGGTGCCGAACCTGGACAAGTTCAATTATTACAGTGACCCCGTGGTGTTGGGAGACGATGAAGTGCGCTGCATCGCGCGTGCCACGACCGACGTTGTCCTGAAGGACAAGGTTTTTGAACTAGAAGAAGAAAAACAGTTGTCGCTGCCGGAGTACGCGGCGTTTTATTGTGCGGCAAAGGGCTTAGTGAGCATATGGGGATAACTTTTGAATACTTAAGGGAAATCCAGCGCAAGGAAAAGAATTCCACTCGCATGTCGGAGATAGACGCAAAGTTCTATACCGACCTCGCGGACTACGTCAAAAAGTGCACGAAGGAGTGCAAGGACAGCGGCAACGGCTTCCGCGAGCTGGAAAACTCGATGAAACTGGCGCGGGACGTTTTTGACAAGCGCGAGCAGAAGCTCGTGATGAAGGCGCTCCGTTCCGTCCGCACCCGGGAGTACAACGAGGAGCACTTGACCCTTGAGGAAAAAGCCGTGTTTAAGGTCCTTGTTGAGGCCATTCGCGGCAACAAAAAGTTCTTTGACAAGGTCATGTTGGGGGATTACTCCTTTAAGGCGGCAAAAGAGGATACGCTTATAAAGGAAAACGGGAACAATCTAGTTCTCGCCAGGGTACGCAAGGAAATACCGGTTTTTGTTGGCTCTGACACGAAAGAGTATGGGCCATACAAGTCGGGCGATATTGTGAAGCTTCCGCGTGGCGAGGCCGGACTTCTGTCCAAGCAGGATTTGGTAGAAGTCATGTAAGAGGTGTTTCAGAATGAAGATGCCAGACAAGATGAAGACGTATTGTCCTCACTGCAAGAAGAACACGGAGCACAAGGTAAAGCTCTACAAGAAAGGCAAAACGCGAAAGGACGCGGTGGGGCAAAAGAGGCACGTCGAGAAGGGGAAGGGCTACACCAGCAAGATAGCCGGCAAGGTCACGGTGTACAAGCAGGCCAAGAACCCGACAGTGATGCTCACGTGCACGGTGTGCAAAAAGAAGCGGCCAAAAACAATCGGCACGAGGACAAAGAAAGTCCTGGAGCTAACGAAGTGATTCCAATGGAGCCAAAGTCAAATTTCATCAAGGTCCAGTGCGCGTCGTGCGACAACGAACAGCTTATTTTCAGCCACGCGACCAAGCGAATCGAGTGCGGCAAGTGCAGGACCATTCTCGCTGAGCCCAAGGGCGGCAAGGCGGAGCTGACCAAAGAAGCAAAAGCCGTGAAGGTACAGTAAAAATGAGTGAATACCCCGAGCCACAAGAACTCGTCGTGTGCCGCGTAAAAAGCTTGAAGGGATACGGCGCCTTTGTCGACCTGCTGGAGTACAAGAAAGAAGGGTTCATCCACATCTCCCAAATCGCTTCGGGGTGGATTAAGAACATTCGCAGCCACATCGGCGAAGGCCAAATCCGTGTCGGCCTCGTGACGAACGTGGACCGCGAGAAAAACATGATTGACGTCTCACTTAGAAAGGTCAGTGACAACCAGGAAAAGCGCAGGATGAGCCAGTACAAGCGCGCCAAGCGAGCGGACAAACTGTTCGAGCGCGCGGCCAACGAGCTCAAGGAAGACCCTGTGGAGTCCTACACAAAAATCGCCGAGCCGCTCAAGGTGGAGTTCGGAGACCTTTACTCCGGGTTCGAGGCCATAAGCGCAAACGGCGCCGACGCCGTTAAGTCCCTGAAGCTCCCCAAGAAATGGGTCGACCACTTGGTCCAGCTCGCGGAAGAAAACGTCACGGCCCCGGAAGTCACAATCACGCGCAAGCTCACACTCGTGAGCTACGCGCCGGACGGCGTCAAGTCAGTCCGCTCAGCGCTCACGGCCCTGCAGAAGGGCGGCGTGACAGTCACTTACGTCAGCGCGCCGGAGTACTTGCTTTCCGTCACCGCGGGTGACTACCCCGACGCGGAAAGAATCCTGCGCGACGCCATGGAACCGATTGAAAAAGCATTCAAGAAGCACGGCGAGCTGTCCATAGAGCGTGCGCAGAAATGAAGAAGCTACGGAAGCGCCCCAACGGCGAATACACCCTTTCCGAGGAAAACAGCGTGACCGCATACCCGCCGAAGTATTCTCCCGAAGACAAGTACGGTGACTACCGGCGCAAGGCAAAGGAGGAATCCAAATGAACTCTACCGAAGTCATCATCGAGAATGAAGCGCGGCTGGAAAAGCCGGTGCTCATTGAGGGGCTGCCCGGCCTTGGCCTCGTGGGAAAGCTCGCGGCCGACCACATGATAAAAGAGCTAAAAGCAGAAAAGCTCGCGACCATGCACTCGCCCCACTTCCCCCCGCAAGTACTAATCCAGGACGACGGCACCGTCCGCATGATGCAAAACGACTTCTATTACTGGCAGGCAGAAAAAAAGGCACAGAAAGACCTGCTGTTCATCGTTGGCGACCACCAGGGCTCAACGCCCGTAAGCCACTACGAAATAACCGGCAAAACACTTGACATCGCGGAGATGTACGGCTCTGACCTGGTCTACACACTCGGCGGGTTCGCGACCGGCCACTTACCGCGCAAGCCAAAAGTCTTCGGCGCAGTGACCAGCAAGAAGCTCCAGAAAAAGCTGCGCACGGCAGGGGTAACATTCGAAAAGACGGGCGGCGGCATAGTCGGCGCCGCAGGGCTTCTGCTCGGCATGGGCAAGCTCCGCGGAATGGAAGGGGTCTGCCTCATGGGCGAGACCCACGGCCAAATCATTGACGCCCGTTCGGCAAAAGCAGTGCTCGAAGTGCTTCAGAAACTGCTCAAGGTAGACGTGAACCTCTCGCGCCTCGAGAAGCGCGCGAAAGACACGGAAAAGATGATTGAGAAAGCCAGAAAAGCGGAACAGCAGCAAAAGGCGGCGTTCAACGCGCTTCCGTCGGAAGGGCCTACTTACATCAGGTAATTACCTGGGCTATTCCCGAAGCCTTCTGGACTTGTATCGTGGCTTTGTGAAGCTCTGCCTGTTTTTTCTCAAGCTCCACAGCCAACTTCTTGCCAGGCTTGCCATTGACCGACGCAAGCAAGACTTTTTTCTGGAGCTCTTCTTCCTCGGAAATTATTTTAATCCTTTCCTCAAGCAACGGCCTCAGCTCGGGCACTGACTCGATGGGCGGGCTGCTTGTTTCTCCGCGCATTGCCTTCATAATTGCAAGGCCCTGGCACTCCATGGTGAACATGTTGAGCGCACGCAGCGACATCAAGAAAAAAAGCCGGTCCATTTCCTTAACAACGTTCGCCGGCATTTCCTCTACCAGTTCCTCGCGCTTTGCCAGGTTCATCAAGTGCCCCGTGGCAATGGCGTTGAGCTGGTCCCCCAAAGCGTTCTCGGCGATGAACGGGTAGCTCAGGCTAAGGAACTCAGCCGCTTCTTCGACAAGCTCGTTGCGCCGCTTTTTGCTGAATGCACTCCTTAATTCCACTCGGGTGTTATTCCCCCGAGAGTTTTTATAGCTGCTTGCCGCAAACCCTTATCGTGTTCTACGCAGACCTACACATCCACGGCCCGCACTCCCGCGGGACATCGAAAGCCCTGAGCGTCGAAAACCTCGAGAAGTACGCGCGCATCAAGGGCATCGACCTACTCGGCACCGGCGACTTCACGCACCCGATTTGGCTGCAGAGCCTCAAAGACAATTTATCCGGCGAAGGCGTCCTCAAGACAAAAACCGGGTTCCCCTTCGTCCTCCAGACCGAAATCTCTTCCATTTACTCACAAGGCGGCAAGACAAGAAAAATCCACCAAGTAATCCTTGCGCCCTCTTTTGAAGTAGTCGACCAAATCAACGGCGAATTATTGAAGCGCGGGCGCCTCGACTACGACGGCCGCCCCATCTTCGGGATGCCAGCGCCCGACATAGTCGAGCTGGTAATGTCCATCGACCCGATGTGCGAAGTCATTCCCGCGCACATCTGGACGCCGTGGTTCTCCCTGTTCGGCTCGAACAGCGGCTTCGACTCAATCAAGGAATGCTACTCGGACCAAATCAAGCACATCCACGCCATCGAGACCGGATTGTCCAGCGACCCGGAAATGAACTGGCGCCTCTCACAGCTTGACGACTTTTCCATCGTTTCGTTCTCGGACCTGCACTCGTTCTGGCCGTGGCGCATCGGCCGCGAGGCAACGCAGCTTGATTGTGCCCAAGACTACTCTTCAATCATAAACGCAATCCGCAAAAACAAGATCGCGTCCACCGTGGAAGTGGACCCGAACTACGGCAAGTACCATTTGGACGGCCACCGCAACTGCAATGTTGTGCTAACCCCCGACGAGGCAAAGAAGCACAACAATGTTTGCCCCAAGTGCAACAAGCCCCTCACCATAGGCGTGCTGCACCGCGTCGAAGAATTGGCCGACAGGCCAGAGGGCTACTCCCCAAAGAATCGCCCCGGCTTCAAGACTTTCCTTCCTCTGTCGGAAATAATCGCTGCCGTGTCCGACCACGGAATCGCGACGAAAGCGGTTTGGCAGTACTACGATAGCTTGGTCTCCGGCACGAGCGAGATGAATGTACTTACCGAAATGCCTGAGGAAGAATTGAAGAAGCGCACCCACGAAAAAATCGCTGCCGCAATCCTCAAGAACCGCGCCGGTGCTGTCGAGGTAAAGGGCGGGTACGACGGGGTGTACGGTGAGGCACAGCTCGACGTGATTGCAAGGCAGAAAAAATTGGGCGACTACTAAACGCTGAACACTTCTTCGAACGACAAGTGGTAGTCGTTCGGCTTGAACGTGACGGTCTTTTGCTCATTCCCGTCGAACTTCTTCGACAAAAACTCAACCGGGTAAAGGCACAACTTTTTCTTCCGCTTGTCCGTGTCATGCCTCAGCTTGCGCCAGTGGATTGCGACGTATACTTCGGCGCCGCCGATGAATCCCTTGCGCACCAGGTCCGTGACTTGCTCGCGCGCAATAGAAAACGTTAATTGGTCCGTGTTCTTGCACTCGAGGAACACGGTCTTGTAATGCTTCTTCGAGCAGGCGAGCACGTCAATCCCTTTGCTTGAGGGGCCACGCTGGCACAGCCACTCGCAGCTCTTGTTCAGCCTATCCACAATCATCTTCTCGAGCATGTAGCCTTGGCGGTATCTCGTGCTCATTTTTTCCTCCTCTCCGCCCATATCCGCTTCATGCGGGAGATCTCTTCGTTGGTGAACTCTGGGACGTTGTGTTCGTCGCGAAGCAACTTCATGGTTTCGTCGTTGTTCAGGAAATCCACAAAAGTGGGAACGTCCTCGTCTTTCATTTGGGCCACACTTTTTTCCACTCTTTTGCGCGCCAGGATTGGGACTATGACGTCCTTACCTCTCCAGAATACTTCTTTGGATGACTTCCCACTCCTTTCCTTATGCAGCTTCAAAACGATGGAAAGCAGTGTTTCGTGGTTTCCGCTCCTAACGCCTTGTTCCTGTCTCTTGAAAAAGCTTTTTATGTCCCCCGCCAGTTTCACATGCGGGCTTTCGGTTTGTGCGGGGCTTTGCCTCTCACTTTTCGGCTTATCTTTTTTTTCGAGCAGTTTTTCAATGTCGTCCAGAGTGAATTCGCGCATACGGTGCTTTTGCCTGATTGCCTTGAACCTCTTGTCGTGGTTCAGCAAGTCCGCAAGCATTTTTCTTTGTGGCGGGTCCATCAGGTCAACGTGTTTAGCAACTGTTCGGACCACTTCAGCCCCCTCTTCCCTGTACCTGTTCGAGCGGGGATAGTCAAAGACAAAAAGCAGCCGCTCGGCGATGTTTTGTATACTATTCTTTACGTCTGATGGTAGCTTCTCGATTCCGTGCTTTTCCCAAAACTCACGCTTCCTCCACAAGAATTTGGCAACGAGACGGTTCACGTCGTATACCTTGTTCGAATTTATTATCTTCGCATAGTCTTCTTGGGTTATCTCGACAACGACTTTGTTGGTGCCGTCCTCGTTCTTTTTTATTTTGTAGCCCTCTTCTCCCGGGAGCTTTATCCATGCGTGCCTGGCTTCCTCTGGCCCTTCGGTGGGCTCAGGGTCGGGAAGCAATTTGAATTTTCCCAAGTGTGGTTCCACAACTTTGGGCATTAAGTGATAAAACACGCGCTTGCCCTTCATCCCCTGGACAGTGTAAAACAGCTTCCCACCCCTGGACACCCGCTCCACGTGGGCGCTGAGCTCCCCCTTGGGCTCATGAAGCATGACTGTGTGCACTAGTTCTGCCACTATCTGCCACCCCGCTCCTTTGTCTTCGTCACAATTAGTTATTCGCGCCAGCGCTTATATTATTTGAGGAAAGAAGCGCTTCCCTCGCTCTTGAACGCCTTGAAGAACCCAAGCGCCTCGTTGTAAGAAACAGAGTCAATCCTTTCCTTCGCCTTGTCCCCAATACCGTAAATCTCGTCAAAAAACTGGACGACCGCCTTCTTGCCCATCTTGCCGAACACCTCGTTGTCCTTCTTGCCAGGCATCTTGTCCCGGTAAGCATCAAGCGTCCAACCCAAAATCTTGCCGTACAAATCCGGCTCCAATTCCTCGAACGCGTCAAAACAAACGTTCTGCCAAAACGTGCCAACATTCCCCTTGATAATATCACCGTGAGGAAACTTCTCGAAAATCAGTTCCCTCGGAGTCCCAGTAATCCCGTGCTGCGCAATCCGCGTGCCAGAACCCATCCCCGCAAGCGCCTTCGCCACCGCAACCGTCTGCGGAATGTCAATCGAGACCTGCTCCACCAGGTTCCCGTCGGCGCCATAAATATTTCCGTGCGTCGAGCCGTTCGCAATCGCCAACGCGTCCGGGAAAATGTCGTTCTTGTTCAGCGCCGAAATGAACGCGACCGCCTCCTCCGGCGTAGTGACGACCAGCCCCGCGTCACTTTTCTTCCCAATCTCGCCGACCTCCACTTCCAAACCAAACGAGTCGCCATTGTAATTGTCCTTAATGTAATTCGCCAGCTCAGTCGTCACCTCGACGTTCCTCGCCAACTGCTCCGCCGGCGCCGACGCGTTCCCGTCAAACAAAAACGACGCGTCAATCGCAAAGCTGTTGAACCCCGCGCCAATCTGCGCCTTAATCAATTTTTTTGTGTCCACCAATTCCTCGGCGCTCCCCGTCTTCACAGTAAGGTGATCAGCATGAAGCGACCACGCGTCGAACCCCACTACCTCGGCGGCCTCTTTCGACCGCTTCGCCAATTCCGTCGGGGTCAACCCGGTGTACCCGCCGCTTAGATTACTCTCGCTCTTCGCGAGCTCAACCATCACAACAGAGTCCGCGTCCTTCGCCGCGCGAAAAATCCCTTCCGTAACCAGGGTAATCCGCGTGTTGGCCGCCATCACAATGCAGCCCTTGTCGCGCACTGCGCCAAACAAATCCTTTCCCTCAATCATTCACAGCACCTTTTCAACAAGGTTTTTGCTCCCCAAGAAAATCGGCGTCCGCTGCTGCAGTTCCCGCGGCTCGACGTCGAGAATGTTTTGCTTTCCGTCCGTTGCCATGCCGCCGGCCTGTTCCGCGATAAACGCCAATGGATTGCACTCGAAAATTAATCTTATTTTCCCGTCCGGCGCGTCAACCAAGCCGGGATAAGTATACATCCCGCCTTTTTTCAGCGCGAGATGAAAGTCCGCGGCCATCGAGCCCTGGTTCCGGATGCGCACACCACTTTCGCACAAAGAGTCTATGAGTGTCTTGTATTCAGGAGTCCACTTGTCCCGCGACGCGCCAGGCACAACAACTTTCCCCTCCGGCATTTTCAAGCCAGAGCTCTTCAGCAAGTAGTCACCGTTCTTGAGCACGTATTCGTCCACACCGTTTCCCGCCGCCACGACCAGCGTGGTCACGGGGCCGTACACCGCGTAAAGCGCGGCCTTCAGTTCCCGGCCTTTTTTCACAACAGTGTCTCCCTCAAACACCCCGAAAATGCTGCCGACCACCAACCCGGTCCCCAGGTTATTGGACCCGTCCAACGGGTCAACCGCCACGGCATAATTGCCTTGGCCGGTCTTGACTTCTTCGGGCTGCTCCTCACTCCCAATACACGCAACGAGGCCACTGGCCTTAAGCGCCTCAATCACTTTTCCGTCTGCCCAGACATCCATTTTCTGCTGCTCTTCGCCGTAAGCGTTTTCAGTGCCCGCGGAGCCGCAGTCATTGTCGGCAAAGCCGGCGCTAATCTCCTTTGTAACATCGGCAATCGCCAGAATCAGCTGCTTGAGCTCGCCGTCCCCGAGGTTATCGGCTAGCTTCGTAGTCATGGTGTTGTCTTTAGCCCTGAAACTATATAAAAGTCACTTCAGCTTGCCAGCGAGCTCGCCTAGCTTGACCGTCTCCTCGTTCCCGCTCTCCATGTCCCGCAGCACTGCCTCCCCGCTCTCAAGCTCCTTGGGCCCGGCAATCACGCAGTAAGGGATGCCCTTGGAGTTGCAGTACGCGAACTGCTTGCCGAGGCTTTTTCCGGCCAAGTCAGTCTCCGCCGAAACCCCGCTTTTGCGCAGTTCTGTGGCTATTTCCACGGCCTTTTGCCGGACCGAGTCGTTAACCGCCGCCACGAAGCACTTGGTGCCCCCCAAGGGGGGAAAGAGCCCCGCCTCGTCCATTAATTGAATCACGCGGTCCACGCCATAAGAAATTCCCACGGCCGCCGTGTCCTGCCCGCCAAGCAATTTAATGAGGTTGTCGTACCGTCCCCCGCCGCCGCACGACCACTTGCCCCCGGCCATGACCTCGTAAGTAATCCCTGTGTAGTACTCCAGTCCCCGCACAAGCGACAAGTCCACCTTAACGTATTTCTCCATGCCCGCGGCCTTTGCCAACGCGAGGAAAGCGTCCATCTCCTCTTTGCCTTTTGCGCCGATTTCCGAGGCAGTCATTTCCTTTGTGATTTTGTTGCCCTTAATCAAATCAATAATTTTCTTGGGGTTCGGCACTTTTTTCTTGTCCAGCTCTTCTTCTACGCCGTCCCACCCGATTTTGTCTTGCTTGTCAATCGCGCGCCAGGCATCCAATTTTTTGTCGTCCTTGATTCCAACCGCGTCCATCAATCCCGCCAACAGTTTCTTGTTGTTCACACGAATCACGAACTTCTTGAATCCCAACGCCAAAAACGCGTCGACGGTCGCGGCAAAGATTTCAAAGTCCGCGGCAGGCGTCGCGACCCCGAAGACATCGATGTCGCATTGCGTGAACTCGCGGTACCTTCCGGCCTGCGGCCGGTCGTACCTCCACACTTGCCCGTAACAATACCGTTTGAATGGCTTTGCGAGCGACGCGTCGCTCGCGACGTAGCGCGCGGTGGGCACGGTCATGTCGAACCGCAGCCCCAATTCCCTGTCGCCCTGGTCCTTGAAGTAATAAATTTCTTTTTTGATTTCCTGGCCGCCCCCGCCCTTGGCCGACAATAAATCAAAGCTTTCGACGGCGGGCGTCTCGAGTCGCGAAAACCCATAGCTCTCGTACGCCTTCCTGACCTTGTCCCAGAAAAACTGCCTCTTCTTCATTTCTTCTGGCCCGAGGTCGCGCATGCCCCTAACGGTCTGGTACATGGCTCTCACTACTCTTCGTTGGTTTTTATTGGTATTGGCAGGCCTAGAGAAATCAGCGGTGAAGTAAATCGCCTTGGTTTGCCATGGTTATCTTCCTGAACAGCACCATATTTAAATATTGCCGCCTTTTTTTGTGTCGTGAAAGAGGCTTACTTGTACAAAAAAGCCGCGGAAAAGGCGGTTGACTGCCAATTGTGCAACCGGCGGTGTCACATTCCCGAGAGCGGGAGGGGCAATTGCCAAATCCGCGAGAACATCCGCGGCACATTGTACGCAATGACGTACGCCAAGCCGTGCTCAATCAACGTCGACCCAATCGAGAAAAAGCCGTTGTTCCACTTCCTGCCCGGCACTCAGTCCCTGAGCATCGCGACGGTGGGGTGCAACTTCCATTGTGCGCACTGCCAGAACTGGCAAATCAGCCAAGCGGCGTGGGAGGCGGGCCCCCAGCGCGAGATTCCGCCGGCCGAGGTCGTGCGCCTCGCGGGCGAGTACGAGACGCCCAGCATTAGTTATACATATACAGAGCCAACCATTTTTTACGAGTACGCGAAGGACACGAGCGTGCTCGCAAAAGAAAAGAAAATCAAGAACGTGTTCGTCACGAACGGCTACATGACCAAGGAAATGATTAAGGACTACAAGCAACTGAATGCCGCGAACGTCGACATAAAAGGCGACGAAGAGTTTTACAAAAAAGTGTGCGGCGGCATTGAGTTGGAGCACGTGCTTGAGTCAATCAAGCTCCTGAAAAAGAAAAAGGTCTGGGTCGAGGTGACCAACCTAATCATTCCGGGGTACAACGACGACGAGGCGTCCATCCTGCAAATCTCGGAGTTCGTGCATGACCTTGACCCGAACATGCCCCTTCACTTCAGCGCGTTTTTCCCGCAGCACAAGATGCGGAACGTGTTGCCGACGACGCGGGACAAATTGGCCCGCGCACACGCAATCGCGCTTGATGTCGGGGTGAACTATGTTTACTGCGGGAACACGTATCCTGGCGACCCGTTCGAGAACACGGTGTGCCCGAACTGTGGAGAGCTTTTGATTAAGCGGCACGGGTTTTCGCTGCTGGAAGACCACGTGCACAAGAAGAAATGCCACGCGTGCGGCACGAAGATTGCGGGCGTTTTTAAGTAGTTTTCTTGAACCAGCCCTAGCTTTACCATATGGGGGGTCGCCAATTGGCGACCCCCCTAAGCATAGTGTTGTGGCTAGCCTTGCGGCTATGGGTTTTGGTTGTTTAGAGCCCAAAGAGGCTGAAAACGAGTATGATGGCGAGGCCCGGCAGCCCTCCGATGATGGCGATGATGATGTTTATCAAGTCGATGGGGATGTTGACGCCGACGTGTGGTGCGACGAAGTGCAGCACGATTAAGCCGATTCCACCGATTATGGCGTTGGCGATGACGTTCTTGATTATTTTAAAGAACACGTAGAACGCGGCTACTATGAGAACTACCCCGATGATCATCACGATTAGGCCACTGGGCTCGTAGAAACTGATGGCGGGAGCCGTGAAGTTCGCGGGATTTACCATAATCGTTTTTAAACAAACCCAATTATAAAAAGCCCTATGCCCGGGTTTAGCCGCAACCAGGCCAAGATTGCAAAGGCTTTAGTCGAAGACGGAAAGACAGCGAAAGAGCTGCGCGAAGAGCTCGGCCTGCCGCTCCACGAAGTAGAGGGCGACTTGGCGAAGCTGATTAAGCTAAAGACAGTCGAAAAATTGGGTGGCTATCCCACGAAGTACCGGGCAGTAGATTCAGTGAGGCGAGGAATTATGGGCGAAAAGCCGACAGCAGCACAAGTTTTCAGGGCGCACGCGATAATCGAGGGCCAGTCAAAGGACAAAAAGGCTTTGGAGGACGCCACGACGCACTTAATGGGCCAAATGGCCAAGGACAATATCGTGACAGTCACCAATGTCCAGAAGGACGAGGTGGTCAAGGAAGAAGGGGTATACACCAACCTGTTTGAGGTGGATATTGCTTCTAAGCGGCTTGAGGACATGGTTTACTTCGTTTTGACGTACGGGCCGTCCTCGATTGAGCTGGAGCCAATGGAAGAGTACGTTGTCGACCCCAGTGAGGCCCAGGGCATCCTCATGGACGTGGCTTCGGTGCTCCACAGCTATGCCAGCACATTGGTCCAGAAAGACCTTGCTTTGCGGAAATACCGCGAGAACAGCAAGGAAGTTTTCATTAAATGAGGGTCTTTAAAGAGGAGTTCAAGGGCGTTTAAAGGAGATTCCAAAGACCTTTAAATAGCCTTTTATAACCCTAAATCCATCAACCCAACATCACTTTGTTTAGGTCTAAATATTCGTAAAATGACGATAAATAGGCGAAATCTTTATAAATGAAGTGTGATTTATGCTCACCAAGGGTAGGGCTCTTGCTCTTCCCTTGATGTAAATCTTTTTACAGATGCATGAGGTGAAAAAAAGAATGAAGTCTCTAAATATAAAGAAAGCAGCTGCTGTGGCGGCAGGTACTGCTTTGCTTGTCGGCGCGGCTCTAGCTGCGCTGCCAACAAAGGACTTTTATTGGGACGCAAGCGGCAACACGAATGTTCAGATCGTTGTCGGTGGCGACGCCATGATTTCCGACGGTATTGCGGCGGCTAAGCTCGCGGCAGTTATCGGTAACAAGGCGTACATCGAGGCAGGTGGCTCTGTCACCCCCGATGCAATGGGCACCGTCAAACTGAAGATTAGTGGATCGTCTGCGGTTCCGACAGAAGGAACGTACATGGACAAGACAGAAGCTGGTGGAACCATCACCGAAACGGTGAACACCTTGACCCTTGGAGAAGCACACGGAATGCACAAAGGAACGTTTACTTTCCAGAACGCAGAATACGACTACAAGGAAAGTGTTTCCGTCAGCAACGCCGTGAATCTCAAGTACGAAGAGGACAAGGACTTCCACGGAGTCTACCTGGAGGGCACAGGAAGCAAGAGAATCAAGTACACGCTTGATTTCATCAAGAACTTCCCGTACTCTGACAGCAAGCTGAACCAGACTGTTGAGATCAAGTTCCTCGGCAGCAACTACGTCATCAACAAGATAACCGCAAACGAAGTTCATCTTGTTAAGGGCGAGAAGGTCAGCCTGGGAATCGGCCAGAGCAGTGACGTTGTTATCAGCGACAACACCTATACGGTGACGCTAGACAGCGCAAGCCTGGACGAAACCACGACCCCCAACACTGGTTACGCAACTGTTACTGTAACTGGCGGCGACTTGACCAGCGCGGTCACGACGCAGCTCGACACAGGCAACAACCAAGACGCAACGACAAGCGGGTTCTACACGTACCTGCAGTCAGTGCAGAAGTCTTACACGCCTGGCCAGGGTGGTTCGGCAACACTCCGCGTAGGCGGCGAATTGCTGAAGCTTGTTGACAACGACAAGTTCCCCGGCAGCGACATTTGGAAGGTCGACATCACGAACGTCGCACCCAACACCGACAAGATTGACGTCTACCTGAACAAGAACTACGCCAAGAACGACCAGATGACAGCCATAACTGGCCCCAAGGACTACTTTACGATTAACTATGCGGGCACCAACGCGGACCGCGGTGAAATCGAAGTGGACACATTTACCCTCCACGGAACTGAGTCCAGCGAGCGGTATGTCATTGACGAAGTTACGTACAGCGACACCTATGAGAACCAGTACACCTTCGAGATGTGGGACGACACTGACTACAGAACCAACGCGTTCCTAGCGAACACCACGGATGGCGCTATTGTCCAGAACTCGAACTTTAGCAACATCACTGCAATTGAACCAGGTTACCTTCCACTGAAGGCGGGCGACTTCTTCTTCCTGAATGAGCAACCTCTCAGGCTGGAGTCGGTTTACTACAAGTCCGGCGACCTGGACAACAGTTACGTGAAGCTAAAGACACCTGGAGCGGCCTCGGCTATCGAGTATTCGTTCACGGGACACCGCAACGTGACACAGGCAAACCAAGTTGGTGACCTGCAGATGGTAGCTAACTGGCCCAACGCGACTTATGGACCATGGTACCTTGGTTTCAACAATGCAAGTGCAGCGACCTCGAACATCATCCTGTCTGCTGCTACCGGAATCTCCGTTAGCACCAACCAGGGTTCGCAGACCGTGCAATTTGCCTTGACGTCCGGCGACTTTATGTCGTACGGCACTGACGACGTGGTTTACGTCATCAGCGGCGCAGACAACAACGTGTCAAGTGACTACTACAACTTGACCTGGACCAACCCAGTCTGGAACTGGACCAACGGCTCAGGCACCACCACAGGAATGTCGCACGGCTATGCCTACGAGAACAACACGGCGTTGTCGGCAAACTTCAAACTGGCCACCGGAAGACCAGGACACACCTACACCTACGCGAAGTCTGCCAACTACGAAGGAATCAAGGCAACCGACGCTGCTGTGGCTACAACCTACGTGGACCAGAACCAAGAGAAGGCATCTGAGGACAGGTACACCTACCACGAGCTTGGCTACGCTAACCTAGAGGCAACTGACGCCAACACTTTGGAAGTCAAGGCCTTCAAGGAAGACGCGAAGCTTAGGGTTACTTTGGTACCTGGTGTCTCCGAGACAGAAAGCGTTTCTGAGAATGCTTTCACCGTTACGACCGACAAGACGTTCCCATATGACGTCACCTCGGACGTAATTGTGAGCGACCTCACATGTGACGTGGACGCTGTTGCGACCGGAGTTACCTTCGGTACTGTCTCTGGTAGCCTTGTTGTGAGTGACTCGACCAACCCGACCGGCAACGCCATCGTTATCGGCGGCCACTATGTCAACAACCTCGCTGTCGGCAAGACAGAGGCTTTGACTTCGGCTGGCGCTAAGATGACTGAGCTGGACGGAAGCACCTTGTACGTTGCAGGTTACACTGCTTCGGACACGGCTGCAGAAGTCGACAGCCTCATTGCGGCTATCAAAGCCCTTTAAGAACCCGGAGAAGGGGACATTAGTCCCCTTTCCTTTTTATTTTAGAACGAGCATAGTGAACAGCATGAAAGCAGAAAAGCAGTGGATATTCCTCGCCCTCATAGTCGTCGCGTCAATCGCAGCCACGGCGTACCTCGGCACGAGCCAAAGCCCCCGCGCCGAGCTCAGCGTGTCCGCCTATCCCCAGCCAGCCCAACCAGGCTACGCGACCATTCAAATAGATTCCACCCTAGCTCTCACAGAAGTATATGTGGCTATGCCGGACCGCAACGCCACGTTCGACCACGTGGAAGGCACAACGTACTTCTTCAAATACTTTGTCTCGCCGTACGACGAAATCGGCGTAAAGCAAATCAAGGCATACGTCGTCGACGAGAACGGCCACCGTACATCCAACACAACGCAAAGCTTATTCGTCGGCTACAATGCCCTCGGCGACGAGTACAACGACGTTCTGTTTTATTCCTACTACTGGGACGCCACCTACAAAGCCCTTGAGCTGGCGTACTCCGGGAAAATCAACTTCTTTTTTGAAGTCCGGCCGTACCCAGACGAAGGAAACGGAGAAGCAATCAACTCGTTCGTGCCCATGATAACCAAGTTAACGTCCGAAGGCATCCTCATAAACACCTACGGCGTCGAGACAGACGGCCAGTGGCTCTCGTGCACCGACGAGAACGCGACCAACCTCAACGTGGAAGCGTGCCTCCAGGAAATGGACGAGCGGGCATCAATAATCCTGCGGCACCCCAGCTACCCCACCACGCAGGTCTACGTCAGCAACTCGACAATTGAAATCCAGCCAGCGCGCGGCGAAGCCAAAAAAGCAATCGACGCCATGCTGGAGTTACTGGAAATCGGTGTGCCTTACCTCACATTCGACTCGCCAGAAGTGATGGTTGGAAACGTCACGGGCAATGTCACTGGCAACGTAACCGATTTAAACGACACTACTTCAGATATCCCAGAGCAGTAGTATCACAGCCCAAACCTGAGCTGGCGCGGTAGACTTGGGGGCGTCAAATGACGCCCCCAGAGGCATCTACTCCAAGTAGTCCAATGCCGTTGTCGCGTAACTCCCCTTCGGCAGCGAAAACCTAACCTTTATCCAGTCACTGCCTTTTTCGAGCACTTCAAAATCAGTTACTTCCACCCACAGCTTCCGCCGCATTCCCTCGCTCGTCAAGTCAGGCATGCCGTGGACCTCGAAATCCTTAAGCTCCAGCCACTCGCTTTCCAGCACCCCGCGCTCGATTTCGCCTGCCTCTCCCGAAGCGAGCGGACAGTTCGTGCCGAACAACGGGCCAGTCGGCACGCCGCCCTCAAGCAAGTCGCCATCCATCTTTTCCAGCCCCCGTTTATTCAAAACCTTGTTGAACAGCTCCGACTGGTAAGCGTGCACAAACATGACCAGCAATTTCCGTGGCAGCGCGCGCAATGCACCAACATAGTCGCTCGAACTCTTCGCAAGGTGACCCAGTATGGACCGCTCGTACGTTAAGTGCATTGGAAACTCCTTTATCGCTAGCGCGTAATCGCCTTTGCACTTTTCGCGCACTTCCTGGTTTGGGTCGCCGTCCATTGTCCCAAACAAATAAGTGTCGACGGCGTCGTGGAACTGCCCGTTGACGATGGCTTTCCCAACCAAGTGAGTGATTTGCCTTTGCCCACCGAACCGCTGTGGGCCGAACGAATTAGGAATCTTATCAGGCATTTTTCCCTTGCCAGAAAAGTCCCGCACAGTGATGGTGAACCGGTTGCCCTGCAGGTCACCGAGCCCGACGCGCTCGCCGTAATGAAGTGGCTTCAGTGCAATGTCTTTTATGCTTATTTTATCGAGCTCTTCTTTTTTCACGTTCCACGCCGAGCACCTCTGTGCCGTGACGGCGCGCCGGTCCTTGGTTCCGGCGAATCCAAGCCGCTTTTCCGAGCAATGCAGCCGCTTTCCCAATTCTTTCATCGCGCCCATTGTGCCCCAATTGGTCTTCTCCAAAACAAAAACCAAGTTCTCCCCGTCGCCCCCAGAAAAAGGGTATTCTTTCCCAACCTCCAGAACCTCGCCGCTGGAAGTTATTTCTTCCACGACAAAGTCCTGAGGAGTGTCTTTTATCCTCATTTGAACCGCAACAGCGCACCGATTCCGCCGAACCCGTCCTTGAACTGCTCGCCCTCGGGCGTGTCCGTGGAAATCATCTCGATTTTCGTGGCCATCTGCTCCGCCAGTTCCGCGAGCTCTTCCACGAAGTCTTTTTCGATGTGGGGCTTCATGTCCATGTGGTCCTTGTCGCACTTCACGACCGGCATGTGCTCCTTCACCGTCAAGTGCTTTATCTCGCCGCACTGCGGGCACTTGAACCCGATGCGCTTCCACATCAACTCCTCGCTGAGCAGCAAGATATCGACTTTGCCCATGGTAAGCGCCTCTCGGACTTCCGCTTCGCCGTACGTTGCGAGCCCGCCGAGCGCAGCTTCACCCAAAAACTTTTCCAGCAATTGCTTTTCTTTGACTATCTCGAGGTCGTGCATGATGTCGCCGGACTTCTGCATCAACTCGCGAATCCCGAACTCATCCGTGTAGCCCGTGTCGACGATGCCAACAATCTTTTTCTTGGTCTTGTTGCTGAGGTAGTCGTGGTTCAGGAACTCATGCTTCGTTGGGCCGGGCCCGCCGACCAGCACGCCCTTGACGTTCTCGCGCTCGAAGTTCTCGTTCGCCATGTCCCCGACCTTTTTGAACCACTCGTGCGCAGCGATTTCAATAAGCCTTTCAAAACGCACGCTGCTTTGCCCGCCGGCGCGGTGCTTTCCGGGAACCTGTGAGCCCATGTTCTTGATTAATTCGATGCGCTTTCCCTTCAGCAGTGCGAGTGTCGCCTCCCGCCGGTCCACAATGACAAGGCCATACACCTCCTTTGCCTCGAGCATGTCCCAAAGCGGCTCAAGGAAAAAAGTGGAGTCACACCTGTACGTCTGTATGTTGACTGGCTCCGGCGGCTCAATGGAAAACAACTCGACTTTGTCGTCGATGTTGCCGGAAAATACCGCGAGCCCGTTTTCCGGCGGCTTCTTGTACCCCTTCAGCGCGTGCAGCAGCCTCTCAATCGCGGCGGTGACATTTTTCTTGGTCTGCTTGCTCTTGATGTTCATGGCCTGCCCCGCTTCCTCGCGGAGCTTGTTCGTGACCTCACTGACTTGGTAGCCCGGTGGAATGTAGATACTAATCAGTTCTGTCCCCTGCCCCTTCATTTCGGACAGTTCCTTCAATTTCTTGCGGAAGAGGTACCTCTCTTTCGAATGTGCCATTTCGAGTCACGTTTTTATAATAGTCCCGCGTATTTAATCCCTGAGGTGTGTTAGTTTGCCCATAGTCCTAAAAATTGGCGGTTCACTGGTGTTTCCAGGCAAAGCAGACACGGGGTACGTCAAGGAAGTTAGTTCTGTTATCCTGCGCTTAAAAAGGCGCACGGCGGTTGGCGTTGTCGTCGGGATGGGCAAGCGGGGCGAAAAAGCATTGCTCGCAGCGCGAAAAAAGCGAGTCAGTGAGTACGACCTCGACGCAGTCGCAATCAAGCAAACGCGAAAAAACGCGCTCCTCCTACGCAAGGCACTCGGGCTCAAGGGCCCGGCGCCGACAACAATTGGCGCGGCCCGCCGCGAGGCAAAGCGCAAAGGCATCACCGTGATGGGCGGGACCGTTCCCGGCCACACAACAAACACCGTCGCCGCACTCCTCGCCGAAGCAATCGGCGCAAAAAAACTGGTCAACGCGACGAACGTGGACGGGGTCTACACCAAGGACCCGCGCAAATTCAAGTCAGCGAAAAAATTCAGGAAAATGAAGTACAACAAGCTCATCGCATTGTCGGCGGAGCAGGACGCCCGCGGCGCACGCACGCATTTTGTGTTCGACTTGCTGGCCGCGAAGCTAATCGCGCGCTCGAAAATAAAGACTTACATAATCAAAGGCATTCCCGACGAGATTAACTCAACACTAAAGGGCAAGACGCGGGGGACTGTAGTCGGATGACTTCCGTCGTGCTCCCCCCGGAGCCATTGGGCGCATTGAGGCGAAAGCGGGAGCGAGAGAAAGCAGCGGCAATGGGGAAAACAACGGCTCAAACCGCAGAGTCAACTGATCAACTGGGGGAACCAGCTCAAGTGTCAACCGGGGGGCCGGTTGCCCCTGACGTTGACCCAAGTCAACGTCCACCTGTGGGCCCCCCCAGTTCTTCTGCGAAAGCCCCAGCCACGATTTGTTTGGGCGGGACCTTCAGCAAGCTCCACCTGGGCCACGAGCACTTCCTTACAATGGCGTTTGCCCTCGGCGGAGCCGTCGAAATCGGCTTGACGAGCGACAAGTTCGCTTCTCGAAAGAAACACGGGGTGCCACCGTTCGCCGAGCGAAAGGCCGGGCTCCAGCACTTCCTCTCGGAAATGGGGTGGGAGGCAACAATCAGGAAAATAGGCGACGCCTACGGGTTCGCGCTGGACCCAAGGTTCAAGACCATCGTGGTAAGCGAGGAAACCAAGCCAAACGCCGAGCTAATCAACAAAAAGCGTGCCGAAATGGGATTTCAGCCCCTAGACATCGTGGCTGTGCCCATCATTAAAAACGAAGAAGGCGAAAAAATAACGTCCGGGTGATTGAATGTCTTACTCAAAAGAAATCAAGGAAGCGCTGAAGGCGGCGAAGGCGTCAGTCGGCGACAGGATTGCTGTTGGCGGCGAAGAAGGGCTCTTGATGCCATCGCCAGAGATAACTGCTTCGCCCGACCACGTAGTGCTCAAGCTCGACAACGGGTACAACATCGGGATCAAGTACTCCGGGCAAAGCCTAGCCAAGTCCAATTCCCCCGAGCCGAAGCGCATCGCCAAAGAATACAAGTACGAGACCGGCGGCCACGCAAAAGTGAAGCAGTCGTGCAAGGGCAAAGAAAAAGTCTCGCTGCTCGGCGCAGGCGGCACAATCACTTCACGGGTCGACTACTCAACAGGCGCGGTCTACACCGACATGACCGGCGACGACCTGCTCGCCCTTGTTCCGGAACTGGGAGACATCGCGTGCATCAGGACAAAAAAAGTCATTGACAAGATGAGCGAGGACTTTGACCCGCTCGACTGGGCTGAACTGGCAAAGGCAACCGCAAAGGCGCTTGAGAAGGCGGAAGGCGTCGTAATCACGCACGGCACTGACACCATGCACTACACCGCCGCGGCATTGTCGTTCATGCTCAACACTCCGAAGCCCGTAATCCTCACGGGCGCACAGCGGTCGAGTGACCGTGGCTCTGCCGACGCGGTGCTGAACCTCACTTGTTCCACTTACGCGGCGTTGTCCAACATGGCGGAGGTCGCGATTTGCATGCACGGCAACAGTTCGGACGACTACTGCGACCTAATCCGCGGGACCAAGGCCCGCAAAATGCATTCCACGATGCGGAACGCGTTCCGACCAATCAACGACTACCCGATTGCGCGCGTTTATCCCAACGGCAAAATTGAGCCGAAGGCAAAGTACTGGAAGCGCGGCACAGGAAAAGTCGAGGTCGACACCAAGTTCGAGCGCCACGTGGCTTTGCTGAAGGCCTATCCCGGGGCGGACCCCAAAGTGATTGACTTTTACGTCGACAACGGCGCCAAAGGCCTGGTTATCGAGGGCACTGCGCTCGGCCATGTGCCGACAAAGGCGCGCAAGAGCTGGATCCCGCGCATAAAGTCCGCAGTGAAAAGCGGTGTCCCGGTTGTCGTTGCGACACAGTGCGTCTACGGCACGGTGAACCCCAACGTGTACTCCAACCTGCGCATTTTGTACCACGACGCCGGCGCCATTCCCGCCCAGGACATGACCGCAGAAACCGCGTATGTCAAGCTTGGCTGGGTGCTTGCACACGCGAAGGGCGACAAGGTCCGCGAATTGATGGCTGAGAACCTCCGCGGCGAGCTCAACCACAATATCGAGCCAGACATGTTCCTTTACTGAAGTGATTTCAATGATTATCGGCTTAACCGGACCGGCTAGGAGCGGCAAGGACACTGTCGCACACTACTTGATGAAAGAGTACGGGTTCAAGCAGTTTGACTTTTACCACGACGTCTTCCTCAAGGAGCTTGAGAAGCGCGGCCTCGAGCCGACCAAAGACAACGCGAGCAAGCTGGGAGACGAGCTCCGCAAGGAAGGGGGCATGGGCGTAATGGCCAAGCTGTTGTTCCCGCTCATCGACGCCGAAGACGTGGTCATAACGGGCTTCCGGAGCCCCGATGAAGTCGAGTTTTTCCGCGGAAAGACATCCCACTTTTTCCTGTTGATGACCTCAGCCCCACGTGAGGTCCGCTACACACGCCGCGACGACAGCGACCCCCAGGACAAGGAAGGCTTTTTCGGCAGGGACGAGCGTGACCTCAAGAACAAGGGCATGGAGACCGTCTTCATGATGGCCGACTACATGCTTGACAACAACGGGTCAATCGAAGGCCTCCACGAAAGAATCGACGAGATAATGGAAGAGATTCAAGGCGGCGACGAGATTCTCGAGGACACCCAGGAGGAAGCCAAGTGACCGACGGGTTCAAGGCAGGCCTAGAAATCCACCAGCAATTGGACACGCAGCGCAAGCTGTTCTGCGACTGCCCAACCCACCGCAGCGAAGACTTCCCACTCACAGTCCGCCGCAAGCTCCGTGCCGTCGCCGGCGAACTGGGGCAAATCGACCTCGCGGCGCGCCACGAGCAGGCCAAAGACACCACTTACGTCTACAAAGCGAATCCCGCAACGAGCTGCCTCGTCGAGTTCGACGAAGAGCCGCCGCACCCGCTCAACGAAGAGGCATTGGACACGACGCTCCAGGTATGCAAGCTATTCAACAGCGACTTCGTCGACGAAATCCAGGTCATGCGCAAGGCAGTCGTCGACGGCAGCAACACCAGTGGCTTTCAGCGCACCGCACTCGTCGGCCGGGGCGGATACCTCGAGACCAGTGAAGGCAAGGTAAGAATCACTAACGTCCAGCTCGAGGAAGACGCGGCCACCACTCTCGAGCGCAAGCCCGGTGAAATCACTTACCGCCTCGACCGCCTCGGAATCCCGCTCATAGAGCTCGGGACCGACCCGGACATCAAAAGCCCCGAACACTTGCACGAGACCGCTTTGGCAATCGGCTCGTTGCTCCGCGCGACGAGAAAAGTGAAGCGCGGCATCGGAACAATCCGCCAGGACATCAACATCAGCATCACCGGAGGAGTGAGGGTTGAGATCAAGGGCGCGCAGGACCTGAAGATGTTCCCCGAAATCGCGCGCCGCGAAGTGCAGAGGCAAAAAACACTCATCAGCATAGCCAGCGAGCTGAAAAAGCGGAACGCAAAAGTCGGCAGGCACATTGACGTCACAGACTTGTTCAAAAACACAAGCTGCAAGTTCATCAAGGGCCGAACAGTCATCGCCCTGCCGCTGCCGGGATTCAATGGCTTGTTCGGAAAAGAGACGCAGCCCGGCCGCCGCATCGGCACCGAGCTCTCCGATTATGCGAAGCAGGCTGGCGTCGGCGGAATAATCCACAGCGACGAGGACATGCGCAAGTACCAAATCACCGAGATGGACGCGGTCAAGAAAAAGCTTGGCACGGACGCTGTTGTCTTGGTCGCCGCGGAAAAAAAGCGTGCTTCCCGCGCCATTGCGCGGGTCGAGGCGCGGGCGAAGCAATTGCTTGTAGGCGTGCCGTCCGAGGTCCGGAAAGCCTTGCCTGACGGCAATTCCCAGTTCCTGCGGCCCATGCCCAGTGCCGCCCGCTTGTACCCGGAGACGGACATTCCCCCGGTCGTTGTCACTGGCGAGCGCGTTAACGCGATTGTGCTTCCCGAGCTTCCGAAAGAAACGCTTGCCCGGCTGAAGAAACTGATGAGCACCGACCTCGCGGAAAAACTGGCGTCGTCGAACAACCTTGTTTTGTTCGACAAGATAAAGACCCGGCGCCCCGAGCTGCTCGCGCACGTGCTTGAGGACACTCTTACCGAGTTGCGCCGTGAGGGGATTGACGTCGACATGATTCCAGACGCCAAGGTAATCAGCTTGTTTTCGCTTTACGACAAAAAGATGCTCGCGAAGGAAAGCATTCCCGAAGTCCTTCGGGCAATTGCGTTCAACCCGACGCGCAAGGTAAGCGAAATAGTCGCGGACAACTTTGCAAAGATGAACGAGAAGCAAGTCAAGAAAGCCGTCAAAAAAATAATCGCGGAGAACAAAAGCGTGCTCGAGGACGAGCGTGCGTTCCAGAAGGTAATGGGCGAAACAATGAAACAGCTCCGCGGAAAAGCAGATGGCCAGCTGATAGCGAAAGAAGTTAAGGATGGCTTAAAGAAAGCCCTTAAGAAAGGACTTAAGGATGCCTTATGACACTTTTTCTTGTTCGCTACGGCGAGCTGTTCCTGAAGTCCGAGCCGGTCAAGCGGCAGTTCGAACAGCGCTTGCTTGCGAACATCGGCGCAGGGATTCCAGGCGCGAAGATAACGCGCCGCCGCGGCAGAATACTCGTCGAGGCAGACAGCGGAGAAACGCTGGGAAAGATATTCGGAATCGTTTCCTATTCCCCAGTCCACACGTGCGAGTCAACACTCGAAGCAATGAAAAAAGTTGTCGTGCCACTCGTGCACGAAGGGACTTTCGCGCTGCGCATTAACAGGCCGTTCAAGGGCTTTCCAAAGACAAGCCAGGAAATCGCCATCGAGCTCGGCAGCGCAGTCGTGGAGGCAAAAGGAAACAAAGTCAACCTGTCCTCGCCAGACCAAGCAGTGTTTGTCGAGGTCTTCGAAGACGTCACTTACATATTCACCGAAACAATTCCTGGGCCCGGTGGGTTGCCGCTCGGGACATCGGGGCGGCTGCTCCTGCTGAACGATGGAAAGAACGCGGAGCGCGCCGGGTGGATGATGATGAAGCGCGGCTGCACCATTGATGTCCTCGGCGAGAAATCAGAATTGCTTGACGAGTGGAGCATCGGCCAAAAAGTCAACTACGTCAAAGGCAACACAGACGAGCTAATGAAGGACTATCCCGCACTTGTCTCCGGCAGCCGGGAGCTCCCGACAGAGCAAAAGCCGTATCCCGTGTTCCAGCCGCTGCTGGGCATTTAGCGTCACTAAGGGGTACAGCCAATTGGCGGTACCCCGAGTTTTCGCTCAGAGAGGCACTCTTTTTTATTCCATACCGCTTTGAACTAACCTATGGACCCGCATGTCCGCGAAGTAATTGACGAATGCGATGTTGTAATCGAGGTAGTGGACGCTCGGGACGTGCATGGCACGCGCTCAATAAAACTTGAGAGCCTTGTCCGGAGAAAAGGAAAAGTCCTTATCATCATCGTTAACAAGATTGACTTGGTCAAAACCATGGACGTGCCGAAAGGCCGTGTTGTTTTGATGAGTGCGAAGAAGCGGAAGGGGACTCGCGCTCTGAGGTCAATGATTCACGCGTGCTGTCCCGGGAAAGAAGAAGTCAGGGCAGGCCTCGTTGGCTACGCAAACACTGGAAAGAGCACTGTCATAAACTCACTCGGGGGCGGCGCACGCACGTCAAACAAACCCGGCTTCACACGAGGAAAACAGTGGATCCGCGTAACAAAACGCCTTTTGCTCTTTGATTCGCCCGGAATAATCCCGCGCGAAGAAGGAGAGGCAAAGTTGGCCATCAAAGGCGCGTACGACGTGACCAAGCTAAAGGACCCCATCGGAGTCGCGATAAAGCTCATCAAAAAAGTTGGTTCACAAAGAATCGCGAAAGCCTATGGGGCTGAACCATTTGATGACGCATACGAGCAGCTTGAGGAGCTCGCGGGAAAGTGGATGATGCTGCGCAAAGGCGCAGAGCTCGACCTCGACCGTGCCGCGAAACGGCTCATCAAGGACTGGCAGACCGGAAAAATAGAGTAACTGCCGTGGCAGCAACCACAACGCCCAGCGAAAGCGCGCTCAGCCCGACCACCGTCGCAAGCAAAAGGCTCTCCACCAGCACAATCCCGGCGCTTAGGACAAACGACCGGGCCAGCATTTCCGGCAGCTCGTACTTTTTCTTTCTCAGGAACGCGTACCCCGGCGCGATGAACAGCACTGCAAACGCGGCGGCGAACAAAACGAAATCCAAAACACTAATGTTCATTTTGCTTTCCCCCATGCCCGCCCGATTTCGGCGAGCCCGATGCCGCCGAGTATGACGACCGCCAGCGCAAAGAAAGTGAACAGCCGGTCAGTAAATATCCCGATGCCGAGCAACTCGTTTTTGGAAAGCAGGAAAGTTGCCGCAGTGATTGCCACCAGCAGCCAGTACTTATTCTTGAGCGCCCGTATTGCGCCGAACGGCGCGGCCAAAAGCGCGAACAGTCCGATGCGCTCGATGTGCATCATGGTGATTGCCCCGCTTTCTTTCAGTGCTATCTGGCGCATGTTTGCTATGTCGAGGCTGCCCAAGGCGTGCAGCTGCCACACGAAGTACGCCAAAAACATTGCCATGAGCGCGGAAGCGGACCGCTTGTCCTTTGCGACCACTGCGTGAACGAGAAGTATTGACCCGAGCACTACCGCGCTTGTCTGGTGGGTGAGCGCCGTCAATACAGACGCGAGAACCGCGAACCGCGTGTCGCCTTTCCTCACGAAGTAAAGCGCCAGCAAAAGCATTGGCACCCCAAGCACTTCAGGAAACGGGCGAATCGTGTATATCGTCAGCTCGGGCGACAGCACGAACAGGGCGGCGCAGCACACTCCTGCCCACGGCCCGCCGAATTCCTTCCCCAGCAAGTAAATCGCGGCGACGGAGACAACGCCGAGCGCGATGACCATGAGCCCCGCGGTGACCACGGGATCGGTGCCCGAAAGCGCGGAAAGCGACGCAGTGAACAAGCGGTACGCGGGCACGTAAAAGCTCTTGGTGAGCCCGCCGTAGGACAAGTCATAGAGTGGCATGAACCCGCTTTCGGTGATTATGCGGATGATCCCCGTGTGGTACATAGTGTTTCCGTACGTGGGGTGCACTAAGCCCTCGAGCAGCTTGGCGCGGTACAATGCGCCGAACAGCATTGCGGCGGCGAGGCCTAGCCATTCCCGCTTAACTTGTATACCCTCACCTCCGGGTTTGTGTAAACAATTTCGAACCGCGGGTCGCTCATTTTGTCTTCGTTGGTGTCTATCCAGCCGTATCCCGCGTACACTTTTCTTGCGGGGAACCACGCGTAGTCCGCACCGTATTTTTTCCATATCTCTTCGGCGCGGTCCGCGGAATCAGTCTTGTAGAACTCGTCCATGTCGCTCATCTGCTGCGGGGCGTTGGCGTTCGCGGCCCAGTCCCCTCCGACGAGTGACGGGCTCGCGGCAATTCCCATCACCAATTCGCCGCCAAAGATTCCGGCGAGGTAAAGGCCGGGGTTGCCCTTCACCCAGTGCGCCGCCTCGACTTCTCCGTCCAGCACCACCGTGTTGAGCCAAGGCTCCACGTGGTGGTCGAGTTGGCTGAGGCTGAACCATGCAATCGCAACAAGCACGAGGACTGCAACAAGCTCTTTTTTCACGAAAACAAAAACGCGGCGGCGCTTTAAATTACTACATGCTCATGAGCACGAGCACGGCCACCGCCAGCAAGACTGCAATAATCCGGTTGGGGGTGAGCTGTTCCTTGTAGAAGATTACTCCCAGTGCGCCCGCGAGCGGCACGGCGAGGGCGGTTATGGGGAACACTGTGGACAGCGCACCGGTCTTCAGCGCGCTCAAGAGCGATGTAATGGCAAAGAAATTAATCACGCCGATGGCAATCCCCCACTTGGCCGTGGTCTCGAGCGAGGCGTTACGGCCTTTGCCCACCCGCTTCCGCAAAAGAAGCGATGGCAAAAGCATCAGGCCGTAAGACAATGCGACGAACACGTAGACGCTTCCAGCTGTCGCGGCGGGCTTCAGCACGACGTCGGTGCCGGTGAAGAGCAGCACCGCAAGAAGAATCAATGCAACGCCCTTAGTGAAGTCCTTGGGCTTGTCCGCTTTTTTGTCGCGCGCGAGAAGCCACACAACTGCGATTGCCAGCACGACGCCTAGCGCCTGTGCGGCGGTGAGTGTCTCGCCAAAGAATGCTATTCCGACCAGCGAAGCCAACGCGACGTCCATCTTTTTTATGGGGTACACCATCACGAGCGGGATGTACTTCAGTGACTCGAGCCTGGCTATTGAGCCCGCCAAAAACAGCGAGCCGTTGATGACTGCAAACACAACAAACAAATTCCAGTCGTTGACGAGCGTGTCACCGGTAATTAGCGCGGCTGTCACCGCAATCACTGCCGCGGTCGCCATGAACACGGCCATGATGCTGGCGGGGTTGCATTTTTTTTCGACTGTGGCCTTGAGAAGAAAGTTTTGTGCCGCGTAAAACACCATCGCGGCGACGGCGAACCCGAACCAGCCGAGCATCAGGCCTCCTCCGGGAGGAGGACTGCTTTCGTGTAGTTCTTCCAGTCGTCGACGACGATGCGGGGGCACGCCGTAATCACGAACGCGTCCACATTGAACGGCAGCAGTGTGTCCGGAGTAATGTTTTCCAAGTAAATGACGAGTGTTTTTTTGTCGGCGGACTCAAGCTTTTTCTTTATTGTCTCCGCAATGTTCCAGTTCTTCTGGCCCGGCTTGGACGAAACGACGATGCCATAGCTGTCCGCGTTCATTGCTTTGGTCTGCCGCAGTGCGCGCTCCTTTTCCCAGGCAGCGGAATCGATTTCCTGTGCCTCGAGCGAGAACGGGTCGATGGCAACCACGGGCTTCTTTGTGTAGTACGCGATCGCGATGGGGTGGAACCTGCCTCCGCCGATATACAAAAACGAGTCGACTTTGTCTTTAATCGAAACGGCGCCCGCGGCGTCACAGCCAAGGATTTGGTATTCCTTCGTGGTCTTGCCAGGTGCGGTGAATACTTGCTTCCCAGCTTTTTCCAGCGCTTCCTTCGCGGCAGGAATCTGCTGCAGGTGCTGCACCGTTGTGAATAACCCGACGCTGTTGTCCAACAGCGGCAACGCCTTTTCGACTGCCGGGATTAGTGACTGGCCGTACTCGTACTCCCAATAAACAATATTTTCCTGCTTCACGAATTCGGAGTGCGCGACGTGCAGCGTGGTCGCGTTCTTGAGTGTTTTTAGGTCGCACGCGCCGAAGCACGGGTCGCCGGAGACAATGGGCTCGAATCCTGCTTGCCGTAGCTCTCCACAGATTTCGGTTGCCTTGGTCTTGAGGCCTTCAGGAAGCTGGACGAGAACTCGGGTGTTTTTGTTTTGCTTCAGCTCCCTGACGACTCTTTCAGGAATCATTTCTTGAGCTCTTCCACGACGATGGCGCACGGGGTCGGCAGCTTGGCGGTGATTTTCTTGAACGCCGCCCTGGCTTTTTCCGCGTTGGCTTTGGTGTTGACCTTGATGGTCATCATCGCTTGGTTGCGCTTGACCCTCGCGGCCTTGCCGATGGGCCTGCCGAACGCGTGCCTCATCCCGGTCTGCAGACGGTCTGCGCCCGCACCCGAAATAATCGCGTTTTCCCTCATGACGTGGTGGGGGTAGATCCTTATCTGGAAGTGGTAGTTCTCGACGCCAATCGTTTTTTGGATGGTCCTGTTGACCACAATTCTCGTTGCCTCGAGCGCGTTATGCCGAACCTGCACAGGGTTCTTCGAAACGAGCTTCACGATGTATTTGTAAGCCTTTCCGGACTTGCCCATGTCAAAGTGGAAGATAACGATGTTGGGGACACCGCGCACGAACGCTTTCTTCACCACGCGCTTGGCGGTGCGGGTGTAGGCGTGCTTCGGCGGTTTCTTGTAGCAGCGTGCCGGGCGCTTGCTTTTTTTTGCCATCTAAATCACTTCCCCTTCCTTTTTTTGCTTCTTATGCCGGGCCTCGTCTTCTCGGTGCCAGTGCCCTTCTTTGTTATGCCACGGCCCTTGCGGCCGGCGGAAGTCTTCCCGCGGTAAACGCGGTTCCTTTGGCTCGTCACCCACGAGACGTTCGCGTCGTTCGCGATGCTCGGGTGTTCCGGGTCGACCATGATGACCTCGAACCATTTGTGCTGCCCGTCCTCTGCAATCCAGTACGAGTTCAGCACCTCGAGGTTCTCGAATTTTCTTTGCGCCTTTTCTTCGGCAATCGACTGCTTGTTCTTGCCGCGCGTCAGCTTGTTGACACCCATGCGTTTGGGCCTTCGGCCCTTGTTGGGGCGGGTCTGCATTCCGCTTCCGCGGGTGACCCTGACGCGTGCAACGACGAATCCCTGCTTGGCCTTGTACCCAAGGGTCCTGGCGCGGGCGATGTTAGTGGGCTTTTCGAGCCTAGTCACAGTTGGCTCGCGCCTCATAGCGATGAGCCTCTGCTTGTAGTTCTCGTCGCGACTGGCGTATTCCTTTTGCATAGTCTTTTGAATGTACTTGTAAGCACCCATGATTGGTCACTTCCTCCGCGTTCAGGCATCGCGCCCACATTCACGGCACTCTAAGCGAGTAACCCATGTTTTGCGTGCGGGGCTTTATAAGCGTATCCCTTTATATTGCCCCCTTTGCCCATTAAAACGCGTGTATTACGACTTGTTCGCCAGCAAGAAGGCAGAAGGGTTTTCGCCAGCGAAGCCCGTGAAATTCAAGAAAGGCGGCAGCGAGGAAGACAACAAAAAAATCGCCCGCTCCCGCACCCAAGTCCTGCTGGACCCACTGGACAGCGGCAAAATGACGATTGACACCGCGACCCTCCAAGTCGCGAAAGACAACGACATCGCAGTCGCAATCACTTTCCGCCAGTTCCTCGTTGCAGGCAAGTTCAAGCGAATCCGCCTCATCGTGGCCTACAGAAAGCTAATCCAAATCTGCCTCAAGAAAAAGAACCGCGTCATTCTCTCGACGGGCGCGGAAAACGACCACGAGCTCCGCAGCCCCGAGCAATTAATCGCTTTCGGCGTTTTTCTGGGGCTCACTCGGCAGCAGGCAAAGTGGGCCATCAGCAAGGCACCCGAATACGTGATGGAGGCCACTAAATGAAGCCGTTTCCCCCGACGCTGCGAGAGAAGCGCAGGTACATCGAGTTCAAGGTCTATGGCCCCACTGTCGAGAAGGACGTTTCCCAGGCAGTCAGCAATTCTGTGCTTTCTTTGTTCGGCGAGGACGGCTACGCAAAAGCCAATTTCTCGATAATCGAGTATTCCCGCGGAAAAGGCATTTGCAGGTGCACCCACGACTGGCTTGACAACGTTTTGGTCGCTTTGGCTTTCGTTGACCGCGTGGGCGGCGAAAAGGCGAGAATCACGGTTTTAAGCGTGTCTGGCACCCTAAAGACAATCCGCAAAGCCAAAGGTTTTTAAAGGGCTTGAATTGTAATATACGCCGAATCAAGAGAAACGAGAAAAATGAGGTGTTTTGCTAATGTATCCGGCTTCTTCAGCATACGATAGAGCGATTACTGTATTCTCACCTGATGGACGTTTGTTCCAGGTAGAGTACGCCCGAGAGGCAGTCAAGCGCGGCACGACTGCGGTTGGCATTGTTTACGGCGACGGCGTGTTGCTGGCGACGGACAAGAGCCTTAAGACCCGTTTGGTCAAAAGCGAGTCAATCGAAAAAATATTCAAGATAGATGACCACATCGGCGCAGCCACTTCCGGGCTAGTCGCGGACGCAAGGCGCATAATCCATTACGCGCGTGTCGAGGCGCAGCGCGAAAAAGTCGCGTACAACGAGCCGGTGCGTGTCGAGGCAATCACGAAAGGCGTGTGCGACCTAAAGCAAATGTACACGCAGTACGGCGGCACCAGGCCGTTCGGCACATCACTACTGATAATGGGTATCGACGACTCGGGGGCAAAGCTTTTCGAGACAGACCCAAGCGGCGCGTTCAGCGAAGTTTATGCCGTGGCAATCGGCTCCGGCAAGAAGGACGTCGAGGCAGTGTTCGAAAAAGAGTACGACCAAAAGGCAACACGCGATGAAGCCGTGGTGCTCGCGCTCAAGGTACTGAAAAAAGTCGGCGACAAAACCGCGTCGGCCGAGACCGTTTCGATTTCGTACGTGTCCACGTCGGACCGCAAGTACACCAAGATGACGCAGGAAGACGTGAAGAAGGCCCTTAAGGGGAAAGCAAAATGATTTCGCTTGACGACGCTGTCATCGCAAGGCTCACAAGCCACGGGCACCACTTCGAGATACTGGTGGACCCCGAGAAGGCAGCCGAGGCCAAGGAAAAAGAAATTCCCGTAGCTGATTGGATTGCTTCCGATGAGGTCTACAAAGACGCGTCCAAAGCGGAAAAGGCCAGCGAAGAAGCCCTGAAGGAATCGTTCGGCACCACCGAATTCAACGAAGTCGCGAAAAGAATAATCAAGAAAGGCGAAATCCAAATAACGACGGAACAGCGCAAGGAAATCGTCAAGGCAAAGAAAAAGAAAATCGTGAACACAATCGCCCAGAACGCGATTGACCCACGGAACAAACTGCCCCACCCGCCCGCGAGGATTGAGGCGGCGATGGAAGAAGTAAACGTGCACATTGACCCGTTCAAGAGCGCGTCGAGGCAGGTCGACGAAGTCATCGACAAGCTCAGGCCAGTGCTCCCAATCAAGTTCGCGTCGGTCCGCGTCGAAATACGCGTGCCACCGCAGTACACCGGAAAGGTGTACGGACTCCTGCACGACCTCAAAAAGATTAAAGAGGAGTGGAAGAACGATGGCTCTCTCGTCACAGTCGTCGAAATGGCTGCGGGAGCCCAATCAGACGTTTATGATAAACTTAATTCATCAACCCACGGCGCGGTCGAAACCAAGCTGTTAGAAACAATCTAGGTTTTGTTGGAAAGGAAGAGATAGAAATGCGGGAAGTTGTAATTCCCGGCGAGAAAATCGCTGACGGGAAAGGACTAAAAGCAGGACACGGCGCATTCCGGCGTGGAAACGACATTTATGCCTCGGTCCTGGGGTTCGTGCAAGAGAGTGGGGACTTTGCAAAAGTAGTGCCACTTAGCGGCAAGTACATTCCACGCGAGGGAGACCAAGTCATTGGCGTAGTCGAGCAAATCAGGGGCAGGGGATGCTTCGTGAACATTAACTCGGCGTACACCGGCTACCTGGTTTTTTTCCGCGACACCAAGTACCATGCCGGCGACTTGCTCATGATGGAAATCCAGCACGTCAACGAAATCAACAAAGTTGACTTGGACTTCGCGAAGCCATTGTACGGCGGAAAAATGATTGAGGTTTCCCCCGTAAAAATCCCACGCATAGTGGGAAAGAAGGCGTCGATGATTGACATTCTCGCCAACGGAAGCGACTGCACCATTTTCGTCGGCCGCAACGGGCGAATCTACATCAAAGGCACTGACGAAAACATCAACCGTGCCGAACAAGCCATCCGCTTGATTGAGCGCGAGGCTCACACTAAAGGTCTTACAGACCGAATAAAGAAATTATTGGAGACAGGTGGAAAAGATGGGAATGAAAAGTGATTTGAAGCTTATCAAAAACGGAAAGCGTCTGGACGGAAGAAAGACAGACGAACTAAGGAAGATAGTGATAAAGGCGGGAGTGCTCAAGGAAGCAGACGGCTCCGCATATCTCGAATGGGGTGGAAACAAGGTAATGGCAGGCGTCTACGGCCCGCGCGAGTGCCTCCCGAGGCACAAGTCAAACCCCTACAAAGCGTACCTCACATACCGCTACAACATGGCGCCCTTCTCGGTCGACGACCGGAAGCGCCCAGGCCCGGACCGGAGGTCCACTGAAATCAGCAAGATTTCGGCCGAAGCACTCGAAAAAGTTGTGCTAGTCGAAAACTTCCCCAACACAATGATTAACGTGTTCGTGGAAGTGCTCCAGGCAGACGCGGGAACGCGCTGTGCGGCATTGACCGCGGCAAGCGTCGCGCTTGCCGACGCCGGGCTGCCCATGCGTGACCTCGTGGTCTCGTGTGCCGCAGGAAAAATCGACAACACTGTCGTGCTCGACCTCGGCAAAAAAGAGGACAACTTCGGCCAGGCCGACGTGCCAATCGCCATCCTGCCGCGCACAGACGAAATCGTGCTGCTGCAGATGGACGGCGACTTGACCAAGGAAGAATTCCACAAGGCAGCCGAAATGTCAATCAAGGCAGCCAAGGAAATTTACGTGCTTCAGAAGAAAGCGTTAACAGCGTCCTTCAAAGAAGGAGGTGGCTCGAAATGAGTATCATAGACGTGTCATGGGAAGTCAAGACAGACTACACCCGCTCCCTCGCGAAGAAGGGCGTGCGTGAAGACAAGCGCAAGAACGACGAGTACCGCAAAATCAAGCTCGAGAAGAACTACGTGCCCAACTCACCGGGCTCGGCGCTAGTCACAATCGGGGACACCAAGGTGCTTGCAGGCGTAAGCCTGGTAATGGGCACTCCGTACCCTGACAAGCCCGCTGCCGGAACACTGATGACCAGCGTGGAATTGACGCCCATGGCGTCGCCACTCTTCGAGTCAGGCCCCCCGCGGCCGAACGCAGTCGAGCTCGCAAGGGTTGTCGACCGCGGAATCCGCGAGTCGGGGACAATTGACTTCGAGAAGCTTTGTATCACGCCGGAAGAGGCAGTGTGGATGGTCATCGTTGACCTTCACGCGCTTGACTACGACGGCAACCTGTTCGACGCGTTCTCGCTGGCAGCGATTTCCGCGCTGCTTGACGCGAAGATGCCGAAGTACGAGGACGGCAAAGTAATCCGCGAGGAAACCGCGGGCAAGCTGCCCGTCACCAAGAAGCCAATCGAGTGCACGTCCGTGAAAATCGGCGACTCGATTATGCTTGACCCAACTCTTGCGGAAGAGATGGCGCTTGACGCCAGGCTCACGGTTTCAACCCTCGACAAGACCATCTGCGCCATGCAAAAGGGTGGCACAGGTGCCTTCACACTGAAGGAAGTCGACGACTTGATTGACCTCTCCTTCAAGAAAGGGAAAGAACTAAGAAAACTGTTGTGAGGCGGTTTAAGTGGTTCAAAAGAAAAAGTCTAAGAAAACGAAGAAAGTCGGGGTCGCCGGAAGGTTCGGCTCACGATACGGAAGAAAAATCCGTGAAAACGTGCGCAAGGTAGAGGTAAAGTCCAAAGCCAAGCACGACTGCCCCCAGTGCGGGAAGCTTTCGCTCAAGCGGGTTTCCAACGGCATCTGGCAGTGCACGAAGTGCAAGACTAAACTGGCAGGCGGCGCTTACGTCCCACAGACCGGGCTCGGCAAAATCAGCCTGAGGGCGGTCCAGGGCGCGACCAAGGAAGAACTCATCGCCGCAATCGATGTAGAGGACAAGGCAGACGAAGAAAAGGAAAAAGCCAAGGCAAAGCCCGCATCGAAGAAGCCGAAGAAAGCAAAGAAGGCAAAGGCGCCAAAGGCTGAAGCAGCAGAAGAATCTCCAGCCGAAGAGCAGGACACTCCAACAGAGGGGTCGCCAACTGGCGACCCCTCTAGTTCTTCTGGGAAAGAAGATGCTCCAGTCGAAGAAGAGGAGGCGAAGTAAGTGTACAACTGCCAGAACTGCGGAAAAAAGATTGACGACATCGAAAAGTTTGTCACGTGCCCCTACTGCGGCCACAAGATTATAACCAAGGAGCGCCCCCCACTCGCGAAGCAAGTGCAGGCAGATTAAATGCCACTGTTCACGACTTCACGCAAGCCCTGCGCAAGGGTCCGTTCGCTCGTGAAAGAACTCGTGCGAATGGTTCCCGGCTCAGACGCCATGGCGAGGGGCAAGCAATCAGTCGACGAAGTCGCTGAAAAAGCCCGCCAAATGGGCTTTCCCATCGTGGCAGTCATCACGGAGATGCACGGCAACCCAGCGTCCATACGCTTCCTAAGCGTAGACGACGCCGGCTGGGAATGGGGGAAACAAATCCCCTTGAAGTCCGTGAAGCTCGCGCGGGACTTCGGCCGATGCAAAAAGCCGGACGCGCTACGGCTTGACGACGAAATCGGGTTCGCCAAATTACTCGGCGTCGAGGCCGAGGAAAGCGACACAATGCTCACCGCAAAAAAAGACGCGGTCACCTTCCTCCAAAACGGGGAAGAAGTCGGGCCGCGGCTTTCAATAAGGACAGAAAAGCATGAACCTAGAAATCGAGGTGGACGTCGCCGACCAAAAAAAGGCTGACGCCATCGCAAAAGCACTCACCGCAGACTCCAAGCCAAAGCGGGGGACGTTTTCCTCCGAGGCAACCAACGGAAAAATCAGAATAGACATTCACGGCAGCGACAAAGTCGCGCTACGCGCGTCTGCGAACAGCAGCCTTCGGCTGTTGGACGCGTGCCTGTCAATAATGAGGTGAACAAAGAATGCCAACCGAAGAAGAAATGCAGGAATTCCGGGCTTACAGCCAGCAGTACCAAATGGTAGTGATGCAGAAACAGTCCCTCGAGGCAAGGAACGCAGAAATCCAGAACACTCTCAAAGAGCTTGACGCAGCCAAGGGCAAGGTCTACTTTGCCACCGGCGCCGTGCTCATCGAGAGCACCAAGGATGACGTCAAAAAGCGCCTCGATGACCAGAAAAAAGAGGCAGAAGAAGGCCTCGAGAAGCTCGGCCCACAAGAAGAAAAGATCAAGAAGCGCCTCGAGGAGCTACAGAAGAAGCTTCGCGAGTCTGAAAAGGATGAGTGAAAAAGCAGCCGCCATCATCGAGGAATCCAACTCCTTTCTCTTGCTGGCGCATCGCTCCCCTGATATAGACAGCATCGCGTCAGCAGTCGCGCTCGCCCTCGCGCTGAAGAGCAAAGGCAAACAAACAACTATTTCTGCCGCCGGCGCAGTCAACGGGCAAATCGCAGAGTTTGCGGGCCGTTTTGGACTGGAGGTCAAGGACCCAGATTTTTCTGTGGACTGCATAATTGTCCTTGACACCAACTCCCCCACCCTCTTCGACCTAGACTCAGTGAAGGCAGCGAACGGCAAAAAGCTGCTGATAGACCACCACTCCCCAAAACCAGAGGTCATGAAAGAATTCGACGAGTGCATAGTCGACGAGTCCGCGGTCTCTGGCACACAAATCGTTTACTCGCTCCTCCATGGGATGGGCGAGCCCATCACCAAAGAGATAGCCCTCGCCGTGTGCGCAGGCATAGTCACCGACTCCGCGAACTTCATCGCAGCGACACCCCGAGCCTTTCACGTGCTTTCCGAGTCGCTCACCGAAACCAAAACATCGTTCCAGGAAGTGCTGAAGCTCATCGCGGCCCCGCGCGAGCAGCCGGAAAAAATAGCGCGGCTCAAGGGCGCGCAGCGCCTGGAAGTCACGCGTGAGGACAGCCATTTAATCGTCACCAGCAAAGTCAGCTCGTTCGAGGGCAGTGTGGCACGCTCGTTAATCCGCATCGGCGCGGACGTATCGTTCGTCGCCGCGGCCAAGGACGGCGAGGCCCGCATAAGCGCAAGGGCGACAAATGACCTAGTCGGAAAAGGCCTTCACTTGGGGCGGGACATCCTTCCCGCAATCGCCGAGCTAATCGGCGGCGACGCCGGGGGGCATGCAGGGGCGGCCGGCGCAAACGGAGTAAACCCAGAAGCCCTTGACGAAGCGCTTGCCATATGCGTTTCCAAGACACGGAAATTCATCAAAACCCTTTAATACTCTTTCTTGCCTTAACACTACCAATGAAGATAGCTATCGCCAGCGACCTGCACTTCGGGTATGCATGGGGCACCGAGCGCGAGGATGACAGCTTTGTCCAGGGCCGGGAAGCCCTTGCCAAGTGCCTCGACGCTGACGTAATCCTTCTGCCTGGAGACGTCTTCGACTCCCGCGTCCCCAAGCCGGAAGTCATGGACCAGGCCATGCGCGTGCTGGGAATCGCCCGCGCGTCGCACAGTGGCGCGGCAGTCACCGCGTTTCGCTCGGGAAAAGACCTCGCCGTCGGCGTTGGCACACCAATCGTAGCAATCCACGGAACGCACGAGAGGCGCGCCCGCGGGCTCACCAACCCAATCGAGCTCATGGACGGGGCTGGTGTCTGCATCCACGTCCACAACGACGCAGTAATCCTTTCGAAAGGCAACGAAGCGGTGGCCATCCATGGCATGGGTGGCGTGCCGGAACAGTACGCGCCCTCCGCGCTCCAGGAGTGCAGCTTTACACCAATTGCAGGCGCAGTGAACATCCTTATGCTGCACCAGAGCTTCAGGGAATACATCTACGAGGACGCAGCGTTTTTGTCAATGGATAATCTCCCTCCCGGATTCGACCTATACGTAAACGGCCACGTGCACACGAGCGACGTCAAGGAAAAAGACGGCAAAATCCTACTCCACCCCGGCAGCACCATAATCACCCAAATGCGCAAGGCCGAGGCAGAGCAGCCGAAGCACGTCTGGTTCTACGACACCGCAACAAAAGCCCTTTCTTCAGAAAAGCTTGAGACCCCGCGCCCGCTGCACTGCTTCGACGTCGAAGCAAGCGGCACAGCATCGGACACAATTTCCAAGGCCAGGCAGCTGCTTGAAAACGTGGAACCGCACAACCCAAAGCCGCTCATCAAGCTGAAAATCACCGGCTCTTTGCCACCGGGCTCTTCCATCAACACCCGTGACATCACGCGTGGCTTCGGCGACTTGATAATAAGCGTTGACAGCACAGCCGAGGCAGAACAGTTCAGGAAAAAAATAGAGCTGCTCCGCCAGGCACAGGCAAAAAAAAGCATTGACGAAATCGGCCTGTCAATACTCGACAAGAACCTTGAGCAGGCGGGATACTCCGGACCGAAAGCCAATGAGCTGCTGCCGCTGCTGGTCGAGGGAAAAGAAACCGAGGCCCGCCGCCTCATTTTCGAAGAATAGACTCCTTGAACTCGTCGTAATAAGTTATTGCAGCCAAAGTGTCGGCCGCGGCACGCAGGCTGCTGAACGTCGGGACGCCCGCCTCCTCAAGCAATTGGCTGTGCAGCTGCGAGTACGCGCCACCCGCGGCACAACAAATTACCGGCTTTTTTTGTTTGTCGCTTGCTTCCGCGATTACGCTTATCACGTTTGAGTTTATGTCCGCGGTCTGGAACAGAATAATGCAGAGTATCGAGTCGATGCTCTTGTCATTCATCATGGCGTCGAGCGCCGCCTCGTACCTGTGGAAGTCGGCGTCACCAACCAAGTCCACCGGGTTCTTCACCACCGCGTAATCCGGCACGCGCTTCCGAATGGCTTGCGCAGTAGCCTTCGACAGCGGGTCCACCCTGAGCCCGTTGCTTATGCACGCGTCCGTCGCAAGCACGCCAAACCCACCGCCGTTCGTGATGATGCCGACGCGGTCCCCCTTCGGGAGGGGCTGTTCCGCGAACACACGCGCGTAGTTGAACATCTCGGCGATTCCTTCCGCCTCGACAACTCCCGCCTGGCTGAACGCGGCCTTCCACACCTTGGCGGAGCCGGCGAGCGAGCCGGTGTGTGACGCCACTGCCTTGGCGCCCGCCTCGGTCTTTCCCGCCTTTATCCCAACAATCGGCTTTTTGGCGCTGACGCGCTTCGCGGCCTTGATGAACTCCTTCCCCCGCTTGGTGCCTTCGAGGTACATGCAGATTACTTTTGTGGCATCGTCCTTGCCGAGGTAGTCCAGCAAGTCGACCTCATCAATGTTGAGTGCGTTGCCGTACGAAATGAACTTGCTCACGCCGAACCCTTCCGCGCCGGCCCAGTCCATAACCACCGCGCCGACCGCGCCCGACTGCGTGATGAATGAAATCCCGCCCGGCCTCGGCCTCTCCATTTTGTAGCGCGGGTTGAACAATGTGTCCACCTTGGTCACGGAGTCGAAAACGCCGAGGCAGTTCGGCCCGATGACAGATATCCCGTGCTTGTCCGCGATGCGCCGCACTTTTTCCTCGAGCTCGGATTTGCCGACCTCACTGAACCCGCCCGAGATTATTATCGCTGCCTTGACGCCCTTCTTGCCGCAGTCCGCCATGACCTGGGGGACAAGCTTTGCCGGCACCGCGATTACGGCGAGCCCAACCTTTTTCGGGATTGCGCTTACGTTCGGGTGGCACTGCAGCCCAAGAATTTCTTTTTCGTGCGGGTTGACCGGATAAATCGGGCCATCGAAGCCCTTGATTATTCCCTGGAGAATCACATGCCCGATTTTGCCTGGCGTGGCCGAGGCTCCGACCATTGCGATGCTGCCCGGGTTGAACACATGCTTTAGCAAGTAATCACCCTCACGTCCGCGGCCCTTACGCCTTTGGCGTCAACGAACAAGGGGTTGATGTCCAGCTCCTTTATCTTCGGCTCGTTCTCGAGCATCCTCGATACCTTGACAATCGTTGAGACGATGGTCGGAATGTCCACGGGCTCTTCACCTCTCACGCCCGCGAGCAATGGATAGCCACGGAGCTCTTCCACCATTGCCTCCGCATCCATCTTGGTGATTGGTGTGACCCTGATTGAAAAGTCCTTGAGCACCTCGACAAAAATCCCGCCGAGCCCGAACAGCACAACGTCCCCGAACTGGGGGTCCGTGGCCCCGCCGATAATCACTTCTTTTCCCGAGCAATGCTCCTGGACGATTATTGATTTGGCTTTGGCCTTTCCCGCGCGCTTCATCACTCTCTTGACGGCCGCGCGCAGCTCTTTTTCGTTCGTGATGCCGGAGGCAACAACGCCCCTGTCAGTCTTGTGCACTATGTCCGGCGAGTCGACCTTGATGGCAACAGGGTACCCGATTTTTTTCGCAGCCTTTGCCGCAGAGTCAGCGTTTTTTGCGACCGCAAACCGTGCGGTGGGAATTCCGTACTTGTCCAAGAGCCTGAACCCATCGCGCATTGAGAGCATTGTTCCGTAAGACACACCGTATCTTTATAAAGCTTCTTGGGTTTAACTAGCGCGATGCAACTGTCTTTTTTGGGCGCCGCGCGCGAAGTCGGGAGGAGTGCGGCACTCCTCGAAACAAAGAAAAGCAAAGTAGTTTTTGACTACGGAATGAAAATGGCAGAGGACAGGAACAGCCAGCCGCAGTTCCCGCTGCCGGTCCATGGCTTCCTCGACGCGGTAGTGCTTTCGCACGCGCACCTCGACCACAGCGGTGGAGTCCCGTACCTCTTCCAGGCCGGGGAGCCCCGCGTCCTCACGCACACGGCAACCGTGCCAATCACCCAGCTGCTGCTCAACGACTCCCTAAAAATCGCGAGGCTCAACCGGACCCAATGCTTCACCAAGGCCCAGCTCAAGCGGATGCTCCGCAACACGGACGGGCTCAGCTACGGCAAGGACTACACCGTGACTTCCGACCTGTCCGTCAAGATGCACGACGCGGGCCACATACTCGGCGCCTCCATAGTCGAGGCCGAGGCGGAAGGAAAAACCATTGTCTATTCCGGCGACGTCAAGTCCGAAGAAACCCACCTCCACTCGCCCGCCCAGTACCCGAAGAAGGCGGACGCCGTCATCGTCGAGGCGACGTACGGAATGAGTGACCACCCCCCACGCAAGCAGCTCGAGAAAGAATTCATCGCCTCCATTCGCGAGGTCACCGAAGCCGGCGGCTCAGTGCTCCTGCCGTGCTTTGCGGTCGGCCGCACCCAGGAAATAATCACCATGCTTTACGCGCACCGGCTCGAGGTCCCCGTCTACATGGACGGCATGTCACGCGCGGTCACCGAAATTTATCTTGACTTCCCTGAGCTAATCAGGGACTACGAAGAGTTTTACGAGGCAATGAAGTGGGCGAATTGGATTGTCGCGCCGCCCCAGCGAAACACAGTGTTCAACGAGCCGTCCGTCGTCGTCTCGACCGCGGGCATGCTTTCGGGTGGCCCGGCGGTGCGCTACGTCCAGGACATAAAAGACCTCAGCAAGTCCGCTGTCTTCTTCACCGGGTTCCAGGTGCCTGGCACGCCAGGCAACAAGCTGTTGAACGAGCACAGGCTCGAGGCCGACGACAGGGTCACCAACGTCCCGAACCTTGACGTGAGGCACTTTGACTTTTCCGCGCACTCCGGAGTGAGTGGCCTGCACAAAATGTTGAAGTCCATGGACCCGTCCGCAGTGTTCGTTAATCACGGCGAAGAAGAGCAGTGCGATGCCCTTAGGCAGTGGGCCGAGGACGAGCTCGGTTGCTACGCCTTCGCGCCGAGACTCGGCGAGAAGTACAAGCTGGAGGACTACTTGTGAAGGATAGGTTCTGCCCCAAGTGCGGCGAGACCAGCAAGTCGTTCTACAAGGGATTTTGCATCGACTGTTTTCTTGCCGACCACCCTGGCCTTGTCGAAATAGAGGGCATGGCAATCAAGCGGTGCCAGCGCTGCCTCCGCGTAAAGTCAAGGGGCGAGTGGGAAAGCGGCGGCTCAGCGTCCATGAAAGAGATAGTCCGCTCGCACGTCAAGACCTTGCTCGACGACGCAGAAATATCAGTCGAGCGCGCAGAACAGTCCCAGACGGCAGAAGTGTACGACGTTACGGTCAAGGGCACGCTCGGCGGCGAAGAAGTCACGATAACAAAGCCATTCACCGTGAAGTACGCCAAGCAAATATGCGAAGTCTGCTCGCGCAAGAGCGGGGACTATTACGAGGCAATAATCCAGCTCCGGCCCAAGGAAAAGGTGGTGGACCTGAACCGCCTGAAGACCGCGCTGATTTTCCTGCGGAACGAGGCGCACGCGCTCGTGAAAAAAGACCGCAAGGCAGAAATCTTCAGGTACGAACTGGTCAAGAACGGCATCGACATCTACTTCGGCTCAAAGCGCGCCGCGAAAATCTCGCTACAGCACCTGCAGGCGACATACCGCCCGGTAGTCAAGGAATCGTACACCCTACGTGGCGTGAACAAGGAGACCGGAAAAAACCGCTACTCGGTCACTTACTCTGTTCGCTTGTAGGAATAAACTTGTAGGCATAATGGATTATGCCTTTTTCTCCACCCTCGCTGATTCTCCTGAAGGTAGTCTCGACCGGCATCCCGATCTTCAGCTCATCAAAGTTTACGTCACACACCTGTGCCGTCACCTTTGCCCCTTCCTTCAGCTCGACAATCGCGAGGACGTAAGGCACTTCCAGTTCGAAGCCCTCCTGAGCCACGTGCACAATGGAGTACGAGTAAACCTTGCCCTTTCCGGACGGGACGTACGGCTCTATCTTGCTCTTGCGCCTGCAAGTCGGGCAAAAGTTCCTGGGCGGGAAGAAATACGTGTTGCAGCTACTGCACATCGTGCTTTCCATTCGGTAGCGCTGCGGCGCCCTCCGCCACATCGATGCAAGGCTCTTTCTGTGCGGCATCTATTGCACCTCCCTTGAGTAAACATGTACGACAGCAGTCGCCCCCGACCCGCCAATGTTGTGTGTCAAGGCCGTTTCTGCCTTGTCGACCTGGCGCTTCCCGGCGTCACCGCGCAGCTGCCACGTCACTTCGACGGCCTGCTTGATGCCTGTCGCCCCAACGGGGTGGCCACAAGACTTCAAACCACCGCTAGTGTTAATTGAGATGTCGGAGTTAAGGTCGAAAATTCCGTCTTCCTCTGCCTTGCCGCCCTCGCCCTTCTTGACGAAGCCGATGTCCTCTACCGCACAAATCTCCGCAATCGTGAAGCAGTCGTGGACCTCCGCAAGGTCAATGTCCTTCGGCGTGACGTTAGCCTGCTTCATCGCAACCCGTGCGGCGAGCTTCGCAGCGTCCAATTCAGTAATGCTCCTGCGGTCATCTAGGGCCAGAGTGTCAGTGGCGTGCCCGCTTCCGGTTATCCACACCGGAGTCTCGCACACCTTCCTCGCGAACTTTTCGTTCGCGATTATCACCGCGGCCGCGCCGTCAGTAATCGGAGAGCAGTCCAGCAGCTTCAATGGCTCCGCCACCTTCCCCGACTTCATCACCTGGTCGACGGTAATCTCGAACGGGAACTGCGCGAGTGGGTTTTTCGCGCCGTTGGAATGGTTCTTGACCGCGACCGCGGCCATCTGCTCTTCGGTCGTCCCGTAGTCATGCATGTGCCGCCTCGCCATTATCCCGTAAAGTGACGGGAACGTGGCGCCGTGGAAAACTTCCCACTCCTGGTCACCCGCACCGCCCAGCGTCAGCGAGACCTGCTCAGTATAAACATCCGTCATTTTCTCGACGCCGCCCGCGACGACAACGTCGTAAGCTCCGCCCGCGACCGCAAGGTACGCATCACGAAGCGCGAGCCCGCCAGACGCACACGCCGCCTCGACACGGGTCGATGGAATCGGGCACAAGCCAATCGCGTCCGCGATGAGTGCGCCAACGTGCTCCTGGCCGATGAACCTGCCGGCACTCATGTTGCCCCCGTAAATTGCCTGGATGTCCTTGCCCTCGATGCCTGCGTCGGTGACCGCTTTCGCGCCCGCCTCGGCTATCAAGTCTCGCAAGCCCTTGTCCCAGTGCTCGCCGAACTTGGTCATCCCGGTTCCGATTATCGCGACTTTTTCCATGCCAATCACATCTTGATTTTCTTTCTGTGCTTCACGTACTCGCCGTAGCTCAGGTAATGCACCCTTGACGCGTACATGTCCACAGGCCTAGTGTTCTTGTGGATTTTGTCCGTTACCTTTATCGCGAACGAGTCGCTGCCCGCCCCCGACCCGAAGCTCGTGGCCAGAATCAAGTCCCCCGCCTTTGCCTCGTCAAGGACCGCCGCAAGCCCCAGGGGGGTTGCGCCGGAATAAGTGTTTCCGATGCGCTTGCCGACCAAGCCAGTCTCCATCTTCTCCATCGGGATGCCCATCTTCTTCCCCATCCTCAGCGGGAACTTGGCGTTGGGCTGGTGGAAGACGACGTAGTCGAAATCATCTAAGGCGTGCCCGGTCTTCTTGAGCAATCCGTCGGTCGCTCCCTGTACGTGCCTGAAGTACGCCGGCACGCCAGTGAACCTCGCGCCGTGCTGGGGGTATTCCTGCCCCTCGCGCCTCCAAAAGTCGGGCGTGTCAGTAGTAAACGAATAAGTCGCCTCGATGTCCGCAATCGTGTCCTTTTTTCCGATTATGAATGCCGCGCCGCCTGCCGCAGCCGTGTACTCGAGCGCGTCGCCCGGCCGGCCCTGGCTCGTGTCAGCGCCAATCGCGAGGCCGTACTTCACCATCCCCGAGTCGACCATTGCCATGCACGTCTGGATTGCGGCTGTCCCTGCCTTGCACGCGAACTCGTAGTCCGCCGCAGTCAGTTCCGGTGTCGCGTTGATTGCCTCCGCCACCGTTGTCGCGGAAGGCTTTACAGCGTAAGGGTGTGACTCACTTCCGACATACACCGCGCCGATTTCTTTGGGGTCAATGCCTGAATACTCAATGGCGTTGCGCGCGGCATGCGTCGAAATAGTGATTGTGTCTTCGTCCAGGCCAGGCACGCTTTTTTCCTTCACGCCGAGCCCTCGCTTGATTGCTTCAGCGTCTTTGCCCCAGACACTCGCAATCTCCTCGACTTTTATCCTGTAGCGCGGGATGTACGCGCCGTATCCGACTATGCCTGCCATTTTCAAAACCTTCCTAGACGTTCTTTTATCGTTTCAATGTCCATTGTCGTGAGAATGATTGGAATCCTTTCAACCTCGCTGATTTTCTTGGCAATCGGGTCATCCATTTTGTCGAGGCCGTGGTAGACAACAACACTCGGCTTGGGGTTTGTCACCCTGATTGCTACCATCGGTGATCGACCGACGTCAACGCGCGTGAAAATCACCGCGCGGTTGCTGCTCCTCCCATAGATATTGGCGAAGTTGTCGACCGGAAGCTCGAGAATCGCGCGAAGCGAGTCCACGATTGAGAATCCCGACAGCTGTATTTCGGAGAGCCTTCGCTTGTTGGTCACGACTTTTCCGCCGATTGCGTTGGCAAACGCCTTCGCTGGGATGGGCTTGCTGAAGTCCGCGACGCTGAAGACGTCCGGCTTTTCTTCACCCGCTAGCTTCTTGTGGATCCACCCTCCCTTGTTGGCGTCTATGTCGACTAGCGCGTCGACGAACCTGCTGATTACGCCGATTCCCGGGCTCTTGCGGCGGTTGCTCTCGTAGTCACTTATTGTGGACGGCGTTATCTTCAGGTAGTCGGCCAATTCAGTCTGGGTGACTCCGAAGATTTCGCGCCACTTCTTTATCGTCGCTCCCGGGTTCTTGGAGAGGGCTATCTCGCCAGCTATCTGCTGCTTGAGAGAATCCATGGAGAGGGTTTAGAACGGGTCGCTTTAAATAATTACCGTATGTATCTTCGGCAATCAGCGTGATATGCTTACTGGTATCGCATACTCGGTGGGGGCCTGGCCCTCGACCGAAACGATTGCTTGCGCGGTGAACTTCCCCTCGAACGCGGACGCCCTGATTTTTGCGTCGATTGTGAAGTTGGCCGTGGCCCCGCCCGCAAGGGAGGCTATGTCGTAGTCTGCGCCATCAATGTTGCTGTCGGAAAAAATGCGGAGGTTTATGTTGGTGAGTGTCTCGTTGCCTGGGTTTGTCGCAGTCCCGTTGACTTGCCATGGCAGGCCTGGCGTGGCCTGGCGAAGATAATAAAAGTCAACACTCAATTCTTTTTTGGAATCTTCCGGAGCCACCAACGTGCCCATCAGCATCGGCGTGAACTGCCACAAAAAAATGATTGCGATTAGCGCGGACATCGCTATCGCGGCGATTACCGAAGAGTTGAAAACAACGGATTTCGGCAGTGAGGGCAGCTCAAGAGCCATCGAGATAACTTTAAATACCCTCACCTTATAATGGTTGGCGTTATGGCAGAAAAGCCCAAAATCCTGCAGATAGTTGCGGATATGCGTGCCGAGGGCCTCACCGACGACAAAATTGTCGACAACCTGCGGCAGCTGGGGCTATCGGACGACCAAATAAAAAAAATAATGGAAGTCGCCGACAAGGACGTTTACTCAAAGTTCAAGCGCGAGATGAACTCCTTCATCTCCGAGCGCCTACAAAAAAGCCAGGCACTAATCGACGGAATGGTCGCGAAGGCACTCGAGAAAAAGACGGAAGTGCTCAAGAAGGATGTGCTCACCGAGTCAGAACAAAAGTTCGGCGAGTTCGCCAAGACCGTCAACCAAAAAAGCACTGACATGGCCTTGACGGTGAAGAAGCTGCGGGAAGAAAACCTGAAGCTCGCCGAGTCACAGAAGCTGAACCGCGTCGACATCGATTCCATGCTTGGGGGCCCGAGCCAGTGGCGGCTCATCGCCTCGATGTTCTTCCTCTTCTTCGGCGTCGCCGTCATCCTATACGTCCTCATCTCAATAGCGCCCCAGGTAATCTCACTGGACTTCACGGACATAAACCAGGGCGTGATACTCTTGCTCCAGAGCCTCGGCTTGATCACGTTCGCAATCATTTCTGTCGCAATCGGCATTTATTTCACCGGCAGGCCCGGTAGGCAGTAAAAGGGGAGACAATGGCAATACTCAAGGCAAACTCACCCGGAATAGTCGAGAGGGCAGTCTCTGTGCTAGAGGAGGGGATGATGGCGGTCTATCCCACCGACACGCTCTACGGCCTGGGCGCCGATGCCACGCGCCACGACTGCGTCCGGCAAATCTTCACCCTGAAGAAGCGCGACCCAGAACAGCCAATCAGCGTCATGGTCTCAAGCTTCCGAATGCTAAAGGCATATTCTGAAGTCAGCCCCGAGCAGGAAACCCTCCTGAAAAAGCTTTTGCCCGGAAAAGTCACGGTGATTCTCGAGGGCCGCGGCTTCGCAAGGAACCTTTCGCCGAGCGGCATCGGGTTCCGCCTTCCGCTGAACCCCCTCGCGGCCGAAATAGTCGAGTCATTCAACAAGCCAATCACCGCAACTTCCGTGAACCCGGCCGGCGAAGAGCCCGCGGCCACGGCCGAGCAGTCCTTTTCTTACTTCGGTGACCTGGTCGAGCTTTACATCGATGCCGGGGAGATAGTTGGCGAGTCCTCGACCGTCGTCGACCTCCGAGACACGCCCGAAATACTCCGAGAGGGCTCTGACCACGAAAGGGTTTTAAACGCCATTGCACAAAAGTAAACACAGGAGATGCGTATGGGCGTGGTTAGTTTCTTCAACGAAAAATTCACTGACTTTAGGATGCTGGTTTTCCGGCCCCAAATGGGTGCCCGGCGGCTTGTCCGAAAGGCGAGCCTCGGCGACGGCGTAAAGCTTATGGTGCTGTTTGCCTTTTTGGCGGGCTTAATCAACGTGCTACTGCTCGCGGTCGGCCAATTGGTCGGCTCACTCGTGGCATGGCTCACCGGCAAGACACTCGAGGTCGTTGTCGAGGCGGCTGTCGCATCCATCATTGCGATAATGGCCTACGTCATACTCTTCCTCCCGGTAATCCTGGCGTTCATCATCATATCAATCGTTTGGTACGGCATGATCTGGGGCATGGCCAAGCTACTCGGCGGCAAGTCCGAATACGGCATGCACTTCGGAATGATGTGCTACCCGCTTACCGTCTTCATGATATTCGCGGCCATCATCCTGGGCGTGCTTAACTTCCTGGCGGCAGTCTTTATGCCAGTCCTTCCGATACTCGCAGTCATAATCAGCTGGGGCGAGATTCTTATCCTCCTCCTGCTCGCGCTTTACACAGTATGGCTGAAGATACTGGTGACCGCGGAAGCCCACCAAATCGACATGCTCAAGGCGGGGGTTGCGGTCGTGCTGCCATCAGGCGCCATAATCATTGCCGCACTGGTGGTGCTTGTTATCTTCTCCGCAATCTTTGCGACGCTGTTCGGGCTGAACGCCTTCAGCAGCATCCCCCTGATGTAAGGCCATGGTATATGAGCCAAGGGAGGACTCGCTCCTCCTCGAGCAAGCCGTAAAGCGCTACGCACGCGGAAGGGTCCTCGACATCGGCACGGGAAACGGGATTCAGGCTCGCGCTGCCATTGCGCTGGGCCTTGAGGCCCTTGCTTGTGACATCGACACCGGCGCCGTTGCCGCCGCCAAGGCCGCAGGAATCAACGCAATCCAGTCCGACTTGTTCGAAAACATCGACGGAAAGTTCGACACAATCATCTTCAACCCCCCGTACCTCCCGGACGAGGAGCCCCGCGTGCTTGCGCTGGACGGTGGGCCCACTGGCCGCGAGCTGCTGGACCGATTCCTCGCCGAGGCAAAACATTATTTAACCCCGGGCGGGCAAATACTCTTTGTCCAGAGCTCGATTACAGGCACAGACAAAACGAAGTCCGTGCTTGGAGAGCTGGGCTACGAATACGAAACCGTTTCCTCCACGTCCATACTGACCGAGGAGCTAGTGGTGTTCAGGGCATGGCCGTAATAGCAGAAAAAATCGCGGAGCTCGAGGAAGAGCTGAAGAACACTAAGTACAACAAGCGCACGCAGCACCACATCGGCCTGGTCAAGGCAAAAATAGCGAAGCTCAAGGAAGGCCAGGAGCTCGCCATCAAGAAATCAGCGCACTCTGGCCCATCCTACGCCGTCAGGAAAACGGGCGACGCCACCGTGCTGTTCGTTGGCTTCCCGTCCGTGGGTAAGTCAACCCTCCTCAACCAACTAACCAACGCCGAGTCCAAGGTCGGCTCGTACGAGTTCACGACCCTCAACGTCATCCCGGGGCTCATGCAGTACAAGGGCGCAAAAATCCAGCTGCTCGACGTCCCCGGGATCATCAGCGGTGCTTCCGAAGGCAAGGGCCGCGGCAGGGAAATACTCAGCGTGGTCCGCAACGCGGACCTTGTCTTAGCCTTGATTGACAAGCCGGGCCAGCTAAAAGTCATTTTTGACGAGCTCTACATCGCGAACCTCCGCCTCAACGAACATCCCCCCGACGTCACGATAAGGAAAAAAATCAGTGGGGGAGTGCACTTCGTTGCGTCGTGCAAGCTCACGCACCTCACCGAAAAATTCGCCAAAGAAATCTTTCACGAGTACGGCATCCACAACGCGGACGTGGTCATGCGGCAGGACGTCACCATCGACCAGCTCATCGACGCAATCACCGGCAACCGAAAGTACGTCCCGGCACTGGTCGTCATCAACAAAATCGATTCTCTCAACAAAAAAGAGCTCGCGGCGCTGAAGAAAGAAGCCAGCGGCGCGCTCCTCGTATCGGCCGAAACCGCGGAGAACCTCGACGCCCTCCGCGAAGAAATACTCCACTTACTTGGGCTTATCCGTGTCTACATGAAGAAGATAGGCGATGCCCCGGACATGAAAGAGCCCCTTATCCTCAAGAGAAAAGACCACCGCGTCATCGGCGCCTGCAGAAAAATCCGGCGCGAGTGGGCGACGCGCTTCCAGTACGCCAAGGTCTGGGGCAAGAGCGCCCGCTTCGACGGGCAGACCGTGGGCGCAGACCACATCCTGGTCGATGGCGATGTCCTTGAGCTGCACCTCAAGCGCTGATTTTATAAACTATTCCCGCTTATCATCTTCCCGATGGGCGAAGTAGTCGACTTGACGCAGTTCGGAGACATAGAGGAAGCGTCAAAAAAAGAAATCAGCAAGGCAGTCATCGACAACGCCGCCGGGCTCCTCGGCTCAGGCAAAAAGCGCGAGACAATTAAGGCCATGCTGAAGGAACAGGGCTACAGCTTCGGCGACTCGGAAAAGATTGTGTCCCGTGCCGAGGCAAGGCTTTACGCCAAGCCCAAACAAGAAATCAATTTCCCACAACTCTTTTTGATGATTGTCGCGGTGCTTGCCGCCCTGTCTGTAGTGGCATTCCTTGCCTTCCAGCTCACCGGCGGCCCCGCGGACTGCGGCGACGACACGTTCTGCGTCCAAAAAACCCTTGAGTGTGCGGCCGGGAAATACACCAGCTCTTACCGTGGCATGGCCTATTCCTATGAAATAACGGACCAGGGAATCTACTGCCAAGTGTTTGTCAAGGCAACCGCCTCAGCCAACCCCGAAATCTCTCCGGGCATGACAATGAACTGCCTCTACACCATAACCGGCGGCCAGTCCCAGCTTGCCACAGGCAAATGCGACGGCTTACTCGCCGGCCCGCTGGGTCTTTGAGAAAAATAGCCCCGCAGCAGCAATAACCACGAGCACAGCCGCGACCATCCACAAGTCCATTGCCGACACGCCGAGCCGCACCCATTCCTCGCGGCGGTGCACCTCGTTGTCGAACTCGTAACTGACAGTAAGCTGTATGTTCACGTCGCCGGAAGCGCTTTCCCGTGCCATGATTTCCTTGACCTCGTGGAGGCTTGCCCCGGGACCCATCTCGCCGTACAGCTCGTCTTCCTCGGAATTGTAGCTGAACGCGTCACTCGCTATTGTGATTTTTCGCTTCACGTGGTAAGCCTTTACGTCGCCGTCGTTACGGATTGTGTAGCTCAGCTGCACCGAGTCGCCCGGCGACACGCTTGACGGCTCGACCCGAACGTCCTCGAGCACGACCATCGCAGGCTCGACTTCCACCACAGCCCTCGCTTCCCCGGACACGACTTCATACGTCCCCCTTTGCGGGGCAGTGAACTCAATTGTAGTCGAAAAAGTCCCCACGGCCATGCTTGGCAAAGTGATGGACTTTTCCTGGTCGGCGAACGCGATTGACACTTCCTGCTGCGACAGCGGAGCGCTCGCAGTGTACTTGACCGTGAACTCCTCGCCCTCGAAAACGTGCCTGTTGTCCACATCCAGCGAAGCCGCGCAGGCCACCGCCATCAGAAGCAGGCTACCAATCAGGAACGTACTCGCCTTCATCATAAGTCTCCTCCTTTTTCCGGTTGTTCCACCAGTAAAGCCCCACCAGCAAAACCACGAGGCCAATGAATGCAATCCCCCACACAGACCCAAGGAAATCCCCGAGAATGTTTGGCTGTGGGGTCGGCGTTGCGCTCGGGCAGTCGGCTCCCCCCAATTCACCCTCTAAGGCGGCCGCGTCCTCGGAGTAACTAACCGCGTTCTGGTACGCGGTCCGCGCGCACTCGTCGTCCAGCGCGGTCTCACATCCGCGGCCCTCGTTGTACGCGTCGGTTGCCTTTGTGTACGCCTCGTCCAGATCGTTGAGCTGGGTCTGTTCCCGCGGCGTCAGCTTGTCTTCGCACTGCGTTAAGTCGCCAAGGATGAGCGGCACGGTCACGGCCAGTGCCTGCACCTTGGAGTACGCCTCCTGCCGCAGCACAGTTACCGTCTCGCCGCTGTAAAACTCGTGGTACAAAATGTAAACGCTTCCCGCGTTCTCCCCGATTTTTTCGTCGGTGAGCTGCACGTCAAGCCAATTGGATTTCCACTGGCTCACCGTGCTCTCCAGGCCCGGAAGCGACCCCGGAATGTTTGATATCGCGATGCCGCCCGTGAACGCCTGCACGAGCTGCTTTTGTGCCGTGTTGTTGCTTGACTCGACGAACGCAGTCGCCGCCAGGTTGAACTCCGTCCTGCCGTCGTCGTACGCGTACCCTGTTTCCGCCACCGCGCCCAGTGAATCAAGCATGGCCCCGAACTCCGTGCGCCACGACCCGAAGTCAGAATAGCTCGCCCTGCTCGAGAACAATGATGTCTCGGTCGCCTTCAGCGCGACTATCGAGGACCGTGATGACTGTATTGCCGCCTTCAAGCCCTGTGCCGCAGTAACCAATGAGTCTGCCTCGTCCTGAAGCTCGGTGGGCAGCTGTGCCTTGTACGAAACCAAGTAAGTCTCCTTGTTTTCTACGTCCCCGAGCAGCAAAGTGAGTGTGTCTTCTTCCGCCGTGGGGTACTGGTTTGTCTCCCGCTGGCCCGACACGGTCTGGAGCGCGTAGTGCACTTTGTACGCGGCAATGATTTCTTCTTCCTGTTCCTTTAGCACTGCGCCCTCACTTGTCACGGGCACCCAAACCTGGTCGAACTCGACTATCCAGTAGCTCCCGGTTTCCGTGACCGCCAGCTGCTCGGGCGTGCTCTGCGGCGCGACCTGCAAATCCGGGTACTCGACGACCGCGAGCGTTGCAGCCCTGTTCAGTGACACCTCTTCTGCCGCGGCCACAGCCAAGAGCAGCAAGAGCATTACCGCAATCCTTTTCATTAAGCTGGAATACAATCTATGGATATAAAAAACTACTAGCCCAAACATCATGAACTTGGGGGGCAGCGCCAATTGGCGCAGCCCCCCTTAAAAGGGGTAGCTAAATGAGCTGGACAGTTATTTTGGTGGAACCAGAAAACCCAGGGACTATCGGCTTTGTCGCGAGAGCAATGAACAACTTCGGCTTGTCCGAGTTAATCCTAGTGAACCCGTGCGACGTCACCATGATGACCAAAGCCCGCGCGATGCACTCCTTCCAAATCGTCAAGAAAGCAAAGACCGTCAAGACCTTTGCCGAGGCCGTGGAAGGCTTCGACGAACTAATCGCGACGACCGCAAAGCCCAGCACCGACAACAACACAACCCGCTCCTACCTCACTCCCCGCGAGCTTGCCTCCACCCACGCCAAGGGCCGTTACGCGCTTGTCTTTGGCAGGGAGTCCCGTGGCCTCACCAACAAAGAGCTCCGCGCGTGCGACACCGTCGTGCACATAGAAACCCCTGGCTATCCCGTGATGAACATCACCCATGCCGCCGCAATCGTATTCTACGAACTCTTTTCTTCCAAAACCAGCACGCGCCGTACGTCAAATTCCCGGGAAAAGGAGACCCTCGTCCGCCTGTTCAAGGAAGCCGCGGGCTCAAGCGGCCTCCGAAACCCCGAGAACGCGGTCAAGATGTTCCGAAACGTCGTGTCCCGCGCCTTCATTTCGGGGGGCGAGGCCAGGGGCATCGCTGTGGTGCTTTCCCGGCTTAGAAAGTGAATATTTATAAACCCTCCCGGGTTATCTTACCCTGATTTGATGCCTGCAGACGTTTCAACAGCGCAAGTAATGCAGAAGCTCGCCTTATCGCTCAAGTCCATCAAGGACGAGCTTGGGCAGTGGCACGAGGAAAGCAAGAAAAACCAGATTTCGATAGCCGCGTTAAGCAAGCGGCTTGACCTGCTTTCCCACAAAACGACCGTGCCCCCCGAGCTGCAGAAAGAAATCACGGACATGGCCACCAAAGTCCAGACACTCTCCGCCAAGAAGCCAGGCATGTCGGCCGAGGTAAAAGCCGAGCTCGCCAGGCTCCAGTCACAAATGGAAACCATTTCAAAACTCCCGCTGGCTCAAGCAGCTCCCGAGGCACGCGCTGCCCTCGAAGAGCAGCTCACCAAAATCCAGTCCGAAAAAGAAAAAATACTCTCCCTTCAAACCAAGCTGGAAGAATTGTCCAGTACGTCCACCACCGCGGACCAGCAACACGACGCCGAGCTCGCGGCACTCAAGGAAAAAGTCACTGCAGCCCCCCGCTCCATGTCCGCTGAGGGCATGGAAGGCGAGGAGTTCATGAAGACACTCAAGACCGAGCTTGAGGCCTGGCACAAGGAAAGCATGGAAAACGCCACGGCACTCAACGGCTTGCTGAAGCGCGTCTCGGCCGTCGAGGCCCAGACACAGGCCGGCGAAAAAGTCAAGAAAGAAATGGAGCGCACCATGAACCAGGTCGGGCAGGTCGCGGGCTCAATCGACAAGTTCGAGGAACTCAAGCAAACACTCCTGAAGCACAACGAGGAATTCGAGGACCTTTACTCAACCATCGGAAAAGAGCGGGTGGAGCTCAGCAGCCTGAACAGTTCAGTAGTCAAGCTCCAGCAAAAGCTCGTCGAGTGGGGCGAGCGCAACACAGAAAACCTTGAGGAAGTCACTGACATCCGACAGGACCTGGCGTCGCTCACGAAAGAGCTGAAGACAAAAAACATTGGCGAAAAGCTGGAGACCTTCAGCGACAACATGGGGGTCATGGCGGACCGCGTTGAGTCGCTGCAGCGGCAGGAGCGCGAGCTCGAAGAGGCCCAACAGGACTTGATTGAGTTCGACAAAGGCCTGAAAGAGCTTGTCCGCAAGGCAGTCGTCGCCACGCTTTCCCGCGAAGAGTTCGAGCAAGAGCTGGAAAAGCTCGAGGGCAAAAAGCCACGCCGCAAAAAAGCGGCCGAGCCCCAAACCAAGGACGTGAAGTCCAAAATGCGCGAGCTCCGGGCCGCGCTGAAAGAAGAAAAGGTCGACAAAGGCCTGTCATCATACTTCACCGCGTTCGAGAAAGACCTCAACAACGCATCTTCTGACGAAGAGAAAAAGCTGCTGTGGGAAAAGCTCGGCAAAGCAGTCTCTGACGTAATGGGTGAAATACTCGACTCCGCCAAGGCCAAACTAACCTCGGGCAAGGCAGCCGGCGAAGACGTTTCAAAGCTAAACCTGCTCGTGGCAAAGGTTGACATCGGCATTGTCTCGCTCGAGACCGCGGTCTCACTCCAAAACCTCGCCAAGACCAAAGAAATAATCCAGAAGCTCGGTGACCTCAAGGCCCAAACAGAAAAAGAAGTCTAAGGCAAAACCATCAGGTCAACGCCAGCGGCTTCCTGCTTTTCCAGTTCTTTCCAGCTAGCCTTGACATGGTCACCGATTTCCTTGATGTGCTCCGGCTTCAAGTGCTTGTACCGCTTTTGCCCAGTGAAATAGTCCTCAAGCGGAGCGAAGCTGGGCCGTTGGTTTATCTTCAGCTGCCCGCCATCAATTTCGTACAGCGGCCACAAACCCGTCTCCACAATTTTCTTGGCGTAGTAAACAGTCTGGCTCGAGTCATGCCCCCACCCGACCGGGCACGGAGTGTAAATGTGCAACAGCGTTGGGCCTTTGGTTGACTGTGCCTTCTTGACCTTCGCGACCAAGTCCTCGGGAAACCCGATGCTCGCAGTCGCGACATACGGCGCCCCGTGCGCCGCAGCAATCCTCGCAATGTGCTTCTTCCACTGCTGCTTCCCCGGGATGGCCTTGCCGGCGGGCGATGTGGTCGTCGCGGCGTACTTCGGGGTGCCGCTCGACCGCTGAATCCCGGTGTTCATGTAAGCCTCGTTGTCCGTCACGACCACCATCAAGTCATGCCCGCGCTCCAATGCACCGCTCACCGCGCGAATCCCGATGTCCATCATGCCGCCGTCTCCGCCCATCGCGACAACAGTGCTGTCGCGGCCAAGCTTGCGGTCGGCCTCAACAATCCCGCTCGCGACGGACGCAGCGTTCTCGAAAGTCACGTGAATCCACGGAATTTTGAATGCGGTCCGTGGGTAAGGCGTCGTAGTGATTTCCATGCACCCCGTCGCCTGGCAAACAATCACGTTTTTCCCTAGGGCCTCGAGCACCATGCGCTCGCCAATGATCTCTCCGCACCCGGCGCACGCCGAGTGGCCCGAAGAAATGGCTTCACTGCTCATCTCTGCCACCCCGTTTCGCCGCTCTTCATCTTTGGGAGCTGCTTGTACATCCGCTCGAGCTCGCTGACCGGCACGTCCAGCCCGCCAAGCCCGACAATAAAGTTGACTATCTTCGTGTCCACTAACCCATCAAGGTCCATGTAAAGCGCGCCATGGCCCGTCCCATACGCGACGTCCTTCTCGAACACAGCGACGGCCTTCTTCCCCTTCAGCGCCTTCTTCAACTCTTCTTTGGGAAACGGCCGGTAGCACCGCACCCGCACCACTTGGAACCCAAGCTTGTCGGCAAGCACCTTAAGGTTCGTGCACATGCTCCCCATCGACACGACCGCCACGTCGCCCTTGCCGTACACGTCAATCGCGCCGTCGCCGTAACCCCGGCCGAACGCCTTGGCAAACGAGTCATGAACTTCTTTTATCACGGGAAGCGACGCCTCCACAGCCACTTCAAGCTCCTTTCGCAGCTCGAAGTACGGCTCCTGCATCGCCCACGCCCCCTGCGTCAATGGCTTCTTCGGGTCGAGGTAGGCGTGCTTCGCTTTGTAGTCCGGCACAAATCCCTTGAGGTCTTCAGGAACGTCAATGACGTCGTAAGTGTGGCTCAGGAAAAACCCGTCCATGCACACCATCACCGGAAGCAAGACGCGCTTGTCCTCCGCAATGCGGTACGCCTGAATCATTAAGTCAACGACTTCCTGCGAGTCCTCTCCGTACAGCTGTATCCACCCGCTGTCCCTCTCGCTAATCGAGTCCTGCCAGTCGTTGAAGATGTTCAACGGCGCGCTCAGCGCGCGGTTCACCACCGTAATAACTATCGGAAGCCGCATGCCGCTCGCGGCGAACAAAACCTCGTGCATCAAAGCAAGCCCCTGGCTGCTCGTTGCAGTATATGTCCTCACGCCTGTGGCGCTCGCGCCAATCAATGCGGACATCGCGGAAAACTCTGACTCCACGCGAATGATTGTGCCGTCCAGCTCCCCGTCAGACTCAAAGTCACTTAGCTTTTCTGGGATGTGGGTGCTCGGCGTGATTGGGTACATCGCCATCACGGCCGGGTTCAGCAGCCGCATGACCTCTGCAACCGCGTGGCTTCCCTCAGCGATTTTCTTCATCTATTTCTCCTCCTCTTCAGACGAAATCGCCTTGACCGGGCACAAGTTCTTGCAAATCAAGCAGCCCTTGCAGTAGTCGTAGTCAACCACAGATTTTCCTTTGATTATCTCGATGCATACGTCGGGGCAGAACTTTTTGCAGATTCCGCACCCAATGCATTTTTCCCTGTCAATAATCGGGCGGAAGCTCCTCCACCCCCCCGTTTTGTTGGCATCAAGGCTGCCAGGCTTGTCCACTACTCCGCCAATCATCTCTCACACCTCGCAGCAGGCACAGCCCTCACTGGCCTTCACTATCGCTTTTGCGTTCAAGTCCCCAATCTTTCCCGGGAACCGCTCTTTGATTGCCTCGGCGAGCGAGTCCAGCGTCACCACACACTCACTTGCCTTGTTGAACGCGCCGAGCATCGCCGTGTTGACGATCGGCCTGCCGATTACGTCAAGCGCAATCCGCGTGGCATCGACGCACCACATGCCCGGGATGTCCTCACTCGTGTTGACTATGACTGTCCCACCCTTTTTCAATCCTTGCTTCACGTCCACTACCTTCATGAGGCTCGAGTCCAGGACGATGACGTAATCAGGCTCATAGACCTCCTGCCTGATGCGTATCGGCTCACCGCTAATCCTTGCGAAGGACTGTATCGGCGCGCCGCGCCGCTCGGGCCCGAACTTCCCGAACGCCTGGGCGTACTTGCCGTCTCTGAACGCCGCGACCGCAAGCAGCTCTGACGCTGTTACCGCGCCTTGCCCGCCACGCCCGTGAATGCGAATTTCAATCATGGTGCTACCTTTAAAAACACACGCCGGATATAAAGATAACTTCGTCATTTGTGGTGTTTATTAGTGGCTCTTCTTATCGAAAACGGCAAGGTGCTGCAGCCGAACTATTCATTCAAAGAACACTCACTGGCAGTCGAAGGCACAGTCATCACCGGCACGGGAACAAAGGAGCGCATGCGAAAGTCACACAAGCGCTACGACCGCATCGATGCGACCGGCTGCCTCGTGATGCCCGGCTTCATCAACGCACACACCCACGCAGCCCTCGGCCTTGCCCAGGGCCTCGGCGTCGGCATGCCGCTCTTCGAGATGTTCGAAAAAGTCTTGTTCCCAATCGAGAACAAGATGACGCCTGACCATGCCTACTTGGGTGCGTTGGTCTCCGGCCTCGAGTTCATCCACACTGGCACCACCTCAATAAACAACATCAACGCCAAGTGGTCAAAGCCAGTGCTCAAGGCCCTGGACCGTTTGGGCCTCAGGGGCACAATGGCCCTCGCGCTGAAGGACCGCGAGATAAAAAGCGGCGCCACCTTCACGTGCAAGCACTTGTCCGAGAACGAGTGGCTCGTGAAGCGCCTCGAGGAGCACCCGCTCCTGACGGGGATGTTCGGCCTCGCGAACGAAGTGGAGTCCACAGAAAAGCTAATCAAGACAGTGAAGGACCTGGCGACCGAGAACCACACCGGCGTACACATGCACGTCGCCGAATCCACCGGCGAAAAAGGGTTTGTCCTGCAGCGTACCGGCAAGACCAGCGTGCGCTACCTGTACGACCTCGGCCTGTTGAACGACCACTCGCTTGCCGTGCATGCAGTGAACGTTTCCAAGAACGACATACTCCTTTTGTCCAAGAGCCGCTCGACCGTGGTGCACTGCCCGACGGTGAACCTTAACCTAGGCTCCGGCGTCGCGCCGGTGGCGGACATGCTGGAGGCAGGCGTCGCGGTGGGCATAGGCGTGGACGACCCAATCGCAAACATGAGCAATGACGTTCGGCGCGAGCTTATGAACGCGCTGACGCTGCAGCAGTCAAAAGGCAAGCAGGTGTCGATAAACCAATTGCTTTCGATGGCGTTCAACTCTCGGCTGTACGGCCACGCGACCGGCTCGCTCGCGCCGGGCTCGCTCGCGGACATAACCGTGGTGTCGATGAGGGACCGCATAGTCCCGAACACGGACGAGTCGTTGCTGCGCGAGTCCTTGTTCGGGGGCACTCCGGTAATCCACAGCATCATCAACGGCGAGGTAGTGATGCGCGACAACAAAGTCCTGTCGGTAAACGAAAAAAACACGCTCAAGAAAGCGCAAAAGTTCTGTAAGTTCTAGGCAAGGATTTTATACTTTCTCCGCCATTATCTACTCGTGAAAAAGTTCAACGAGCCAGACATTGTCAAGACGCTGAAGAAGAAGGACAAGCGTGGAAGCGCGCAATTCTTGTGGCGAGTTTTTTCTAATGATGAGGACTTCAGAACACCATTCAAGAAAAAAGCCCCAATCAACGTCCTCATGAACGACATTTGTAACTTGAGCTGCGGCCATTGTTTTGCTGAATACATGATGAACGCTGCCGCGAGAAAGAGGGAACAGGACCCTGAAGCAATGAAGGGGCACGCGGAAAAACTGAAGAACTCGCTTTTCATGCTTTTTGATCAATTCGGTGCCCTCAAGAAAGGCATGAGGGAGGATTACGATCATTATCTCGATGGGAGAAAGCAAGACGTCGTTTGGCTTAGCGGTGGCGAGCCGTTCCTCCACAAGGACATACTCAAGATAATCAAGAAAGCGTCCACGTGTTTCCAAACGGTGAACGTGAACACGAACGGAACTTTTTTCCCGCTTGACGAGAAAAAAGCCCGAAAGTTCTTTTCCAAAATCCCAAACAACGTTCATTTTTGGGTTGGGATTGATGACTGGCATCTCGCCCAGGACCCCACCATTCTCCAACGGGCAGACATTGCCGCCGGCATCGCCCACGAAACCAAGGGTTTCAGACTGACGCCGTTCGTGCATTTCAGGGGGAAGGAGCACGAGCAAAGTGGCGTTACAGGCAGAGTGAAAACACTGTTGAAGGACTGCAAGCACCTCGGCAAAGGGCTGCACCAGGATATTGAGGTTAAGCTCGGCTACGGCGTGAAGGCTGGCGCGCTGTATGCGATGGGTGCTTTGGCCGAGCCCAAAGATGAGACTTTACCCAAGCTTGTTTCTGCTTCGGATGTTTTGAGCCATCAGAAGAACGCTGACGGCTGCGAAATCTATGTAAGGCCCGATGGGAAAGTGGTGACTAACGTCCATTTGGGCTATTTAGAAACTGTTCCGGACTCGTTTGTTCTTGGCGACGTGACCAAAGACGAGCCGATTGAAATAATCCAAAAGCTTGCCAAGCATTACTTCGCGCCCAGTGCTTACTTTCATGGGATGGCCAAGTTCTACAAGTATATGGGTTACGAAAAGGTCGCGGAGAAATACAAAGCCTACAAACAGATTGTTAACGAGCACGAGAAATCCAAAGAGCCGCCAATAGACTTGGGCAACAAACGCAGCAAGGAAGAACTGGGAATCGACTTGCTCTTCAAAGGCAACAAGCATCAGATATGGGACGTCGGCAGCATGCAGCTGGACTCAAAGTCAAAACCGCCGTATCGTAACGACCCGTTGACTGCATTGCCAGAAGACATGAAGCAAGAATTCATACAGCGGTCAGCCAAGCGCTTCTTGAAGAACCTGGAGAAAAACCCGATTCCTGACACCGACTTTTTCCATGGCGACGAATACCTCAAGGACAAAGCACTTTACACTCCTCCGCTCGAGGGAGTCAAATTCAGTGAACGTCATCCCCAACATGAGCCACGCTACCCAGATATGTTAGACCCCTTGATGTATTACATGCAACATTTCAAGAGCCTGGGATTTTTCTTCGGGAAGTACTACAAAGACTACAAAAAAGCTCTCGCACGCGAGATGGGCCTCAAAACCGTTCCCCGCACTGACAACGTTTTGATAGCAGAGCTATGGAAAAAGTACGGGATAACTGACAAGTGGATTAACCATCTCCAAACTGTAGAGGGACGTAACATAACTCACCACTATAGCGTCGATAGCATAGCAGGGAGGAGAGTCAACGACGCGTTGAGACTGGGCTTTACACCCGGACCGTCCGGCTCCGATGCGCCGAAGTATTGGCGCAAAAACGTTAAGCAATACCTCAACCTTTCAGTAAAAGTCCTTTCCCAAGTTTCCAAAAAAAGCCCGGAGTATGGTTTAGCTCAAGACAGCATCAAGAAAGCAAAGAGCATTCTTGCTCTTAGTAAAAAGAACTTAAACAAGAGAGGGTTGGACTACCACAACCACGTGTACAACATAATGCGCTTGCCAATACACGAAAACCCAAAACCCTAGTCCAGCGTCTGAAGAATAATCCTGGCGAACTGTATCGGCTTGTGCTGGTCGTACGCCTCCAGGGCCTGGTCGATTTTTCTCTCGCTCTTCGCGTAAATCGTGAATAGCTCCTGCCCGCGCCGCACCTTGTCCCCCTCCTCCACATGCAGGTACATGCCAGCCACCTTGTCACTCGGGGCACCAGCGTTGCGGACAACCGCGGAGACGCCCTTGTTGTCGATGTGCTCAATCCGCCCATCACGATCCGCGACGACCGTGTGGTCGTAGTCGCCCATCATCACGTCGTTAGACTTGATGTTCCCGTCGCCGCCCTGGTTCTCAATAATCTCGCGGAACTTCTGCCCCGCCTTCCCACTTTGGATGAGCTTAAGCGCCATGTCCCTCCCCGCCCCGGGCGCGGCCTTCCCACCAATCTCGAGCAGCACGCCAGCCAACTGCGAGCTCTTCTCAATCAATTCCTGTGACACTACCTCGCAGTCAAGAATCCTCAGTGTCTCCCTCGCCTCAATCGTTGGCCCCACGGCCAGCCCAATCGGGTGGTCGCCGTTGGTCAGCAAGGAATGAATGTTCATGTCTAAAGAGGCACCTAGCGCGTTGAACTGCTTCGCCAAAATCGTTGCCTCGTCCGGCGACTTGATTTTCGCGCCACGCCCAACCGGAATGTCAATAATCACATCTGTCGCGCCAACCGCTTTTTTCTTCGCCATGATTGAGGCCAAAAGCATTCCCCGTGGGTCAAGCGACAAGGGATGGCGAATGCGGATCAATTTGTCGTCCGCGGCCGCAAGGTTTACTGCCCCGCCCCACACGATGCACGCGCCAATCCTGTTCACGACTTCCTCGATGTCGTCCTTGTTCAGGTTCACGGGCGCCAACACCTCCATGGTGTCCGCGGTCCCCGCCGGCGAAGTAATCGCGCGGCTCGACGTCTTTGCGCACGTCAATCCCGCCGCCGCGATAATCGGCACAACCAGCATCGTCGTCCGGTTTCCAGCGACGCCGCCAATGCAGTGCTTGTCGAACACGCGCTTCTCCCGCAGGTCAAGCGTTGTCCCCGAATCAACAATCGCCTTCGTCAATGCAATGGTCTCGTCCTTCTCGAGCCCACGAATGTAAATCGAAGAAATCCAGCCCGTCAGCTCGACGTCACTCAACTCTTCGTGCATCAAGTCCCGGATGATGGCCTCAATCTCTTCCTTGGTGTGCCGCTTCCCGGCCATCTTTTCTTTGATGAACTTCAGGCTCTCGGGCTTGCCCTTCGGCTCAAGGTACACGTTGTCGTTCTCGCCGACGTTCGCGCGGTTGCACGCCTCGCGGAACAATCCCACCGTCCCCGGCTCAACGAAGCTGTTGGTCAAGTCCACGATGCAGTTGACCGGCGCCGACCCGTCAGTGCTCACAGCCACGCGGTCCATGGCCTTCAGGTCAAGGTCCCGCGCGTCCGAGCTGTGCAGCACCACAATCCGAACTCCAGCCGTAGAAAGGTCTATGCACCTGGCTTTGAACGGCTTTTTCATTCGAGACCACTATGGAAACATTGTTTATAAAGTTTCACCACTTCGCCCGCTCGCGCAAAATGTGCGCCGCCTCGAACGGCGTGATGATTCCCTCTTCTGTTATAATATAGTCTATATATTCCGGCGGGGTGAAGTCGAACGCCGGGTTGCGAATCTTAACGCGTTTTGGCGGAGAGCTCCACACCTCTTTTGGGTTCCTGTACTCGATGGGCTCGTACCCGCCGAGCACAGTGAGGGGGTCGAACTTGAACGTCTCACACGCCGACGCGAACGGTGTTCGGGCCTCGTGCGCCGCCAACGCAATCAGGCTCGTCCCGATTTTATTCACAAGCTGGCCGCCCGCCGTGACCGCGTCCGCGCCCACCAGCACGAGCTGGACCTCGTTCATCACCCGGCGCGCCGCTGAATCCACGATATGCGTCACCGGAATCCCTGCCTTCGCCAGCTCCGCGGCCGTGGTCCGCCCTTGATACCGGGGGCGAGTCTCGGTGTTGATGACTTTGAACTTTTTCTTTTTCCACGCCGCGAGAAGAATTGCCGTCACTGTCGACGAGTGGCAGTGCGTCAGGACAGTCGAGTTTTTTCGTATGCGCTTGACGCCAACTTCGACAATCTTTTTTTTGGCTTCCGCCATTTGCTTGGTGTACTGGGTGGTCGCCTCGGCCACCGCTTCCTTCGCGCCGGGCAATGAGCTTTCGATTGCGAGCGCGTCCCGCACGATTGCGAGGCCGTTCCGCAGCGCGGGCTCGGTGGGCCGCGCACCCGCCAAAACGCGGGAGTTGTTGGCGACTTCCTTTTTGAAGGCGGCGAGTGTCTTCGCCTTGCTCCGCTTCGCGTCAAAAGCCACTGCCTCAAGGCCTTTGCGGGCGATATTCCTCGCGCCCTGAATTTCCAGGCGTTTTATCCTGGCGGCAGTGGTTTTGGACTTCATGCCCCCTAAAAAGCAATACAGGCATTTAAACCTTCACTGGCGACAAAACCTATTTAAACCCCAATCTGCACAATTACGCCGCTAATTGTGCTTACCGCGTGATAGGCAAGGTGATTCTTCTTGAGGAAAGTAGTGAAAAAGGCCGCAAAGCGAGCCAAATCCAGGTCAAAGGCAGCGAAGAGCAAGTTAAAGGCTACGCTGACCGACAAGGAAATAGAGGACATTCTATCGAACTCACAGGCGCGAATCCGTGTCGTCGGCACCGGCGGCTCCGGAAACAACACCATGCGCCGCCTCCACGAAATCGGCGTGCAGGGAGCCGAAGTGCTCGCCATGAACACTGACGCCCAGCACCTACTGATTACACCGGCCAACAAAAAGCTCTTGCTCGGCAGGAGCATCACCCGTGGCCTAGGAGCAGGCAGCGACCCCGAACTCGGCGAAGCAGCCAGCAAGGAAAGCAAGAAGTCAATCGAAAAAGCCCTTGCGAGCAGTGACCTCGTGTTCATCACGTGTGGCCTTGGAGGCGGAACCGGCACAGGCAGCGCGCCAGTAATCGCGCAGGTCGCCCGCGACATCGGCGCACTCACGGTTGGCGTCGTCACTTTGCCGTTCAGCGTCGAGGGAAGGCGCAGGATGGAGAACGCGCTCGGCGGGCTCAAGAAGCTCCGCAAGGAGTGCGACACAGTAATCGTAATCCCGAACGACAAGCTACTGGAGATTGTCCCGGACCTGCCAATCAACGCGGCGTTCAAGGTCGCGGACGAGATTCTCGTCAATGCGGTCAAGGGCATCACCGAACTAATCACCAAGCCCGGGCTCGTGAACCTGGACTTCGCCGACGTTAGGGCTGTGCTTGCCAATGGCGGCGCGGCAATGATTGGCCTTGGAGAGTCCGAGATAGAGGGCGATTCCGAGGGGCGTGCACTCGAGGCTGTCGAGGACGCGCTTAACTCACCACTCCTGGACATTGACGTCTCGGAGTCGACGAGGGCTTTGGTGAACGTTTGCGGCGGAAGTGACATGACCCTGCGTGAGGCAGAGATGATTGTCGAGGCGGTCGCGAGCAAGATCCATTCGAACGCGCACATTATTTGGGGCGCGATGATTGACGACGACATGAAGCGGAGCAAGATACAGGCAATGATTGTGATTGCCGGCGGAAGGTTCCCTTACCTCGACGAGTCCCGCGCACTGCAGGAAGAAGTCGAGCTTGACGTTGAGTACGTGGAGTGATTTTGAATGAGCTTCATTAACGAGGCAGTGAGGGTGCTTAAGCTGACGCGAAAGCCCCGCAAGGACGAGTTTTTCATGATTTCCAAGATAACGGGAATCGGCATGATACTCATCGGCGTCTTGGGAGTCGCCGTGATTCTGTTGTCAAGGCTTATTGGGCTGACCTAAAAATGATTTACACGATTAGGACCACTGTTGGGCAAGAGCGCATAGTCGCTGACTTGCTTAGGTCCAAGCAGTCCAAGAAAGAGCAGGAAATCCACTCGGTTGTCGTGGTGGACAACCTGCGCGGCTACATTTTTGCCGAGGCCCCGAACGAGGCCGAGGTGCGGAAGCTCATCTACAACGTGCCACAAATCAAGGGGCTCGTGTCTGGTGGAGTGGACCTCACTGAAGTAGGCCACTTCTTCGAGGAAAAAAGCTTGACCGTGGACATCCACAAGGGGGACCTCGTGGAATTGACTGCGGGCCCGTTCAAGGGCGAAAAAGCCAAGGTCGTTCGTGTGGACGAGGCCAAGGACAAGATTACCCTGGAACTCGTGGAAGCAACGGTGCCCATCCCAATCACGATGGACGCAGCGAGCATTCGCGTAATAAACCAGAAATCAGACTAAAGCTTTTTTAGTTGGATGTTCATTACCTTTAGCAGGTGCTGTGTATGGCTAAGAAAAAGCGGGAACAGATACTGGACCGAAAGCTGAAGCTTATAGGGGTAGACCTAATGCAGTCGGTCGCGAACTATAGGTGGGTTTTGGAGCATATCAGAGAAAAGAAATTGCGCTACATGGGGCCCGGAGAGCACTTTGGTGAGGGGCATCTTCCAGAGGGTGAGGAAAAGCTAATAAACGCTTATATCGCCAAGGGCGAGGTTCCAACGGATGAGGACGAGCGAATCAAATACTATATGGCCAAGGGCGAGATTCCAACGGATGAGGACGAGCGAATCAAATACTACCAGGCTGTCACGGACGCTTATTTCAAAGAGCTTGACAAAATTCCGCTGAAGGTGGAAAAGGAAGTGGATGGGAAGAGGGTTGTGGAAGAGGTGGAAACGGGAAAATTCTTCCGCGACCAAAAACAAGAGATTATGGGCATACTTGACACCCTGAAACAATGGGAGCTCGCCAACGACTTCGATAAAACACACGCCGAGTTTGAGGTGGCTATAGGTCAGTATGTGCGGCACGAAAAGGCGTCTGCGGCGCAGCTTGATAATGCCGTTATGGTACACAAATCAACTATGCGGGATATCTTTGGCGATTTGGGGGCAAGCCTAGCCGCAGACTTCGCCCCCAGAAAACGGAAAAAGGTACAGCCGGCGTTGCCCGCCGGGAAGCGAACACTGGAGTTGCCACCGGCTACACTGAAGTTGCCTGAGGATGCCGTGGATTGGGAGGAGCCTGAGAAAGCAGGACCGCCAGTGAAAGCGCTGCCACCGGCTAAGGAGCCAGTCCCCGAGCCAACAAGAAAAGAGGGGTATCCAAAGTTCCCCCCCAAAGGAGAGGGCCCAGAGCTTAAGCCGGGGACATTCCCGAAGATAATGGGGAAAAGAAAACTAAAGAAAGAGCACCCCAAGTAACAGCAACGCTTTTAAACCCCCGGCTTCAGAATAAGGGGGTTACGAGCTTTTTCTGGATAGCTAGGAAATAGTGGTATTCATGCCAGAATCGACAATTGAGTCATTGGTTGACGGCGGAAAGGCGACTGCAGGCCCGCCCCTAGGACCCGCATTGGGCCCGACGGGAATCAACATCGGTGACGTAGTCAAAGCAATCAACGAAAAGACCAAGGACTTCGCTGGAATGCAGGTCCCAATCAAAGTCATAATCAACTCTTCGGACAAGAGCTTCCGCATTGAGGTCGGGAGCCCGCCCACGTCCGCACTCATCAAGAAAGAGCTCGGCATCGACAAGGGCTCTGGCGACCAAGTAAACCAGAAGGCTGGGGACCTGCCCATGAAGGCGGCGGTTAAGGTCGCGAAAATGAAGCGGGACAACATGCTCGCCAAAACACTCAAGGGAGCCACAAAAGAAGTCATCGGCACCTGTGTTTCACTGGGCTTGCTCGTCGAGGGCGTGTCGCCCGCCGATGCGCACAAGGCCATTGACAAGGGCGATTTCGACGCACTGTTCCAGGACGGCGCGAACCTAGAGTACGACCAGGCGGCAGTCCAGGCAGCAGCCAAGGAAATGCAGGGCAAGCTTGCATCGGTAAAGGCAGCGGCCAAGGAAGAGGCAGAAGCTGCGGCGGCCGAGAAGGCGGCCAAGGCAGAGGAAGCGCCCGCAGCCAAGGTGGAAGCACCAGCCAAACGGGACAACAAGGCGCCTGCAAAGAAGTAATGTTTATAAACTCCCACAAGCACAACCAAAGACCACTCCCTTAGACTAAGAGCGGCTACGGCTTAATCATGCTCTAGGAGGGGATTTTACATGAAGTTGGAAGAAGCCATAGAGAAAGCAAAGACCGACTCCAAGAAGCGGAATTTTGTCCAGTCACTGGACTTGTTCGTCAACTTCAAGAACCTGGACTTCAACAAGCAGGACAACAAAATCAGCGCAGAAGTCCTGTTGCCAAAGGGCAGGGGCAAGGACCAAAAAGTTTGTGTCATCTGCGAAGACGAGATGGCGACCGCAGCCAAAACAGTCGCCGACAAAGTAATTCTCTCCACCGAGCTCGAGGTAATGGGCAAGGACCCCAAAAAGATAAAGGCCCTGGCCAACGACTACGACGCGTTCATCGCCCAGGTAAGCCTGATGCCGCTGGTAGGCCGATTCCTTGGACAGGCTTTAGGGCCAAGGGGCAAGATGCCCAAGCCCGTCCCACCGAACGCGGACCTCAAGCCCCTAATCGCTCGGCTCAAGAACACACTCATAATCAAGACCAAGGGAAAAAACCTCCCTGTCCTCCACGTGCCAATTGGCACCGAGGCAATGACGACCGAAGACCTCGCGGCCAACGCCACGGCAGTCCTTTCGGCAATCAAGGCCCAGATACCTGACATCCAGAACATCGGCAGCGTCAAGGTCAAGACCACGATGGGGCCAACGGTCGACATAACGGAGGGATTCTGATGGCACACGTCGCGGAATGGAAGAAAAAAGTCGTGGGCGACCTCGAGGAAATGATTAAGGCGCACCCGGTCATCGCAGTCTCAAGCATTGCGTCCCTCCCGGCAAGCCAGTTCCAGGAAATCCGGGAAAAGCTCCGCGGCAAAGCAGTAATCCGCGTCGCCAAAATCAAGCTGCTCAAGCTCGCGTTCGAAAACTCCGGCACCAAAGGCCTCGACCAGCTCGAGACCAGCATGGAAGGCCCGACCGCAATCATATTCAGCGACGTCAACCCGTTCAAGCTCTACGGCTTGCTCAAGAAAAACAAGTCCAAAGCACCCGCCAAAGCCGGCCAAACCGCTCCCATGGACATCATCGTCCCCAAGGGCGACACCGGCCTTCCGCCCGGCCCGGCGCTCGGCGACCTCAAGTCCGCGGGAATCAACGCGCGGATTGATGGCGGCTCCATCAAGGTTATGAAGGACTCCACTGTCGCAAAGGCAGGCGACGTCCTCACCGGAGACCAAGCCGCGGCGCTCACGAAGCTCGGGCTCAAGCCAATGGAAGTCGGCATGACGCTCGAAGCCGCGCTCGAAAACGGCATGATATTCACTTCCGAAATACTAGACATCAGTGAAGAAGAAACCATCGCCAACCTGCAGACGGCCTACATGAGTGGGTTCAACCTAGCCTTCAACGCAGGTTACTTCATGAAGGAAAACATCGAAAACTTCCTCCAGAAGGCATTCACCGAGGCCAAAAACCTCGGTGTCGAGGCAACCATCCTTGACAAGGGAGTCATCGAAGACCTCCTCGCCAAAGGAACCATGCAGGCAAAGGCCATCTCTTCACTAGTCAAGGAAGCGTAACAATCCAAAAGGTGATATGCAAATGCAATACGTATACGCTGCTCTCCTGCTGAACGCAGAAGGCAAGGAGATCAACGAAGCAAACGTCAAGAAAGTCCTTGAAGCCGCAGGCGGAAAGGCCGACGACGCCAAGGTAAAGGCCCTTGTGGCCAGCCTGGACGGCGTGAACATCGAGGAGGCAGTCTCCAAAGCCGCTGTGACAGCGGCGCCGGCAGCTGCTCCCGCGGCGGCCCCCGCAGCAGAGGAAGCAAAGGAAGAAGAGCCTGAAGAAGAAGGCAAGACCGAAGAAGAAGCAGCAGCCGGCCTCGGCGCACTCTTCGGCTAAAATTCTCCCTTTAAACTCCGGGGGCTGACACCAGCCCCCGCAATGCTCCTTCTACTCTTTATATGGGCTCTAGCCACCGGCAGGAACCTTTTTAAAGCGTCTTTACGTTTATGTTTCTGCCCAGTGGTAACATGATTAAAAGAAACACTCTCACTGTGGCAATGTCAGTGGTAGCGCTAGTCATACTGCTTTCTGGCTGCGTAGAGCTCTCAATGACCGGGTTCGCCAGCTACCCCCTCCTCCCCCCCAACTTCTCGGCCGGAGACCTCGCCGTCACCCCACAAGCCTTTTCCCCCAACGCCGACACCGTGCTAGACACCACTTTAATCACGTTCAACTCAAGCGAAGACGTCAATTATACTATCTTATTAACAGACGGCTCCAACGTCCGCACGGTCACCGGCGCGCTCGACGAGGCCGACCAGCTGAACTTCACGTGGGATGGAAAGTCCGCCGACGACCTGGTCACATTCGGCGTCACTGAAGTCACTGTGACCATTACGGACAGCAACAACACCCAGGCCAACAGCACCACGTACACTGCCTACATCGACACCGCCGCCCCAACCCTTTCGGACGTGGCAGTCGGCAACAACAGCAACGTCTCCAGCTCCGTGCCCTCGGCCAGCCTGCACATCAACTTCACCGCGGCTGACTCCACCACCGGCAACCCCAATGGCGTGGTCAACTACACGTTCAACTTCTCAACGTGCGGCGAAAACTGCAGCCGCACCGTCCAGACAACCACCGGAACCAAAACCATTTACTGGGACGGCAACTTCACCAACGGCACCGCAATGCCCGCAGGCGAGTATGAGGCCAACCTCACGCTCACGGACTGGGCCGGCAACCCCAGCAACACAGAGCTATTCAACTTAACAGTCGACAACAGCGCGCCATCAATAACCTCGGCCCTAACCTCCAGCGAAGGCAACATAACCGGCATGCTCACCACCAACTACACAGTTTTGAACTTCACCGTGGACTCCAGCGGCTCCTACCTCCTCAACATCACAAACGCCACCGACGCAACCGGCGTCTTGGCACTCACGGGCACCCAAACCGCAGCCACTCCGGAAACAGTTAACTGGGGCGGCACCTACTCCAACGGAACCGCGGTCACGGACGGCAGCTACAACGTAACCCTTACAGCGACAGACGACGCAGGCAACTCAGTGACCGGCGCGAACGTCACGGTAGACGTCGACAACACGCCCCCAGTAATCAACGGCACCCTTACCGTAACGCTCCAGAACGTCTCGGGCAGCATCCTCGAAAGCGAGGCCAACATCTCGTTCTCGGCGTGGGACCCCGTCGGGAACATGACGTACGAGCTCGTGGTAACCGACAGCCTTGGCACCACCCTCGTTCTCAACTACACCAATTACACCAACAACACTTTCGTTAACCACACGTGGAACGGCACCAAGTTCGATGGCTCGCTGATGTCGGAAGGCAACGCCACCGTCATCGTGAACGTCACCGACTTCCTCGGCAACAACGCCACCAACACGAGCTGGATAATGATTGACAACCTCGCGCCCCAGGCAATCAACTTCACGTGCTCGGACTACTTCATCTCGCCAATCAACAGCACCGGCGTCCAGGACACCACCACATTCACCTTCCACGTGGACGAAGACGCGACCTACGTCCTCGGCCTCCGCGACGAAAACACCTACACCCGCACCTTCACCAGCTCGGCCAGCACCGGCTCGGCCACAACAATCCTCTGGAACGGCAACTCCACGGACAACGCCACCACCTTCGGCGCGGAAGTCGTCGTGGTACTCACACTCACCGACGAAATGGGAAACCAAGAGGACTACTACCTCCGCATCGACGGCAGGGAACAAAACGTCACCATCGACGACGTGCTCCCAACCCTCACATCCGCGGTCTCGGTCAGCCCCACCACGTTCGTCAACGCACTCAACCCCTCCACCATAACGGCCACGGCCAGCGAATACATGGACAACTGGACCGTGAACATATACAACTCCAGTGGAGGCCTCACCCGTTCCATCTCCGCGACGGCCGGCTCGTCGCTCAGCACAACCTGGAACGGCACGGAAAGCGACTACACCACCCCCGTCTCCGACGGCAACTACTCCGTGAACGTCACAGGCGAAGACCGCGCGGGCAACCCGCTTGAGCCAGTGGCAGGCAACAACATCACAATAGACAACGCCGGCGTCATAATCCTCTCCGCACTCACCGCGACGCCCCAATACATCTCGCCCCAAAACAGCACCGGCGTCCAGGACAACACAACGCTCGCGTTCACCCCCAACGTGGCCGGAACCTACTCGCTCAACATATCAAACACCACGCACTACCTCCTGTTCAACGGCACCACGTCCGCCGGCATCGAAGTGTCGAACACATGGAACGGGACCAACGGCACAACTTATATGACTAACTCGACAGCCACGCTCGTGGTCATCGACAGCGGAAGCAACAACGCCACGGACACGCTCACGGTCTACGTCGACGACGAGCTGCCATCAATCCCAGTGGGCACCAACGCCACCGCGCGAACCGACGGCTCCATCAAGGTCAATTGGACCGAGTCCGCAGACAACGTCGGCATCTCGCTCTACCGCGTCTACCGCTCCACCACCGACGACTTCACCGCCTCGGCGTCCAACAACATCGCCAACGCAACCGTTGCCGAGTACAACGACACCGCGGTAATCGAGGGCATCAAGTACTACTACCTGGTCTCCGCACTGGACCTCGCGGGCAACCCCTCCAATGCTTCCAACGAGGCCAACGAAACAGCTTCCGCGGCATCCGCGTTCACGTTCAACAACGACCTCGCCGTTTCTCCAGTATACATCTCGCCCAACGCAGACGGCATCCAGGACACGGCAGCCATCTCGTTCAACGTCACCAGGGACGCCGACTACATAGTCACCATAACCAATACCACGCTCACCCGCGTCATGACCGGCAGCTGCACGGGCAACGTGTCCAAGTCCATCACCTGGGACGGCAAGACAGCGTCCGGCACCATAATCCTCGGCAACTCCACCGTGGCCCTTACGGCTACGGACTCCCTGGGCAACCAAATCAGCGGCACCCAGCGCACCATACTCGTCGACATCACCGACCCCCAAATCACGAAGGGCATCACCAACAACATGACCGACGGCGCCCGCCTGTCCGGCTACGTCTCTGGCCAATACGCCTCAATCAGTGACATCGTTTTCACGCCCAACGAAGACCTGCAGTACTACAACGTTAGCCTCGAAAACGTTAGCGGCGCATTGACCTACACCCGCGTCTTCACGGGCACCGCAACCCAAGCAGTCAACGAAACCGTGGAGTGGAACGGACGCGACCAATTCAACAACCCCTTCCCCGACGGCGCCAACGTAACCGTCGACATGTACCTCACCGACATGGCGGGCAACACGCTCCACGACACCACAATGAACGTAATCATAGACAACGTCGCCCCAACAGTCGGCAACCTCTCCATCTCGCCGGCAGCGCTCTCCGGATTCCTTCCCGCCGCGAGCACTAACGGCTCGACCAACATAACCTTTGACTTCACCGAAAACGGAACCTTCAACATACTCATAACGGACGGCACCCTCAACGCCACCCTCACCGGCAACGCAGGCGCAGACCTGTCCGGTGCCTCGGTCGACTCCGAGGTAGAAAGGGACATCGCCCTCGGCGACACAGCAAGCGTCATCATCATCCTCGCCGACGTTGGCACGGTCCTGGAAAACCAGAACGAAGCGCTTGCCGCAGTGAACTCAACCGAGTTCTCCACGCTCTACCAGTACTCCACGGCCAACGCCCTCGCCGGAGAAATATCCCGCGAAGGAATGCACAAGCTCCGCGAAAGCGGCGCCGTATCCGCAATAGCATACGACCGGCCGATTTACGCCAGCCGCTCGGTCAGTGTCCCCCTCACCAACGCGGACGACGCGTGGCTCCGCCAGTCCGGCGGCATCAATTCCACGGGCGTCGACCAAAACATTTGCATAATTGACTCCGGTGTCGACTACACGCACGACGACTTCGGCAACTGCACCCAGGCCGAATTCCTGGCAGGCACTTGCGCCAAAGTCATCGGTGGGTACGACTACGTCAACGACGACACCGACCCCGTCGACGACTACAACCACGGCACGCACGTTGCGGGCATCGCCGCGGGCAATGGCACGGTCAAGGGCGTCGCACCAGGCGCCAAGATAATCGCGGTCAAGGTCCTGGACAACGTTGGTAGCGGCTCATTCGCCGACGCAATCGCCGGCGTGGACTGGTGCACCAACAACCAGAGCCTCTACAACATCTCGGTAATCAGCATGAGCTTCGGTGAGGTTGGAGAGCCCGAGTACACGGACGGAACCTGCCCGACCTACATGGATTCTTCACTGTCATCGGCAAAAACCGCGAACATCACACTTGTCGCATCGTCCGGCAACGACGACAAGACCGCCGGAATCAACTATCCCGCCTGCTCGCCCTACGTAATCCCGGTCGGCGCCTCCACTGATGCCGACGCCATGGCCGAGTTCAGCAACCGCGGGCCCAACTTGGACGTGCTTGCGCCCGGCGTTAACATCAACTCCACTGTACTGTCCGACGCATACTCCGAGTTCAACGGCACTTCCATGGCCGCGCCGCACGTCTCAGGGGCAGTCGCGGTAATCCAGCAGGACTACCTGCTCCGCAATTCAACCATACTCACGCCCGCACAAATCGAGACGCTCCTGGTAAACAACGGCACGACCATATACGACAGCAACTCGACGAGGAACTACACGCGCCTCGACGTCATGAGCATACTCAACAACATCAGTGGCTCCGGCGCCCCCGCGGGCAGCGGCAGTGGCTCAAGCGGACTACAGAACTGCACTTACAGCGGCTCCAGCGTGACGTGCACGTGGGACGGCACGGACGACAACGGCGCGATAATGACCAACGGCACATGGGCGGCATCGCTCGTGTTCTACGACTACGCGCGAAGCTTCACCACCGACTCAACGACCGTCACACTGGACAGCACGCCACCAGTGTTCACGTCAGACCTGGCGGCCACGGACTACAATATCTCGGCAGTCGTCTCGGACAGCGACACAAACCTCACCTTCACAGTGAACGAGGGCGGGACCTACCTAATCAACATAACGGACGGCACGAGCGCCCGCACGTTTAACGGCACCACGACCGCTGGAGTCCAGGTGCTCCACACGTGGGACGGGACCGCCAACGATAACTCGACGGCACTCGCCGAAGACAACTACACCATCGTCGCAAGGGCATACGACCCCTACGGCAACGAGGGCAACTCAAGCATAGTGGTCGAGGTCGACAGCTCCGCAGCCACCAACGTGACGCTTTCGGCATCGGACTACTACATCTCGCCGCACACAAGCCCCGGCTCGGAAGACGCGACCAACATAACGTTCACTTCAACGAAGTCCGGCAGCTACGTCCTGACAATCCTTGACCTATCGACCCCCGCGAACACACGGACCTACACCGGCTCCGCCACCGCGGCCACCCCCGTTACCCTTGAGTGGGACGGCAAGTCCGTGAACGGCTCGGTGAACTTCAGCTCTTCGCGCGTCGTCGCAACGGTCACCGACGTGTCATCCAACCAGCAGAGCAGCTCGCCAATCACCATCAACATCGACAGCATCATCCCGAGTTTCCTGGCATCGATGGTAATCGACGTGACGCAGCTGTCCCTCAACCTCTCACACGAGGCAAACATAACGTTCGGCCCGAGCGAGGCCGTCACCTACGAGGTCAACATAAGCAACGGCGTGCAGGAGCGCTTGATTACCGGCGACGCCAACAGCTCTTCGAACACGACCGTCACATGGAACGGAACGCTCGCTAACGGCACGTGGTTCGACGACGGCAACGCAAGCGTCACGGTAAACATAACCGACTGGGCGGGCAACTTCAACTCGTCGGGCCCTGTGAACATCACGGTCGACAGCAACGCCCCCAACATCACAACCGCGTTCAACGCCACGAGCGACATCATCTCCGGGGCACTGGCCACGGAGCTGAACTTCACGTTCACAGCAATTGACGTCCTCCCGTTCAACTACACCATCCTGGTGAACGACTCGTCGTCGTACTGGAACACGACCGGCGCCGCCACCAACAACACCCAGATGAACATCACGTGGAACGGCACAGACGTAAACGGCTCATTGATGCAGGAGGCCGCCGTCGTAGTCACCCTAACCCTAACCGACGAGGTCGGCAACACCGTGACCGACACGCTGAACAACACGGTCGACAACACCGCGCCGTCCCTGAATTTCACTTACCCGGCTAACGCGTCCTTCGCGCCGCTCGGAAACCTATCCGTATTCCTTGACGTCTACGACCTGCACGTCGACTCCGTCCAGCTCAACGTCTCGAATTCGACTTGGTCCACAACCGTCGACATGTCCAACGGAACCAAGCTAAACACAACCAACTACTCCAACTACACCGGGATAATAGACGGCACAGAATTGGCCAACGACACGTATTTGGTCTCCTGCCTGGTGAACGACACGGCCGGCAACCTAGACAACACCACAAACATAACCATTTACTCCGACAGGTTCGCCCCCGAAATCTCGTGGACCTCCCCGCCCAACAACTCGCAATTCCCGCCGGGCACCCTCCTCAAGCCGGCAATAACAGAGTGGATTGGGATAGACACCGTGTGGTATTCGCTGAACGGCTCGGCAAACACAACCATTTTGTCGCCGTACCAGTACGACACCACGGGCATATCCAACGGCATCGCCAACTTCACCATTTACGCCAACGACACCCTTGGCCTAACCAACTCGTCCATGCTGAACTTCTCGATAGACAACACCCCGCTCTCGCTGAATGTCACCGCGCCCACGAACCTATCGTCGTACTCCGGAGCCGCTGCACGAAGGCTTGACTGGAACGAAACCGGAGTGACACTTACCTATGAAGTTGACGGCCTCGTCGACACAACCTGGTTCGGCCTGGACGGCCTCACCAACACCACCATTACAGACAACAGCACCATGAACATCACGCGGCCCGGGGGCCTGCACCGCGTCACGGTCTACGCCAACGACACCGGCGCCAACCTCCTGTCGAGCGAGCGCTGGGTGTTCACGGACGCCACTGTAAACGTCACTGACTGGCTGCTCAACGCAACGACCAACGCGACGCTGAACGTTACTTTCGCGAACGAGACCGACCTCCCTGACTACGATAACCTCACGCTCCTAGACACGCGAGTCAACATAGTGGCCAACACGACCAACGTCTGGCTAAACATCACGAACCTCCTCGCTTCCAACGCGTCATGGGCGAACACGCTCACCATCTACAACGAAACGTCTGACGTCACGGACGCGCTCACGGGCATCGTCACCGCGGTAGTCGACATGGTTTGGGTGGACCAGTTCGAAGAGTTCGAGCCGTTCTATGACGACTACAACGCCACCATATTCCTCCCCGTGGTCTATGACTCGCTGTTCTACTGCCACGGCTCGCTAGAGTCGCCGACGTGCGACCCCATCATCACAGCGTGCGAGGGCTACACGGGCTCGCCCTGCTACAACACCACAGTAGACAATAAGACCAAGATATTCCTGCCACACCTCTCCGGCATAGTGGGCGCCAACGATACCACGCCCCCGGCCAACCAATCGCTCTCAATCAACAGCGGCGGCGCCAGCACCACGTCGCCAAACGTCAACCTTGACATGACCGCGGTCGGCGCGGTCTACTGCCAGTACAGCAACGACAACACGACGTGGTCCGCGTGGTATGACTACGGCGACACGGTCGCCTGGACCCTTTCTTCGAGTTACGGCACCAAGACTGTGTACGGCAGGTGCAAGGACATGCCAAACAACACCGCCGCGCCAGTCAACGACACCATCAGCTACGCTGCCGCTCCCGCAGCGCCAACTGGAGGGGCCCGCGACGACGACACTGGCGGCGGTGGCGGAGGAGGAGGAGGCGGCGGCATCGTCAAGGTCGAGCCCGTCATAGCAAACTTCACGGAAGACGAGTACTCCGAGAGCTCAATCCTCGAAGAATTGGAGGACCCGCTGGTACAGCAGGCACTCGGCGAGCGCGTTGGCGCGGACCTTGTTGACTCGTCGTCACAGGCACGCCAGGTGGCCGACGTGACACGTGCGTTTGACTACTCCACCGAGTACATCTTCTTCACGACCAATACTTCACTGACCCTGTCTGTTGACTTCTCGGAGCCCGTGCTTGACCTCGTGCTCGTGGACGAAGTGCCCAAGGAATTCAGCGAAATCGCTTCGGACTTGATAATTGACGTTTATCCGCCGGCGGACGTGACAATCCTCAAGGACGACCCGATTGTGTCGTTCGAGTTCGGGGACGTGTCCGGAAAAGTAAGCATCAACTACACGGTGCAGAAGGAAATGCTCCTTGCGGTCATGGACCGCCTCATCACGGAACTGGACAATCCCAAGCTATTCGCTGCCGCACCGCCTGTGGTTGTACCAGAGCCAACTTCCACTCCAAACGTGACGGCGACCCCAACGCCAGTTGCCACGCCAGAGCCAACGGCGACGCCCACCCCAACGCCCGAAATCGCGGACATAACCTCCATCCCTATTGTCGAGGGAGTGTCAGTGCTCTTGCTCGTCGCTGTACTCGTGGGTGTGTTCCTCGTGCTGCGCGGCCACATAACAATCGGCCCGCTCGGCAAGCCACCGAAGCCAGTGGCAACCAAAAAGCCCGCGCCAAAGGCAGGGGTGTCCGCGCTGAAGGCGGCGACACCCAAAAAAGCACTCCGGGAGACACCCCGGAAGATTGTAAAGCCGACGGACATGCTTAAGCCAAAAGAAGAAACAAAGCCCCTACCCAAGAAGCCAACCGAAGCAAGTCGGGGGGCAGCCGCGACAGAGCCGGCGGCGCCAAAGAAGGCGCTGTCTGCCGAAACAGCGGGGCAGCTCGCGGCGTTTGATGGAATGCTGGATACTTTCCACAGGGACATTTCACTCGCGAAAAAGAAGGGCTCCAATGTCAAGTTGTTGGAGAACGAGCTTGAAGCCCTTGCCGGGGACAGGCAATCTCTCGTCAATGCACTCGAGAAGAACGATGTCGCGTACATACGCGTTGTGCTTAGGGATGTCGATGCCTTGAGCAAGAAAGTCTCCAAAGTTGCCCCGGGAGGAAAGCCCGCGGATAAGGTGCCATTAGTTCCGAAGACGGAGGTGTCCGCGCCGAAGGCGGCGACACCCCAACCAGCAGCCAAGGTAGCTACACACAAAGCCGTCAAAGCGGCACCCAAAAAGCCAGTGCGCAGGCCTCCGAGCGAGTTCACTCCAGAGACAAAGCGCAGGCTGAAACTGTTCGAAGAGAACCTCAAGGCGGCGAAGGACGCGATGGCGTCGCTCACCGGAAAGAATCGCAGCGCAATGGCCAAGCTGATTGAAGGGCAGGAAGCGAATATGTCTGTGCTCGACGACGCGGTTCGGACCGACGACAAGAGCAAGATTGGCGAGGCAGACTTCCAGCTACTTTTCAAAAAAGACGAGATCAAAAAACTTTTGAAGTGATTTGAGTTATGGCAACTAGAGTCGTGATCATAGGCGCAGCAGGCATGGACTACCACTGTTTCAACCGGCTGTTCAGGGACAACCCTAACTACGAAGTGCTTGCCTTCACCATGGCCGGGGAGCAGAACCTCGGCACTATCGAGGGCGAGATGAGGCGGTATCCACAACAGCTCGCGGGCAAGCTATACCCCGAGGGAATCAAGACCATTCCGGAGGACGAGCTCGAGTCGTTTGTGAAAGGAAACAGCGTTGACTTGGTCGTGCTCGCATACTCCGACCTCGCCTACGCCGAAGTCATGCACAAGGCGTCCCGCGCCCTTTCCGCAGGGGCGGACTTCCGCCTAATCGGCCCGTCGACAACAATGATTAAGGCCAGCAAGCCAGTCATCGCAGTCACAGCCGTCCGCACTGGGTGCGGCAAGAGCCAGACGTCCCGCAAGGTCGTGGAGCTGCTCAAGAAGCGTGGCTACAAAGTCGTGGCAATCCGCGAGCCCATGCCCTATGGCGATTTGGTCGAGCAGACGGTCATGCGCTTCGCCACTTACGAAGACCTTGACAAGTACAACTGCACCATCGAAGAGCGCGAAGAGTACGAGCCGTACATCGAGCGCGGTCTCGTCATTTACTCGGGCGTGGACTACGAGCAAATCCTGGAGCACGCCGAGGAAGAGGCAGACGTAATCGTTTTCGACGGCGGAAACAACGAGGTCTCGTTTTATGTGCCCGACCTTTTGATTACTGTGGCCGACCCACACCGTCCGGGCCACGAAGTCGGCTCATACCCCGGCGAAGTCAACGCACGCCTTGCCGACTATTTGATAATCAACAAGGAAGGCACAGCGAAGCGGGAGAACATCGACCGCGTCGCGGAAACTCTGGAGTCCATCAACCCAGCAGCAAAAATAATCCACGCCAACTCTCCGGTTTCTGTCGAGGACGAGGCGGAAATCCGCGACAAGCGCGTGCTCGTCGTGGAGGACGGCCCGACCCTAACGCACGGGAACATGTCCTACGGCGCGGGCCTCGTGGCGGCAAAGCGGTTTGGCGCATCCGAAATCGTTAGCCCCAAACCCTACTTGTCCGAGAGCCTTAAAGAAGTGTTCGCGGAGTTCCCGCAGCTCGACAAGGTTTTGCCGGCCATGGGCTACAACGCCCAACAGCTGAAAGACCTTGAGGAAACAATCAACCGTGTTGAGTGCGACGTGGTCGTGAGCGGCACGCCAATTGACTTAGGCAAAATAGTGAACGCCAACAAGCCAGTGGTCCGCGTGCGCTACAACCTCGAAGAAATAGGCAGCCCCAACCTCAACGACGCGCTGGACGACTTCGAGAGAAAAGTCGGGCTCAAATAACCGCGCTCGGGTCCTTCAGCCCGGAGCCAGTGATTATCAAGGCAATCTTGTCGCCTTTTTTCTTGTCGATTTTTTCATACGCAGCCAATGCAGTCGCGCTCGCGGGCTCTGCGAACACGCCCTCTCGCCCCAATCCCCTAATGGACTTCTTTATCGCCCCTTCAGTCACGGTCACGGCCTCGCCCTTTGAATCGCGAATGGCGTTCAGCGCGGTCAAGTCGTTGAATGGAGTCTTCACCAATATGGCGGAGGCAATCGTGTTGCACTTTTCCACGCGCTCGGCACGGTTCAGCCCCGCCGCCCATGCCTTTGCGATCGGCGCGCAGTTCACGGGCTGCACCCCAATCATCTGAGGGATCTTCTTGGCTTTTTTCATTTGCTTAAGCTCTACGAACGCCTTGTGAATCGCCGTGATTAAGCCCCCGGTGCCAACGGGCACGATTATTTTGTCCGGGACGCCCATGCCCTCGAACAATTCATACCCGAGCGTCTTCTCTCCCTCCAGGTAGTATGGGTTAATCCCAGTCATCGCGAGGCAGCTTCCCTTTGCGCCGTCTTCCCATGACTTAGTGACCGCGTCGTGGTAGTTCCCCTTCACCTTAATGAGCTTGGCGTCGTAAGCGATTATTTGGGCCAGCTTGTTCACAGCAGTGTTTGTCGGGATGAATATCTTGGACTTGATGTTCGAGTAAGCGGCGTACGCAGCCACACTCGCGCCCATGTTGCCGGTCGACGCGGCGCTCACGCACTTGAACCCGTCCGCAACCGCCTTCGACACAACCACCGTCGTGCCCCTGTCCTTGAACGAGCCGGTGGGGTTGTCGCCCTCGAGCTTGTAGTATGCGTCCCGGTCCAGCCCCTTCACGAGCGGGGTCCCGCCCTCCTGGAGTGAGTAATGCTTTCCCTTGTGCGGCAGGCAAGACTTGTACCTCCACACTCCATCTCCTTTTGGGTCCCAGCGCAGCTTCTTGTACTCCACAAGCATGACAGAGCCGCAGTCACACAAGTACCTGCCTTTGGCTGGCTTGTACTTTTTCTTGCAGCGCGGGCAAACCAGTTGCATGGTGGCAATAAAGAGAGTGGTACTTAAATGCTTTACTTGAGGCTCAGGGCGTCGCTTGCCTCAAGCCGCTTCAAGTCCACTTCAACGATGGAGCTGCCCTTTTCCTTGTTCATCGACACGCCAACAATCTGGTCGCTCACGTGAATCATCGGGTTGTTGTGCGTAATCACTATGAACTGTGAGTCCCCGGTCCGCGTCTGAATCATGTGCGCCAAGCGCTCTGAGTTCGGCTTGTCCAGCGCGGCGTCGGCCTCGTCAAGTATGTAGAACGGGCTCGGCTTGTACTCCTGCACCGCGAAGAGGAACGCCAGCGCGGCAAGCGTTTTTTCGCCGCCGCTCATCGCGTCAATAATTTTCATTTGCTTGCCGGCCGGCCTCGCCTCGATAAGCAACCCGCCCTCGAAGGGCTCGGCCTCGTTCTGCAGGCTGATGTCGGCATACGCCTCGGTCTCTGGATAAAACCGCTTGTAAATCTTGTTGAGGTGGTTGCGAATCTCGCTGAACGCTTCCATGAACGCCTCTTTTCTGTGCGACTCGATTTCTTCCATCAGCGCCAATACAGATTCCTTTTCTTCGCCCAGCTTGTTTGCCTTGTCCTTCATCACGTCAAGCTCGGCGACGTACTTGTCGTACTTCTCGACCGCCGCCAGGTTGATTGGCTCAAGCCGAATCATCTTGTTCCGCAGGTTCTCGACCTCTTCCTTCATCTCGTCGATGCTCATCTTGAAGTCCTTGACCGGCGCCTCCTCGTCGAACTCAGCCTTAAGGTCGGTGAGGCGGGTCTCCCACTTTGCCTTCTTGAAGTTCTCGTCGTTGAAAAGTGACTGCTTGCTCTCGGACTGCCTCTGCAGCTGGCCCCTTTGCTCCGCAAGCTTCCTCACCTCGCCCTCAAGCGAGTCCCTCCGCTCCACCAGGCCGCGGATGGACGAAGAAATCTCTTTCTCCTGCACCAGCTTTTCCTTCAGGACCACTTGGGCCTCTTTGTCGTCTTTTTCGAGGCTCTTGACCTGCTCGGCCCATTCCTTAATCAGGTCCTCGTTCTCCTTGACGGCCTCAAGCCTCGCCTTCTCCCGCTCGCCCATGTACTTGTCGAGCTCCGCGTTGATGGAATTGATTTGTATCATGACCTCGGCGCGCTGGTCGCGCAGCGACTGCACCCGCTTTTGCATCTCCTCTAAGCGCTGCGACACTACTCTGCTCTCCGGCGAGTCAATCTTTTCCTTCGCCAGCTCCTTCTTTTCCTCCGCCTCGTGGATGTCGGCCTGCAGCTCTTTCATCTTCTTCTCGTTCTCGATGAGCTCGGTCTTCATCGACGCGATTTCCTTCTCGATGTCCTCCGCGGACAATGAATACTTCTTGGTCATGGTGCGGTGGTCGTCCATCCTCTGCTGAAGCTCGTTCACACGCACCTCTGACTCCGCCGCCTTCAGCTCCGCCTCGGCTTTCTGGCTGCGGGAGTAGTTCATCTTCTCGCGCAGCTCCTCAAGCCCGCGCATGAGCTTTTCCTGTTTCTTCTGCAGCTTCTCGCTCTTTTCCTTGAGCTCGTCCACGTTCTTTATTTCCTGCAGCGTGAGCGAGCCGCGCTTGAACCCGCCGGTCACCGCTCCGCTGGCCTCGGCCAAGTCGCCGTCCATCGTCGCCATCCTGCAGGTCCCGAAACCGATTTCCTTGGCAGCGTCAATGTTCTCGACAACCACGGTGTCGCCGAACACGTACGAGAACACGTTGTGGTGCTCTTTCTTGAACTTAACGAGCTTAATCGCGAAGTCGATGGCCTTCGGGTTGCGCATCGCGTTTTCTGCCTGCTGGCTTATCTCGATGGGGCGGATGCGGTCAAGCGGAATGAACGTGGTGCGCCCGAGCTTCTTGCGCTTCAGCCACTTGATTGCGTTCGTCGCGGCCGCAGAGTCCTTCGTGACTATGAAGTGCATCCTGGCGCCGGCCGCGGTTTGGATTGCGGTCGCGTACTCCACGTCAAACGAGCACAGCTCCTCGACCGTCCCAATCACGCCGGGCAATTCGTCCTTTGCCTTCATGACTGAGTCGCTGGCGGTGTTGCCGGTCATGTGCCGAATGGTCGTGACCTTGGACTGCAGTGAGTGGTACTTTTCGCGCACGGCGTCGAGCTCGGAGTCCACTTCGGAGTACTCCTTGTTCAACGCTTTTTCCTGCGCGAACATCTGCTCGAGCTCTTGCTCGTGGCCCTTGAACCTGCGCTTTTGCTCGGCGAACTGGTGGTTCACAGTGTCGAACGCTTCCTTGAGCTCGTCGATGCGCTTGTCGCTTTCCTCGCGCTCCACGCCCCGGTCGCTCATGCTCAGCTTCTTGACGCTGATTTTTTCACGAATTTGGTCGAGGCGCCCCTTGACCTCGTAGAACAATTCCTTTTTCTTTGCGATGTCGTCGTTCATGTCCTCGAGCTTCTTCGTGATGTCGCCGACCAAGAGGTTTTTCTCGCGGAGCTCGGCCATGTACGCCTCTAACTCGCCGCCCTTTTCCTTGATTCTCGCGGCGTACGCGTCGTCCTCTTCCTTCAGCTTCTTGAGTGCTTCCTTTTTCTCGCCGGCCTCTGCCCTGCCTTCCTCGATGAGGCGCTTGGCCTTCTCGATCTCGGCCTTTGCCGCAGTGATGTCTTCCCGGCGGTTCTTGATTTTTTCCTGGGTGATGGACAGCTTGGACTTCAGCTGCTCGATTTCGCGTGAGATGTCGCGCTGGTCGTCCGCGCCCTTGTCCATGATTTCCTGCTGCAGCGCCTTAAGCTGGTTCTCCCAGTTTGTTATCTGCGCAGACACCTTTTTGAGGTTGTCCTGCAGCTCGTCAAGGTCCTTCCGGAGCGTCGCGACCTTTTCGCTTGACTCCTTGTAGTTGGCCTCGACCTCGGTGAGCTCGGAGTAAATGATTGAGTGCTTCAACTGCTTTCTGTCTTCGTCGAACCGCTTGTACCGCAGCGCCTCGTCCCTCTCTTTCTTGATTTCCTTGAGGTATCCGCCGCGCTCGTAAAGGATGATGTTGGCTTCCTTGATTTTTTCCTCGACCTTCTCGAGTTCGCGCATCGCCTTGTCCTTTTTTTGGTTGTACTCAGCGATGCCGCTGATGTCGTCGATGTACTCCCGCCTTTGCTTCGGCGTCATGTTGATTATGCTCATGACGTCGCCCTGCATGATGATGTTGTATCCCTCGGGGGGGATGCTCATCGAGTTAAGCAATTCAATGACGTCGGTCTTCGTCGTCCGCTTGCCGTTCAATCGGTAGACCGACGAGCCCTTCTTGTCGATGCTGCGCGACACAGTGTACTTTTCCTTGTTGTCCCGGAGGTCAATCACGACCTCGGCCTCGCCGCTCTTGCTGGAGTGGTGCACCAAGTCCGTCAGCCTTCCGGCCCGCAGGGACTTCATCGAGCCCTCGCCCAGCACGAACATTATGGCGTCGTTGAGATTGCTCTTCCCAGAGCCGTTGGGCCCGACTACAGAAGTAAAGCCATCCACGAAAGGGATGATTACATTACGGAAGGACTTGAAGTCCTTCATCTTGATTTTCTCGATTTTCCCCATCACGCCACCAAAACGAGGGTTCCCCGCTAATTAGGAACCGCGCCAATAAAAAGCTTCTTATATGGCGAACCCCTATTCCCCGTAATGCTAATCACTGGAAAAGGGCATCCCAACGTCCGTTCCGAGCACCCGACCACCCTTGCCTTCACCCGGGACAAGGCTGTGACGCCCCGCGGCGACTGCTTTGTGGCGGTGGACTGCGACTGGAACGTCGGCCCAGCCTTCCTGGAAAAGCTCCGCTCCGCCAAGACAGTGACCGTCACCATCGAGTGCGGCGGCCGCAAAGACACTATCGTGGGCACCGGCCACCCGGAGCTCACGCTCTCAGACAAAGACCTGGTGATCCGGAAGTCCGGCTGGGTGGACCCCCGAACCCTAATGATTGGGGCTGACAAAGCAGCTAAAGACCTGGATAAAGAACTAGTCCAATGCCTGAAGCATTCAGGACCAGTAAAAATCACGGTCCATCCTGAGTAAGTATGGTCGTCCCTCTACCCGCAATAGGGCGAAGAGAGGTGGAGCCCACCCAGCCATGGAGAATACGAGGCACGCACCATCTCCTCAAGAAACTGCCCTTCACTTCCAAAGGAAGCAAAGCGACTAAATATTTTCTAAAAACTAATATATAAACTTATCTCCATTCGCCCACAATTTTTTTTAAAGCCACACCAAAAAATAACTGCAAATAACTAAACAAACGTATCGCAGAAACGTTACTGCAGTCGACGTTTGTCTAGCCATGAGAAAACTATATATACAACTATCGCGTAATTGATTTGGAGAATAGTTATGGTCTCCACGAACTACACCTAACCGAGGGGACGCGGAACGGGCCCACCCAGCCAATGGGGAAAAAATTGTTGGTTCACAACTCCCCTCCTCACCCTTACTTGCGCCTAGTCTTTGACTTCGGCTTCGCCGAAGTCGGCTTTCGGGGCTTTTTCTTGGTGGGTTTCGGCTTTTTCTTTCTTGTTTCCTGCAGCCGTATTCCCGACACTATCACTAGTACCGCGACGCCGGCAGCGAAAGAGAATGTTAGGGTCTGCCCGGTCGCAGCGAGCAGCAAGAAGCTCGTGAACCCAAGCAGAACAGCAAAGTGCTCCATGGCAATGCTTAAGGGCATTTATATATAAAAGACGTTACACACAAAACAGTTCTCGTGGACGCGTAGCCTAGTTTGGATAAGGCACTGGCCTCCTATTCGGTTACGCCCTTAGGCGATGACTGTTCCTCTATGCTGAGCCACTTCGGTGGCAATGAGGTTATGAACAACCGAGGAGCCAGCCAGGAATCGAGGGTTCAAATCCCTCCGCGTCCGCTTGGGAGAAAAAAGGACTTGGGGGGTGCCAATTGGCATCCCCCCATAGGCCGGCAGCGTCTCCCCCGGAGGCACCTTAATAAATCCAGTTCAACAAAACAATTCTTCTCACGGGGTCGTGAGGTAACTTGGCATCCTGAGTGGCTCCAGGGTTCTTTAAGTGGTATGCTGAGGCCTTCGGGCCAATGATTGCACTTTGGAGCGAGGATACCACTATATTAGGGTTCAAATCCCTACGACCCCACCTACCCTTTTTTATATGCAATAATTCTAAATTATGCCAATGAAGCGAGGTGTGTTAATTATTGCACTACTTTTGTCGCTAGCGATAGCCGCAGAGTGCGACAACGAGTTCACCCTCTACGTCAACGACACCAAGAGCCTCGACAACGACGTCTTCGAGCTCATCGAAAGCGGAGACCACTACAGCGACATCGAGCTGGAAATCGACGGCGACGACATGCGCTTCGGCGACTACTACGAAGTCACCGACGACTGGCTCATCTACGCAATCGAAGTGACTCCTGACTGGTGCATTTTCCGAGCATCGAAATTCTTTTCCGAAAGCGAAAACGAAGAAGTCAAGATGAACACGTGCGACAAAAGCGCACTGGAAATAAAGGACAAAGAAATCCTCATGATGAAGTCCACCTACCCGTCCGCCAGGTTCAGCATTGACGGGGAAGAAATACTCCTTGACACTTCCGAGCCCATGCAATACGTGGGCGACACCCACCTAATCAACTTGGTGTCGAAGTCCGGCAGCCACGCCGACGGCACGACCACCGCAACCATCGAGCTCATCCCACTCGAGAAGCGGACAATCGGCCTTAGCAACGAATTCACCCTACGCTGGGGCGAGCGCGCGGCAGCAAAAGTAGACGGCAAAACAATAAAGCTGCTCCCCGAAAACCCCTCCAAAGCAATCATCTGGCGCGGCGAAACCTTTTTCGTCCCCCCCACTGGAGACGCCATCCCGCTCGACGAGGACTACGCGATTCGGGTCACCGACAGTGACAACGACCCCGCATCAATTTCCCTCATGATCACCAAAATAATCGAGCCCACTCGCGGAAGGCTCGAGCTTGACTGTATTGGAAAGCCTTACGGCGAGCTGGAAGACGGCTCATACCTCGGGTTCCAGAAGGCACTCGCCGGCGACCGCGCCCAATTGAGGCACGGCGACAGCTACTCGACGAACGGCATCGGTGCGCAAGAGCTCTCCATCGAAAGCGGCTGGGCGTTCTTTGCCGAAGCCATTGAGTCCGACGGCGACAGCTGCTCGGGAACAGTCTATGCATCCAAAAAGCAGGCGGGCACAGTCGGCCAGCTTATCGCGCTCGACATAACTCGGAACAAGCGGGCAGCGAGCTTCGAGGACGCGTACAACGTGTTCTTGATGTCGGCGGACGGCACGTCCGCAACCATGTTCGTCAACGACGTCATGAGGGAGCTGGACGTCGGCGACAAGCTTTCCAACGACGGCTACGAGCTTGAGCTCGTGACAGTCGGCAAAGACACGGCTGTTTTGGTGCTCAACGAAGAACTGGTGCCAACGCCGAACCCGAACTTGCCCGAGCCGCCTGTGGGGCCCGAGCCGACCGCAACTCCAGAGCCAACATCCACACCGGAGCCCACGAAGTCTCCTTCCACCGGCCTGGTCACGGGCATCGACCCCACTGAGCGCGGCGTCATCGGGATGCTGATTGACTGGCTCGTCGGGCTGCTGGGGCTGTGACCTGTTTTATAATTGACTTTTTTTCGTAGCAGCAGCAAAAAATAGGTGTGAATTCAAATCAGTTTCCGCATAGCCTTGGACACGAACTCGCTTTTTATCCACGCGGCCTTGTCCGCTTTGGCGCTGCCTTTTCCGTCGTTCAGGAAGATGAGTGAGTGGTCGTCAACAATCGCCGCGCGCTTCGGCCCTTCAACCATCCGCACGTTCACCCCGCGCTTCTGCGCCAAGTGCAACAGCGGCGCGTACTCCTTCCGCTTTCGGGCCAATCCCTCTTTGTTGCTCGACAGCACAATGTGGGTGTTGCTCTGCTTGATGAGCTCCTCAAGAGCAGAATAAATGCTTTTTCGGTCAGTAATCGTGAAAACCTCGCCCTCGTTGCCAACGGGGGCAGAAGTGTCGTCCAAATGCTTTCCCAACTGCGTTTCGAGCTTGTCCAGCTCACTAAGCTCCTTGTCGAGCTCCCTTTTCTTATCGCGCTTCAAAGCCCCGACAGCCACTGAAACCGGGACAGCGGAATACCGTGCCGGCCTTCCCGGCTGGCTCATCACAAAGCCACGCTTCTCTAGCTTCGCCAAAACGTCATAAACCCTGGGCCTCGGGATGCTCGCAACATCCGACAATTCCGTCGCAGTGCTTGCCTGAGTGCTCATTAGGGCCAAATAAGTCTTCGACTCATACTGGTTCAAACCCAGCCGCCTAAGCACACCCAAGCTCTCTTTGTTCACATTCATCATAAAGCACTGCCCCTTTATATGTGTTACCCAATAAGAGGGACAACTTGAATCGTCGTCTTCTGTTGTTGTAACTAGTTGGGGACAAATAACTTTATAAAGATGTATGTCTATAATCTGGTTCGCGAGGTGCTTGAGGGGGTACACCATGTGTAGCCTTTTGCAATAAACATAAGGTTTATATATGTTGTCCCTTAAAAGTAACAACAACCGTTCATAGGTGATTAGATATGAATAAATTCCTGCCAATATTGATCAGCATGCTTTTGCTTACTAGCATGGTATCGGCCGCGTTCGTAGGGGGTAATTTCAATGCCCTCCAGGACAAGCTCAAGGATGAGGCGGCTGTGGAAGATTCTGTTGAGGAGGAAACTAATACCGACACAACTACTAACTCTGTTTCAAATCCTACTACTAATAGTAAAGAGAATATAATCATACTTCGCTCGACGAGGTCCACGCCCTCCGCCCCAGTGGTGGAGAAGCCGGACACCCAAATCGAGCCTGAGACCCAAGAGGTCGAAGAGCAGGCCGACACCGAACTCCCTGACACTGGTGTCGAGACCGAAGGGCCCGAGACAAACGAGGACGAAGAAGAAACCGAAGAATTCGAGTTCCTTCCGATGGGGCCGGCAACCGGAGACGGCATGCTGAAGAGCCACTCGCTTCTTGTGGTCGGGCTTTCGGGCGGCGACATATACGCCTACGACTCAAAGACCAACCAGAAGCTGTGGGAAAACACTAGCGCCCATGGGTATTCAATCAACGACATCAAAAGCTTTGACGGGAAAATATTCGTGGCCAGCACCGGAAAAGTGACGAGCCACAACCGCAAGACCGGCGAGGTCGTCGACGAATACAATTTCGCGAGCGGCGAGATAATCTACTCAATTGACTTCAGCGGAACCGGCTCAAACAAGTACCTTTACGCCGGCGCTGAAAACGGCAGGATTTACAAGATAAGGATGTCCGACGACTACCACGAGTGGAAAGTCGGAGAAACCAAAGGCAAGGAAGCATTTCCCGGCACTTACGGCGAGTCCTGGAACAACGTCTACGCAGTCGCGTTCTACAACAACATCCTCTACGTTGCAGGCGGCCTCGGCTACGTCGACAAGTACTCCACAAGCGGCGCCATCGCAGGCAATGTCTACTACGATTACGGCAGCAAGATGTATGACCTCGAGGTCGACACCAGCACCGGCATCGTGTATTACATCGACTCCACTAGTTACTCTGGCTCCAGCATGTATGAAGAGGGTGACGTCGGGTACTACAACACCGGCACCAGCGCCAAAGGGAAGATGGCGTCCGACAAGCGCGTGATTTCCCGCGACATCACAATCGACAGCGCCAAAGGCAACCTCTACACCGCAAGGGACGACCAGAACGTCAGTGTGTGGAGCCTCACGAGCTTCAACTACTATGATTACGTTGTCGTGCCTGTGGGCGGCAATGGCCAGGTAAACATGGTCGCAGTCAGCGACAACCACCTGTACATCGCCTCGGCCGACAAAAAGGTCAGGAAATACACCAAGTCGCACTCAATCGGAGAAATCCTTGCGAACACATTCTCGTACGGCTACGAGCCCGGCGCGGTCTACGTCGACTACACCACCAAGACCGTGAACGAAGTGCCGGAATGGACCAAGGACATCAGCGAGGTCAACATCAAGGAAGACAGCGGCACGAAAACGCTTGACCTAGACCTTCAAGACTATGCAGCGGACTTCGAGGGTGACACGCTCACGTTTTCGATCTCTTCAGAGGACACCACTAAGGTCGACTGTACCGTCACCGCCACCGGGAACGCCCTTTCGGTAAAGCCCACGGCTGACTGGTACGGCACCGCATACTGCACTGTCCGTGTAAGCGACGGCAACAACGGCAACACTGCAGACAAGCAATTCAAAATCAACGTCGAGTCACTCAACGACCAGCCATACATCCACTTGGCCCCGCTCGACATGCCCCTTAAGGAAGGCGACACCGGCACAACCGCCGACTTGAATGGCTACATCTGGGACAAGGAAGACAGCCCGTCTGGGGGCGGCTCCCTTACGTTCACGCTCGTGACGGTCTCCGACACCAGCCTAATCACCGCGTCCATCACAGGCGGGAACAAGGTAACGTTCAGCGCCACGAGCAACAAGATTGGCAGCGCGGACATCACGGTGAAGGGCACTGACTTCGGCGACCCCGTGACTGGGCTGAACGTCAAGAGCATCAACGCCAAGTTCACCGTCACAGTAAGCAACACCCAAGACGCCCCTTACTGGTTCAACGACGTCTCCAACATAACCATCAATGAAGACAGCGGCGAGCGCATTGTCGACTACAACCTCGGCGCGTCCGGCAGCAACAGTGGCGCAGGATACGCCACGGACATTGACATCGGCGACACGCTTACTTACAATGTCGTGTATCAAAACGAAAACGAAGTGAGCTGCTGGGTCAACGGCACCAACAACAAGAGCCTTTGGGTGAAGCCGGCCGCGAACTGGACTGGCACTGCAAACTGCACCGTCCGGGTAGACGACGGCAACGGCGGCAACGCCGACAGTCTGTTTTACATCACCGTCACGGAATGGTACGACGCCCCCTGGTGGGCGACGGACATACCCGACATCACAATTCAGGAAGACCAGGGCAACGGCGCCTGGATCCCAGTCGACACAGACCTCGGAAGCTCCGGCACAGGCTGGAACGCGGGGCACGCAATGGACATCGACAAAGGTGACGTGCTTACCTACTCTGTAGACAAGCAGAACGCCTTCCAGGTGGAATGCAGGACCACCGGCACCAACGGAATGCAGCTCGAGGTAAAGCCTGCGCCCGACTGGAACGGCACATCCAGCTGTACAATCGAGGTCAAGGACAAAGGCGGTTGGTGGGCATACAACACCTTCGTAATCAATGTGACCCAGGTAAACGACTTCCCTGAAATCAAGAAGCCGCTCGAGGACCGCGACATTGACGAGGACACGTACAACAACATCCTGTTCGACGACCTCAACGACTACTTCAACGACACCGAAGACTTCTACCTAGACTTCGATGCCACGCTCCCACTTTGCCCGGAAGAACAAGAGGCTGGTGGCGACGCCACGGCTACAGAGCCGTGCAACAACGTGGTCAATAATGGCATGACAGGCAGCGCAAATACTCCCGGAATCAGCAATGGCGGAATCAGCTCCGGCCCAAGCAAAGGAAACGAAAACGGCGGCGCTGTCAATCCAGATGACGATGACGATGGCTTTGGCTTTGACATGAAGCCCCTCTCGTTCGAAGTGGACCCAGACTATGACACTAACCTGGTCTATGTTTGGGCCAACGGCAAGCAGCTAGTGGCAAACACCACCACACTTGACAACTACGGCAGCACGCTTGTCAGCATCAGGGCATTCGACAGCAACGGCGACCCCAGCCCCTACAGCACATTCAACCTAACGGTAAATCCAGTCAACGACGCACCGGACATCGACCCAATCGCTGACATGACCCAGTACGTGAACGAGCCGTTCGCAGTCCAGATTAACGCGTCGGACGTGTCCAGCAACGCGTTCCTCTTCACTGACGACACGCCTTTGTTCGACATCAACGGCACGACCGGCTGGATAAACGACACCCCCCAGCAGGGAGAAGTCGGGTCCTACCTAATCACGATAACGGCGACCGAAACGCCCACAACGCCCCCAACCACCCAGCTTTCCGACACCGAGAGCTTCACGCTCACAATCGTGGACAGGGAAGCCCCGGACATCACAATCAGCTTCCCGGAAGAGGGCCAGTTCTTCAACTACACCGACGTGCCCCTTAGGTACAGCACCACAGCGGTCGACATAGAACAGTTCAACGTCAAGAACGAGACCATAAACTGGTTCAACAACGGGCTGAACACGCAGTACACGTTCGTGCTCGACGAGGGCCCGCACAAGCTTGACGTCCAGGCAGTCGACAACGCAACTATCCCCAACACTGCCGAGGACAACCGCAACATCACGGTCGACCTCACGGCCCCGAACGTTTGGATTTACATACCGCCGAACGGAGCGACAGTAGCTGCAGGCGTCAACGTCACCTGGAACAGCACTGACAACTACGGCGTCAACTACTACTTCCTGAACGGCACCAACATGAGCAACGCCAACAGCACCATCGTCACCACCACGAACTTCCCCGCTCTTTCGGAGGGCTCGAACACGATGTTCGTCACGGCGTACGACTACGCCAACAACACAGACACGGCAAGCGTTACGTTCACGTTGGACACCACGCCGCCCACGGTAAGCATCACTTACCCGACGAACGGCAGTGGCATCAACATGCAGTCGTTCAACGTCAACTGGACCGGCAACACCGGTGTGGCATACTACATGGCGAACGGGACCAACACCAGCCTGTCAACCAGCTGGCCGGTCGGCGGACCGCTTGCAGAGGACAACCACACATACACGGTCATTGCCTATGACTCGGTCGGCAACAGTGCCTCGGCAAACGTCTACTTCGAGGTGGACGTCAGCGCGCCGAACATCACCCTTGACTCGCCGCTGAACATGACCTACGCCCAGAATTGGGTGTGGGTGAACGCCACTGTCGACGAGGATGCCAGCTGGTGCGCTTACTCCATCGATGCGGGGGCCAACCAGACCATGGGCGGCTCGGCCACTTCGTGGTACTACAACGCCTCTGGCCTGGTCGACGGCAACTACTCAATAACCGTCTACTGCAACGACACCGCGGACAACTTCGACAGTGCCACCGAGTACTTCGGCATTGACACCACGCTCCCGACCGTTGCCATAACGTTCCCGGACGAGGGCCTGTACCTCAACTACAGCAGCGTCAACGTCACCTGGACCGGCAACAGCGGAGTCGCATACTTCGACATCAACGGCACGAACGTCAGCACCAACATGAGCCAAGTGCTTCCTTCGCTGGGCGAGGGCAGCCACAACGTCGTGGTCACGGCAGTCGACGCGGTCGACAACAACGCCAGTGACAACAGGAACTTCACGATTGACCTCACGCCACCGTCGTTCGTAATCGACGACCCGACCAATGGGACGGACTACATAGACGGCAACGTCCAGCTCAACTGGACAGGGACCGACAACTACGGAGTCGACCACTACACCGTGAACGGAACCGACGTCGGCAACGTGAGCACCTATGACCTCTCGCCGCTGAGCGACGACTCCTACGTGTACTTCGTCACGGCATACGACATGGCGAACAACACCAACACTAGTGTCGTGGACTTCACGGTCAACGCGTCCAAGAACTGCAACAAGATAGTCAACTCGTCCATCGACGGGACCTACGTCGCGTCGTACCAGGGCATTGACCGCACTTTCACAACGAGCATCGTCCGCACGTGCACCACGGTCATCAACTCGACCATCTTCAACTCGACCCTCACCAACTCCACAATCATCGAGTCGCAGGTCAACGACACCAGCCTAACCGGCGCAACGGTCATCAAGAACTCGTTCATTGACCCGTCCGACGTGCAGGACTCAACTGTCAGCGCGTCCACTGTCCTGAACTCGACGGTGTACAACTCGACAGTGACCAACTTTTCCACGGTCATACGCAGCTACGTCGAGTGGTCCACACTAAACAACTCCACAGCGATTGACTCACGCGTCATCAACGCCACGCTCTACATGACTGTTGTCGGAGACTCGAACGTCACCCTGTCGGACGTCAACTACTCCACACTCGCGAACTCGACAGTGACAAACTCCACCATAGTCACGTCCAACGTCACCAACTCCACTGTCCTGGACTCGACAGTGACCAACTCCACGCTTGTGGACGTCACCGTGACAGACGCGAACATCACGGACGGCTGGCTCGAAAGCGGATGCGTCACGTTCGGCACCTACACCTACTGTGTGCCCCCGAACCCGCGCGCACGCCTCGAGGACATCAAGAAGGGCAACCCCCCAGTCGCAGACGCGAGCGTAGACCAGATGGTCCCGTTCAACACAATCGTGTCCTTTGACGGAAGCAACTCGACAGACGAAATCGGAATCACTAGCTACTCGTGGGCGATTGTCGGCGGAGCCACAATCGGCACAGGCGTGACACAGTCCAACAACTTCACAACGCCAGGCCTGTACACGGTGCAGCTCACGGTCACCGACGTCGGCGGCCTCACCGGCAGCGACAACATGACCGTCGCGGTCTACAACGGCACCGCAGCCACCCCAGACGTTGCGGTCAACGACGACGGCTTCACGGTCACGGGCAGCCCAAGTGGCACCACGCCAACAACCCTGAACCTGAAGGTATACAACCTGGCCAACGCAACGGCCGACAACTTCACCGTCAGGATGAACTACACCAGCGTGAACTACACGGAGACCAACATAACGCTCGCGGCCAACAGCTTTACCACGGTATCGCTCCAGCTGATGCTGCCGGTCGACAACATCACGCTCCACGGAATCGCGGACTTCTACGACGACGTCACCGAGTCCAACGAGAGCAACAACCTTGCCGTCATGACTCTCACGACCACTGACTTCAATGACGCACCGACCGCCGTGATTTCCGCGTCGGCCACAAGCGTCAACACCAACCAGGCCATCGCGTTCGGCGCGTCCGGAAGCACTGACGGCGACGGAACAATCACGTCGTACCAGTGGGACTTCGGCGACAGCAGCACGGCCAGTGGAATAACCGCAAGCCACTCCTACCCTCTGGCAGGCACTTACGTCGTGACGCTCACCGTCACTGACGACGACAGCGCCACCGACACCGACACAGTCACAATCTCTGTCTCGGTCCCATCGGGCCCAGGCCCGACCGGCCCGAGTGGACCCGGCCCGAGTACGGGCAGCAGCGACGACGTCACCGGCACTCCAACCATCCCCGGAACCGGCGACAACGAGACCGAAGACCATGAGGCAGTGTTCATTGACGACCTCGTGACCTACGAAATCGGCCAGTTCATCGTGACCAGGGATTACTTCTATGACCCGCTCACGGGCGACGGCTGGTACACAATCAATGTCGAGAACACCGGCGACGACAGCGTCATCCGCCTGGAGGACCCGAACCCCTACAACGCGGACGCTGACACCGAGCCGGACTACACCGACGGCAACCGCTTCGGCTGGGAACTGGACCTGTCCGCAGGCTCGTCCTTCGAAGTCACTTACTCGTTCGACGAAGAGCTGACGACCAGTGAGGTCAAGGGCATTGGCCTGCCGATAATCGAGGACATCACGCCCGCAGGGCCGGTCCCGACAGCAACCCCCGAGCCTGAGGAAGAGACCACTAGCCCGCTCACGGGCCTTTTGACCTTCCTTGAGCCTGAGTTCTGGAGCAGCTGGGTCGCCACGCTTGTCATGCTGGCGCTTCTGGTCTTCCTTAGCGCGGGCTGGATAATCTTCAAGGAACAGGGCTACAGCATCTCGCTCGCGGGCACGGCCTTCGGCGAGTCGCTTTCGGAAAGCCCCCTCGAAGAGCTGGACTTCAACCAGCCAAGTGGCTACGCAGAAGGCACTCTTTACTGAAAGGTGATTCAAGTTGAACTTTAAGCACGTAATGCTCGGCACGCTGCTGTTGATTCTCGCAGCCCAGGCCAGCTCCACGTGCAGCTCAATCGCGCTTGACGGCGACCACTATCGCCAGGCCGAGCAGTACGATGAGTTCACCGTCAGGCTCGTCGCCGAAAACAAGTGCGACGCCAGCACGGACTACACAGTCACCGTCTTTTCGGACCTTCCGGTGCGGCTTGACGCGTCCACGTTCACGCTTGACCACAGCGCCAAGGCATTGTTTGCATCGGTAAAGCCGGGCGCTGCAGACCCGGGGCTGTACACCGTACACTTTTTGATGGAGTCGAAGCAGGACATCGCGCGCGAAGAATTCGTGGTCAAAGTCTACGAGACCGAGGACCCCCTGCTCACCGCAGAAGCGCCCGCGGTAATCCGCATCCAGGAAACCGAGGAGTTCGACATCGAGATAGCGATAACGAACCACGACGAGTCAGTCCTCAACAACATCGTCGCATTCATTGACGAAGAAGGGCAGGACCGCAACTACGCGGAAGAGCTTTCCTCACTCCAGCCGGGCAAGACAAAAACGGTCACGTTCAACTACGCGCCCAGGCCAAAGGGAGACTACACACTCAACTACACTGTCACTGCAGGCGAATACGTGTTCCGCGGCCAGGCCACGGTCTCTTCGCTGAGCGACAACTACCCCGTGTCCTCACTGATAACAGTCACTGGGCATCCAGAGGGGTACAAAATCAGCTACACAGTCAAAAACGTCGGGGCAGACACGCTTGACGGGCTGTTCCTCACGATTGAGGACGCGCCCACCGGATGGGAAATCATTTCCCCGAGCCAATTCACACTGACCCCCCGGCAAGCCACTGAAGTAGAGCTAATAGCGAAGACAGGCGAGCAGACTGACGCCAGCGTCCACGTAGCGCTCTACGACGACAGTGCATTGCTCGCAGAGGACAAGCTCGAGCTCGCACAGGCCCGCCTTAGGGGCACCGGCCTCGTGAGTTTCGGAGAGTCCTTTCAAATGGGCCTTCTTGTGCTGCTCTTCGCGGCAAAGCCAAAGAGCAGCACATCAGCATAAAGAGCCTCGTGCCGGAATGGCTTGAGTCCTTCTGGCCGTTTTAATATTTTTGGGGGAGTGAGCCATTTCCCGCAAGCATCTCCACCCCCTTTCGGGGGCTTGTTTTATGGCTCACACCCTCAATCTATTTTTTTTGAGAACAATACCGCTGGCTCGCCAGTAGAATAATGCCCGGGCACAAGCCCCCTCTGCAGGAAGCCAAGGCCGCAGTAAAAGCCAATCGCGGCTTTGCTGCGCGCGTGGCAGAACAAGAACAACTCTTTTTTCCCGAGCTCCAGCGCCTTCGCAATCGCGACGTCAAGCAGCGCGCTGCCAATCCCCTGGCCGTGGCGCTCTCCCCTAACCTCGATGGAGACAACCTCCATCTTTCCCGGCGGCGCAGGGTCCAGCGTTATGTATCCAAGCGCCTCGCCGCTTTCTTCCGCCAGGTAAACCAACATCTTTTTCTTCAGCATTTCGCGGATGCTTTCCTCGTCGTGCGCCAGCTCGGGGACAGCGTACCCGCTCTCCCTTGTAATCCGTTCCATCGCGAGCGCGTCCGTATGTCCAGCCTCGCGAATCCTCACGGGCTGAACCTCTCAATCCGGTAGTAAGTGATGTCGCCTTCCTTGTCGACGAGCGCGTAAATCATTTTCTTGCGCACGTTTTGTGCTAGGCGTACCTTGCCAGAAAAAGTGTGAAAGTCGCACTTGAACTCTTCGGGCACGGCGTGCACAAGCCAAATCGCGTGTGCTTCCCCCGGCCTTACGCCCCGGCCGTACACACGGTAGTGCGTGCCGAACTTGAACCCGGTCTTGACTGTGTATCCCCGCCCCCGCAGGTCGCGGTACACGATGTACTTACGCGGAAAGTCCTTGTCGCCCTTCGCAAACTCCTTCATCAAGCCGTCGAATTCCAGCTCTTTTTTCCCGCTGGTGATTACAAAGCTCTTCCG
>JBHOSQ010000003.1:0-103858 GCA_042584585.1 archaeon | reverse complement strand
AGGCCACCCCAAAGGAGCCCAAGGCAGAAAAACCTGAGCCCAAGCCCGTGAAGACGGAGCCTAAGCCTGTGGAAGAAGCCACGCCAAAGGAGCCCAAGCCCAAGGAAGAGGCTAAGGCGCCGGTAGAAGCCAAGGAAGAGCCCAAGGCAGAGGCTAAAGTTCCGGTAGAGGCCAAGGCAGAGGCTAAACCCCCCGCAAAGCCCAAAGCAGCCAAGAAGGCCAAGAAAAAGCCCGAGGCAGAGCCGGAGGTCCAGGCAGAGCCCGAGATTGGGAAGGAGGAAACAAAGTAGATGGATATCGAGGCTTTGAGACAAAAGCGTGCTGCTGAGTTACAGGCCCAGCTTGCCGACAGGCAGGTGGAGCAGGAGGCTCAGCAGGTGCACGAGCTCCAAAAGGACAGCGTGCTCAAAAGCATATTGACCCCGGAAGCCAAATCGCGGCTCACGACACTCAAGCTCGGCAACCCAACGCTGGGCGAGCAAGTCGAGAAGCTCGTGGTTTACCTCGCGCAGTCGGGGCAGGTCTCAAAAATCGATGACACTACTTTGAAGCAAGTCCTCCAAAAAATCAGCGGAAAAAAACACAAGATAACAATTAAGAGGAAGTGAAGTACCATGACGAGCAGGAAGGACACAAAAACCAAGGCAGTTCTGGCGAAGGCGGGGAAGAGCAACAAGCGAGTCCCGCTATGGGTCATGCTTAAGACTAACCGCGCGGTCTCTGTCAATCCAAAGCAGAGGCACTGGAGGCGCAACTCATTGGCAAAGACGCTCAGGGCAAAGGGAGTTAAGGACTGATTGCAATGGCTGAAAAGAAAGAAGAAAAAGAAGCGGCTCCCGCAAAAAAAGAAGAGACCGAGAAGCCCCCGGCAAAGGAGCCCAAGAAGAAAGAAGAGCCGAAGAAAGGCGAGCCCAAAGGGGACCAGGATGAAGAAAAAGAGGAAAAGAAAATAATCAAGGAGTCAGTCCACACCATTAACCTGCGCAAGGCGTTTGAGCACCCACGGACGTCCCGTGTCAAGTACGCCGCGAGGGAAGTGAAGGACTACGTCAAGAAGCACACGCGGAAAGAAGCGGTCGTCGACCCGTCGGTAAACGAGGCGCTGTGGGCAAAAGGCATCCAGAAGCCCCCGCGCAAAATCCGTGTCAAAATCCAGGAAGAGGAAAACAAGGCAACAGCAGTGATTGCTTAGGTGGGGTCAGAATGTACATCGAGCAAAGCGACTTGCTGGGAACCGCCTTCATAGGCGTGTTTGCGGCGACGAACGACAAGATTACATTTCTCCCACAGAACACTGGCGAAGAATTCATCACCCTCGTGGAAGACGTGCTCAAGACCGAAGCAGTCAAGGTGTCGGTGGCGAGCTCCCCCCTCATCGGGGTGATGACAGCGGCGAACTCGAAGTGCATCGCGCTGCCACGAATCGTGTACAAGGAAGAGAAAGAGGCTCTCGCGAGCTACCTCGAAACAGTGGTCCTGCAGACGTTCACGGCGGTCGGGAACATGATGACGGTGAACGACAATGGCGCCGCGGTCAGCCCGCTGCTGGGCGCTGACGACAAAAAGCAAATCACCAAGTCGTTCGGCGTGAAGCCGAAATCAATACCACTCGCGGGCCTCGAGACGACCGGGTCGTGTGTCGTTGCGACGAACAAGGGATTCCTCGTGAACCCGAACTCGTCAAAAGAGGACATTGAAACGCTTTCGGAAGTATTCGGTGTCGAGGGAGAAGTCGGTTCCCTCAACTACGGCAACCAGTTTGTCAAGGGAAGCATAATCGCAAACTCGAACGGCGCGATAGTCGGTTCGACCAGCACGCCGTTTGAAATGGGGCGGGTCGACGACGCATTGTTCTTCAAAAAGTAGGTGACAAGTATGGTAAAAGTTTACAGGATAAACGGGATTTTTGGCCAGAAAGGCGAGAAGCAGGGTTTCACAATTGACGTCCGGGCGACGAAGCCAGAGGACGCGAAAGAAACGGTGTATACTGAAGTTGGCTCCAAGCACAAGTGCAAGCGCCCTCAAATCATAATCAATTCTGTCGAGGAGATCCCTTCGGAAGACACAAAGTCCCTTCTCGTGAAGCAGCTTAGTGAGGTGGAATAACATGGTAGAAGTTACTGCAGAACAGGCAATTGCCAAAATACGATCGAACGAGGCACAGGTAAACCAGCTGAACAACCAGATTCGCACAGTCGTACAGACGCTTGAGGCGCTTGGTGCGACCCGAATAACCCTGGATCAGATGCCCGACGCTGAGACGGAGGGCCTGGCGCCAATCGGCGGCGTGTTCCTGCCCATCAAGGCCAACGCGACGACCATCAAGGTCGACGTGGGTGCCGGTGTCGTGGTCGACAAGACCCGCATGGAAGCGGTCGAAATGCTTAAGAAGCGCGAAGAGCTTCTCCAGAAAGACATTGAGCGACTCCAGGCGTTGGGAAGAGTGATTAACACCGAGTCCAATGAGATAAAGAAAAAGCTCATGGAAGCGCAGCAGGCACAGCAGCCTGACGTGCCCGTGATTAGCGGTTAACATGTTTGGCTTCCTCAAGAAAAAAATTGACGACTTCGCCTCGAAGATAACAGAAAAGGCAAAAGAAAAAATCGAGGAAGAAAGTCCCACCCAGCCAGAGGCTCCGGCAGAGCCGAAGCCCAAAGCAAATAAGGAAGAGCGCAAGCCAAAGAAGTCTAAAGCAATCACTAAAGTCGTGGCATCACCGGAACCGGTGACGCCACAAGCGGCCCCTACTCCTGAACCCCAAGTTGCTGAGCCCGAGCCAGTTGCTGAGCCCGAGCCAACACCAATTGCTGAGCCAGAGCCAATCATTGAAGAAGAGCCGGAACCAATCATTGAAGAAAAACCTGCCGCCGAGCCAGAAAAGAAGCCAAAGCTCGGCCTCATGACCCGGCTCAAGCGCGCAGTGGTCCAAGAAGTATCCCTTTCAGAAAAAGAAGTCGACGAGTTCATGTGGGAGTTCGAGCTCGCGCTGCTCGAGGCAGACGTCGCACAGCCTGTCGCGGACGAAATAATCTCTTCGCTCAAGAAACGCCTGACAACAGCAAAGCTCTCGAGCGGCAAGGACATCCAGGCCCAAATAGAGGCCCAGGTCCGTGCCGCGATAAAGGACATAATCGTCCTTCCCGGCTTCGACTTGGTGGAAGAGGTGAAGAAGGCTGAAAAGCCTTTCGTGGTAATGTTTTTGGGGCCAAACGGCGCCGGCAAAACAACAACAGTGGCCAAGGTCGCCAACATGCTCAAGAAAAACAACTTGTCCTCTGTGTTCGCCGCCTCCGACACTTTCCGCGCCGCATCAATCGAGCAGCTCCAGTACCACGCGGACGCGCTCGGAATAAACATGGTCAAGCACACTTACGGCGCCGACCCCGCGGCAGTCGCGTTCGACACCGTCAAAAGCGCGAAGGCAAAGGGGGTCGACTGCGTTTTGATTGACACCGCCGGCCGCCAAGAAACAAACAAGAACTTGATGGAAGAACTCAAGAAAATCAAGCGCGTCGCAAACCCCAACCTCTTGGTCTATCTCGACGAGGCACTGGCCGGGAATGTCTTGGTCGAGCGGGTCGAGAAGTTCAAGACAGAAATCGGTGTCGACGGAGTAATCCTTTCAAAGATGGACATGGACGTCAAGGGCGGTGGCGCGATAAGCATTGCCAGGGTGACGGGCGTGCCCATTGTTTACTACGGCGTGGGGCAGTCCTACGACGACCTAGTGAAATTCAGTGCCGACGACCTGTTGGACAGGATCTTCGGCTAACCCATAAAAACAAAGCCGCAGAAAAGGTTATGCAATGGTAGTATCCAAGTTGGCTTCCGGGTTAAGGGGGGTCATCAAGAAAATCTCGGGTGCGGCAGTGGTTGACGAGGCCCTGCTCAAGTCCAGCATCAAGGAGCTTCAGCGAACCCTCATTTCTTCGGACGTCAACGTAAAGCTGGTGTTTGATTTGTCCAAGCGCCTAGAGTCCAGCATGAAAGAAAAAGAATTGGCGACCGGCCTGTCCCAAAAAGAGCAGTTCATCAGCATGGTCTACGACGAATTGGTCGCGCTCATGGGCGAACCTTCCCCGCCAGAAGTGAAGCCCCAGAGGGTCCTCCTAGTCGGCACATACGGCCACGGCAAGACCACGACCACGGCAAAGCTTTCCAAGTACTTCTCGAAGCGGGGGCTCAAGCCATTCATCATAACCACCGACACCTGGCGGCCAGCGGCCTACGAGCAGGTCGAGCAGCTCGCAGCAAAGGTAAACACCCCGATGTTTGGCATCAAGGGAGAGAAAGACGCGGTAAAAATCCTGCGCGAGGGCCTCAAGCAAGTAAAAGACCAGGACTTCCTCATAGTCGACTCCGCCGGCCGTGACTCGCTCACCAAAGAGCTAATTGACGAGGTCAAGGAGCTATCTGCACTCCTCAAGCCAGACCAGAAATTCCTTGTGCTCGGCGCGGACATGGGCCAGACCGCAGGCAAGCAGGCAAAGGAATTCAATGACGCCATCGGCCTCACGGGCGTAATCGTGACGCGCATGGACTCGTCGGCAAAAGGCGGCGGAGCCCTTTCCGCGTGCGCTGAAGCTGGAGTCCCAATAACGTTCATTGGCACGGGGGAAAAGCCCGAGGACTTCGAGGCCTACGACCCGAACACTTACCTGTCCCGCCTTCTTGGCTATCCTGACATCGGCGCACTGATGGAGAAAGTACAGGAGGTTGTGGAAGAGGAAGACATTTCTCCCGAAGAGCTGATGAAGGGCGAGTTCACGCTCAAGAAGTTCTACAAGCAGCTTGAGGCAACGAAAAAGATGGGTTCGCTCTCAAAGGTCTTCGAGCAGCTGGGATTGAGCGCACAGCTGCCTGACGACGTGGTCGAGCAGAGCGAGGAAAAGATGAAGACCTACAAGTTCATCATGGACTCAATGACCAACCACGAGCTCGAGAACCCGGACGTGATAAGCGCTTCACGCATCCGCCGCATCGCAAAGGGCTCGGGCAGAGAAGAAAAAGAAGTCCGCGAGTTGCTGAAGCAGTTCAACGCCACCAAAAAAATGTTCAAGAAGTTCAAGAAGGGAAAGCGCCTTCCCAAGGGGCTTTCCAAGATGATGGGCAAATTTGGTGGGGGGATTTAAGCTGGACTTCGACTATTCTTCCGCCCGCAACCATTTGCTTTCCATCGGCGCCTGCGACTGCTGCATTGGCCGGCAGTTCCATCGCTTGTTCGAGGGCATGGGCAACGGCACGATTGGCGCCCGCGTTAGGGAATCAGAATCACTTGCCGAGGCACACCAAGCCACCCCAGGCAAAACAGTCCTGAAAAAGGACTGCCCGCTTTGTGCCGGCCTTTTCCTTGAGATTGGCTCAATGACCGAGAAAGCAGCCGAGCTGCTGAAGGCCCGGGAATTCAACACCTTTCTCGTCGGCTGCAGAATAAAAAAAGAATTGATGGGCAAGGAAGAATCGCTTTGGGAAGAAATCGGTGTAATGCACTGCGAGCCATTAAAGAAAAACGCCGTCCGGCAAATCGGCATCGCGCTAGAAAAAACGACGGGCAAGGAAGCGGACTTTTCCAACCCAGACGTTACCGTGCTCGCCGACTTCACGACCGGAAAAGTCTCGCTACAGGTACATCCCCTCTTCGTCTACGGCGAGTACCGCAAGCTCGTCAGAGGCATCCCTCAGACAAAGTGGTTCTGCAGGAAGTGCCGTGGCCGGGGCTGCAAGCAATGCAGCTTCACAGGCAAGATGTACGAGGAAAGCGTGGAAGAGCTAATCGCCAAGCTCCTACTCGAAGAGACGGGCGCCAAAGACGAAAAATTCCACGGCGCGGGGAGGGAAGACATTGACGCAAAGATGCTCGGCTGGAGGCCGTTTGTCCTGGAGCTCCAGGAGCCGGTCAAGCGGTTTGTGGACTGGGGGGGGCTTGAGCCAAAGGTCAACAAGTCCGCAGATGGCAAGGTCGAGGCCCGTGGCCTGCGCGTGTCTTCAAAGGAAGAGGTCCGCCACATCAAAACGGTGAGGCACGACAAGACCTACGAGGCAATTATCGAGTGCGAGTCCGAGCCAAGCGACGAGGCAATAGAAAAGTTAATCAAGGTGTTCCAGGAAAAAGAACTAGAGCAGCGCACGCCTGAGAGGGTGGCCCACCGCAGGGCGGACCTGGTCCGCAAGCGAGTGGTCCACAAGACCTCACTGGAGCGCGTTGGACAAAACAGGCTCCGCGCGGTCATAACCGCCGAGGCCGGGACCTATATCAAGGAGCTGATCAGCGGCGATTCGGAGAGGACGAAGCCGGCGTTCAGTGAGTTCCTTGGGCCTTGCAAATGCGTTGAATTGAATGTTTTAGAGGTGCATGACGATGTTTGAACTGTTGGGAGCCACGGTAGCGGTTATTGGGACCGCGATGGTCGCACACACTGATTACAAGACGGGGTACATGCCGGACAAGTACACGCACGCAATGATTGTGCTCGGCGCATTGCTGCTCCCGCTCTATAGTGGCTGGGAGGCCGCAATCCCGTTCTATATCGCCGCAGGCATAGTTGCCGCGGTTTCTTTTGTGTTCTATACTTTCGGTCAGCTTGGCGGGGGCGACGTGAAGCTATTCACCGCGCTCGCGCTTTTGCTCCCGACTTACCCGATGTCGCTCGCGGTGTTTGGCTTGAATCCGGTGGTGGCGCCTTATCCTTTTGTCGTGAGTGTCTTTTTCACGTCGGCTGTGCTGGCCATGGCGTTTGTTTCAGTGGGCTATCTCCACAGCCTCTACCGTGACCACAAGAAAGTCAAGCACTTCAGGACGAAGTCGTTCAAGGGCATCCTCTACTCCGCCATGACTCTTCCACTCGGGATAATCTGGTTTTACTTGAGCCCCCGGATGCTGATTATCGCGCTTCCGCTTGCGCTCGGCGCGTTCGTGCTGGCGTTCAAGGAAGACATCCTGCGTCTTTATGTCGTTGAGAAAAAAGCGGTGAGCAAGCTGAACGACGACGACGTAATAGCGCTTGAGCTGATGAGCCAGTCAATGAAGAAAAAGCTCGGCCTCGGGAGCAGGAAAACCCTCTTGGAAATGGAGCTAAAGACACTCAAAAAGAACGCGCGCAAGCACGGGATAAAGCAGGTTATTGTCCAGGAATACTTGCCGAAGTTCGGGCCCTACATCATTATCTCGCTATTGCTGAACCTATTGGTCGGTGACACCCTACTGTGGCTCTTGTTCGCTTAAGCATTACCTAGCACGCGGGACACTTTGGTGCCACAGACACTACACAGGCCCATCATGAACTTTTTCTTGCCGCGCTTGGTGTCGATAATGACTTCTCCGCCGTCCTTAATCTCGACCTTAGCTTTGCACTTGACGCAGTAAGCTTCCATAGACCCAATCAAGCGCCACGCCTTTAAATGCGTTTGGGTGCTTCAAAGCCAACCAATGCTCTGAAACACCAGAAAAAGAAAGATAAACGCCCCTAAAATCATGACCAGCGAGGAGATCTGGCCCGCCAGCAGAGCCACCAAAACAAGCCGCTCGTCTTTTTTAGGCATTTTTGGTCGCCTTTGACTTGATTTTCTTGAGCCGGGTGAAGTTTTCCCTCTCGCGCTCCTCGAGCTTGAACGAAACTTCCTTCTTTATCTCCTCGAGTATTGGGATTGTGATGTACTCAAGTGAGTTCACCCTCCGCTTCGTCGCCTTAATCTCCTCGGCCAGCCTATTCAGCTTGAGCTCCAGCTCCGCGAGCTTCAGAATCCGCGGCGCCAATGCCCTGTACTTGTTCACAGCGGCCTCGAGGTAAGTCGAGCTCGAAATCACGGAATACCACTCCGGGCTAATCTCGAGCTCGTCAAGCTCAGGCACCTTAACGCCCATGATGTTCTTGGTCTTGAAGCTAATCTTTGTCTCGCCGGAAAGACCTTGCGCAACCCTTTCTATCTCTTGTATCCCCATGTGCGCCTCGGCCATGAACAGCCGGTCCTCTGCCTCACCAAGCTCCTCGCTGATGCCGGCGCGAATCGTCTTCACTTCCTTTAGGGTCTTGAAGAACTCCAGCACTAGCGTGTCCCTTTTTTCCTTTAGGAGCTTGTGGCCCTTCGCGGCCAGCTTCAGCTTCTTCTTGGTGCGAAGAAGCTCCATCCGGGTTGGCTTTATCTGCATTGCTTCACAATCTCGGTTTTTTCTTTGGCTTCAGCCCGCCGAGGCTAACCAAGTCGCTTCCAACCAAGTCAAGGTCCGTAAGCCCACCAGACACCCTTGCGTCGACCGCGAGCTTGCCTTCGCCCTTGGCCTTGTGCGGGTGGTACTTCTCGATGTACTCGTCCCGAACCCGCTTCAGCTCACTCTCAGGCAGCATAGCCAGCAAGCCCCACGTCAAGCCGAGGGTCTCTTCGATTCCCCGCTCTTCGGAATAGTCCTGCTGGATGAACTTGCCCTCGAAGTCGTCAGCGAACTTCAGGTACAGCTTGTCCAAGTCCCCGAGCGACTCTTCGCCAACAACAGCAACCAATTCCCTTACCTCAATGCCCTGCGCGTATCCCGCGTAAAGCTGGTTCGAGATGTCGGGGTGGTCGCCCCTGGTCTTGCCAGAGCCAATGCCGTTTTTCATCAGCCTCGACAGCGACGGCAATGGGTTGATTGGCGGGTAAACGCCCTTGCGGTGCAGCTCCCTGCTGAGCACAATCTGCCCCTCAGTAATATACCCAGTCAAGTCCGCAATCGGGTGCGTAATGTCGTCGTCAGGCATCGTCAGGATTGGAAGCTGCGTCACCGAGCCCTTCCTGCCGATAATCCTTCCCGCCCGCTCGTAAATGTTCGAGAGGTCGGTGTACATGTATCCAGGATAGCCCCTTCGGCCCGGAACTTCTTCGCGTGCCGCCGCAATCTCACGCAGCGCCTCGCAGTAGTTCGTCATGTCCGTCAGGATAACCAGAATGTGCATGTCCTTTTCGTACGCCAGAAACTCAGCCGTGGTCAGCGCCATCCTCGGCGTGATAATCCTTTCAATGGCAGGGTCGTCCGCCATGTTCAGGAACATCACCACGTTACTCAAGGCGCCCGTGCGCTCGAACTCCTTTTGGAAGAACAGTGCCTCTTCGTTCGTGATTCCCATCGCGGCGAACACAATTGCGAACTGCTCGCCGGTTTTAGTGGTTTTTGCCTGTCTTGCAATCTGCGCAGCAAGCAAGTTGTGCGGCAATCCAGCCCCCGAAAAAATCGGGAGCTTCTGCCCACGTACAAGCGTGTTCATCCCATCAATCGTTGAAACGCCGGTCTGGATAAAGTCCAGTGGCACGTCCCTCCTAGATGGGTTAATCGCCTCGCCGTTGATGTCCATCTTCTTCTCGGGAACGATTTCCGGGCCCTTGTCGATTGGGTCACCACGGCCGTTGAACACCCTCCCGAGCATATCCGGGGAAAGGCTCAGCTTCACCGTCTCGCCAGTGAACCTGACGCTCGTGTTCTTGGTGTCAATCCCCTTGGTCCCCTCGAACACCTGCACAACCGCGTACCCTTTTGCGGTCTCAAGCACTTGACCCATTTTGTCCTCGCCGCTGCCCGTCTTAATCCTGACCATCTCACCGTATGCGGCGTCGTCAATCCCATCTACCACCAGCAGCGGGCCGGCGACTTCCCTAATGGACTTGTATTCACTAATCATTCCAGCACCTCCACTGCCGAAGCAGTCTCCTTTTCAATCTGCTTCCTCATCTTGGGGATATTCTTGATGAATTCCTCGTCGTACTTCATCCTCGCAAGCTTTTCCTTGACCGGCAGCGTAGTCAGCTTCCCGATTTTCGCTCCGGACGCCATTGCCTTCTTCGCTTCCTCGTGGAAGTGAAGAATCAGCCCAAGCATCCCGTGCTGCTTTTCGAGGCTGCAGTACGAGTCAACATCGTGGAACGCGTTCTGCTGCAGGAAGTCCTCACGAATAGATTTCGTGGTGTCCAGCACCAGCCGCTCCTCTGGGGGCAAAGCGTCAGGCCCCACAAGCTGCACGATTTCCTTGAGCTCCGCTTCCTTCTGCAGTAAAACCATGGATTCTTTCCGCAGCTCAACAAACTCCGGCGACACTTCTGTCTTGAAGTGCTCTTCCAGGTACCGCTCGTAAAGCGAGTAAGAGGTCAGCCAGTTAATCGCCGGGAAGTGCCTCCTGTAAGCCAGGCTGGCATCCAGCGCCCAGAACACCTTGGTGATCCTGAGCGTGTTCTGCGTCACCGGCTCGGAGAAGTCTCCGCCCGGAGGCGACACGGCCCCAATAACACTGACAGAGCCACTCTTGTTGTTCAATGCCTTTACCCTTCCAGCGCGCTCGTAAAACGCGGCGAGCTTCGACGCCAAGTAAGCAGGATACCCCTCTTCACCAGGCATCTCCTCAAGCCTACTGGAAATCTCACGCATTGCCTCAGCCCACCGTGAGGTGGAGTCAGCCATCAATGCGACGTCGTATCCCATGTCACGGTAGTACTCCGCAATAGTAATTCCGGTGTACACACTTGCCTCCCTCGCTGCCACAGGCATGTTCGAGGTGTTGGCGATAAGCACGGTCCTTTCCATGAGCGGCTTACCGCTCCTGGGGTCCTTCAGCTTCGGGAACTCTTCGAGGACTTCAGTCATCTCGTTCCCGCGCTCTCCGCACCCAATGTACACAACGATGTCCGCGTCACTCCACTTCGCAAGCTGGTGCTGCGTAATCGTCTTCCCAGAGCCGAACGGCCCCGGAATCGCTGCTGCCCCACCCTTCGCGAGCGGGAAGAAAGTGTCCAGAATCCTTTGCCCCGTAACCAGTGGGACGTCCGGGAACAGCTTCTCAGAGTATGGCCTTCCGATCCTGACAGGCCAGTCCTGGGCAAGCTTGATTTCCTCAACAGTTTTTCCTGACTGCACTTTAACTACAACGTCGTCGACCTTGCGCTTTCCCTCAGTGACGTCAATCACTTTGCCGCTTATGCTCGGGGGGCATAGCACTTTGTGCGTAATCACGCTGGTCTCCTTCACTTCACCGACTATCTGCCCGGGAGTGATGGCCGCGCCTTTGTTGACGATGGGCTTGAAGTCCCACGCCTTTTTCTTGTCAAGCGAAGGCACGTTTATCCCGCGGCCAATAAAGTCGCCGGATTGGCTGGCGATTGACTCCAGCGGCCGGGCAATTCCGTCGTAAATCGACTTGAGCAGGCCTGGGCCGAGCTGTATGCTCAGCGGCATGCCCGTCGGGTTGACGGGTTCGCCGGGCTTTACCCCGTTTGTGTCTTCGTATACTTGAATGGTTGCAGTGTCTCCGTGCAGCTGGATGATTTCACCAATCAGCTGCTCTTCGCCCACGCGTACCATGTCGTACATTCGTGAGCCCTTCATTCCGTCAGCAACCACTACTGGACCGGATATTCTTTTTATCTTTGGCATTTTCACACCTCTATTTCTATTCCTACGGCAGACTTCACGATTTCCTTTAGGTCATCGATGCTGCCAAATTCTGATGCGCTGTCAGGAAGCGTTATCAGGTTCTTGAATTCTTTGAGCTCGGGGAGCATTCCCACGACGCTCGTGTTTGCGATTATGGTCTCTTCTTTCGGGAGCTCGCGCACGCGGGCAAGCCATTCCGCCCGGCTTGTGACGCGATGGCTGTTGCTTATGCCTGCGAGAAGCATCGCAGTCGCGAACCTTGGGTTCCCGAGTATTATCACGCCATCAGCTCCGTTATTCTTTGCTTCGGCATCCCTTCCTCAACAGCCTTGCTGATGAGCTGGAGCGCCTTCTTCTCGCTGTTTTTTTCCATGAGGTAAAGCGCAATGGGATAAGCGCCTTCTGGATGGAACATCGCGAGGTGCTTCGTCCTTGAGGCAATGTGCTCGCCAACAGCTTTCTCGAGTTCAACCACTTTTCCTTCGGCGACGAGGGCACTGTTGTCCCTAATCACCCTTATCGGCGGAAGTGTTTCTGGTGTAATGTCTTCCAGCGGGACTTTGACAAGCGAGCGCACCTCGCCCATCTCCGTGGCATCTGCCAGCGTGGCCTGCTCTTCTTCTCCGAGGCCCCGCAGCTTCGCACGGATGAGCAACAGCACGTCTTCCGCGGCCATTGCCTCTTCCATCAGCGCGAGTAGCTCCATGCCCTCCGGAATCTTTGCTTTTGCGACAGCCTCCCGCAGCCGCTTGGAAATGAAGCCGTCAATTTCCATTTCGGCTTCTTCCCACGTCTTGTCCTTCCAGAAGTCACTGGCGAACAAGTCCGCAAAGCCAGTGCGCTGTAGCATCACTGCCATGTCGCCAACTGTGTCTGCTTCCTTGAGGCTTTCCAGCAGCGAGGGGGTTATGGTGCCAACCGGCAAAACCAATTCCTCGGCCAAGGGCGTGCCCTTGAGCTTGCTCTTCATCAGCAGCTTTATGCAGCTCGCCTCGTGCCTCATCATCTGCGCGTCGAGCACTGCCTTGTAAGCGTCGGGGGTGTTTTTCGCAATCTCCTCCGCTTCCCTGAGATAATGCTTCTCGATGAAGAGGTGGAAGTCACGCGCATTTGTGCACTCACAGTCGTAGGCACTGCCCTTCAGCCTGGTGATGAAGTCCGGGAAAGACTCTGCCGACGAAAGCCGGTCGTAGTCTTCTTTCTTCAGCAGTGACGCAGACCTTGCGCTAACCCTGGCGTCCGCGTACAGGTACGCCGACATCGGGAACACCTTGTAAAAGGTGTAGCCCGCCAAGGCAACAACGAATGCAACTGAAAACAGCACTACTGCAACCATTTCTTTCTACCCGAACAATGCTTTGCTTGCCGCCATCTTGACTTCGCTTACCCTTGACTCCATAAGGCTGTCTAGGGTGAAGTCATACGTTGTTTCGCCTGAGACTATCTTCACGCCAACAATTGTCTTGTCCAGCTTTGCCTTGTCGCCGAACAAGTCCGTGTACTTGGCGCTGCCGCAATACGCGGTGTAGTCCTTCAGCTTCGGCAGATGAGCCTTCACGTAGTCCAAATACTCCTTGGACTCGCTGAGCTTTTTCAGGCCCTTGTCTGCCTCATCAACTACCGACGAGATGTATTTCTCTTTCTCGCGCTGGTACTCCATTCGTGCGGCCATGTTGGCCTCGTTGATAACGCGCCGCTTCGCCGTCTCCTGCACAGACTCAAGCCTGGCTTTCCTCGAGGCCTTTATTTCCTTGACCTGCGTGGATTGCCAGTCCCGGATTTTCTTTATCCTGGCTTTCGCTTCCGAGTCTAGGGACTTCGCGTCCGAGCGGTAGCGTTCCTTCACGGCCTTTTCGAGGCCGCGGAGGTTTCCAACCACTTGCATACGAGCACCTTATCCAAGCACTCCAAGTCCGACTACCAGCACAATCAGCGCAATAACGAACCCGAAGATTGCCGGGGTCTCTGCCTGGCCCGAGAATATGATGCTCGGGACAAACGCGCCCTGGTTCTTGGCCGTTGCTGCGATGCCTGCCGCTGAAATCTTGCCTTGGAATGCAGCACTAAGGCCCGTCAAAGCAACCACGAGGCCAGCCGCGAGCATTACTCCGCCTTGTGAGACGGTAATCTCTTTGGCAGCCCCAAGCAGGCCTGCGCCCATCGCAATCAAAAGCGCGATGATAAACCCGTAGATGGTCTGGGTCTGCGGCATGGCCTGCAGCACAAGCGCGTTCTTGAAGTTGTCTTTGTTCTCCGCGACTGCACCAGCGGCCGAAACGCCTGCTGCGTGGACACCCATGGCGGTGCCAAACCCTGCTGTTCCTAAAGCCAGTGCAGCACCAAGCATAGCCAGTGTCTGCCCTGTTATCATTCCAGCGAGAAATTCACTGATTCCCATTTATTTTACCTCCGTTAACTTGCGTTTAGCATAAAATGGTTGATAGGCCACTCCCCCTGCGTCATAAAACTTGGAGAAGAACTCCAAGAAATGCAGCCTCAGGCTGTGAACGAACGAGCCCAGGGCGTTGACGCCAAGGTTGAAAGCGTGGCCTCCGATGAGTATTACTGCCGCGACGAGCGGCCCGACGATGGGGACCATTTCCCCCATCATGCCCGCCATAAAGTTCACGGCGAGCGCGATTCCTGCTGTGCCAAGTGCCAGTGACATCAGCCTCGCGTACGAGAACCAGTCCCCCAGCCACCCGGTGAAGTCAAAGATTGAAAGCGCGGACATAATCGGTCCGTCCTGCTTGTAAGCGGCCACAAAGTTCACGACCACAGAAAGCAGAATCAGCCCAATCCCCACCATCTGCAGGTAGCCCATTCCCATCATCGACAGGACAATGAAGACTATTCCAATCATCATCATGAGCATGACCCCGCTCGGCCGCGCGACGGCAAGCAAGCTCTTGCGCTTGTCCTTGACCCCAATCAAATATCCACTAGTCAAGTGAATGAACCCAATCACGAGCGAAATAATCAGCACGATCATCGCTTCTTTCATCGGGTCAATCCAGAACGGTATGTTCAGCCATTCCGTGACCAATGAGCCGGCCCAGCTGCCGAACAGCGCCCCAAGCATGGCCGTGAACAGCCCGTTCACCGCGAGTATCACGCCAAAGTTCTTCATGCCCTCGTTGACCCTGCCAATTCCACCCACGAGCAGAAGACCAAGCAGCGCAAGCACAATCCCGTAAACGGCGTCCGTAAGCATGAACCCGAAAAACAGCGCAAAAGTGAACGCGAGAATTGGCGTCGGGTCGGTCATCCCATACTTCGGAAGCCCGTACAATCCCGTGATCAGCTCATAAGCCTTTATCGGCTGTGGGTTTTCAAGCAGTGTCGGCGCGTCGTCGCGTTCTTCCGGCACAATGTAATGCTCCTTGAAGCTCCGCTTCACGAGCGCCTTGAACTTGCCCCAGTTCTTTTCGGGCACCCACGCCTCAAGCCGCGCAATCGCGTAACCCGTTTCGACTGCGGTCTCTGCCTTCGCGCGGTCAGTGACTATCTCGATTTCTTCGGTGAGCGCGTCAATCTTCTGGTGCTCGCTCTCCCACAGCGCGCGCAGCCGCGCCCGCTCCTTGGACATGTCGTCCCTGACTTGCCCAAGCTTTTTCTTCAATTCCCTGCGCACCTGTTCCGGAGTCCCTTTTGGCGCAGGCAATTCCAGCTCCTCGAACCCCATCTCGTGAAGCTTGGCGAGTGTTTTTTCTTCGGTCTCCATCGTCGTGTAGACCGCAATGAAAAGCGTTTTCTTGTCGACCGGACTCAGCACTTTGACTCCCGGCAGCTTCTTCAGCTCCACTTCGTTCTGTGCGCGGACCAGGCCGGCGTGTGCACTGATTTCCCAGCCTCGCCTCAAGTGCGCAAAGTCCATTTGCGGTGGGAAAAGCTTAAGCAGCTCAATCTTTTCCTCGATTCCCTGCTTTTTTTTGTCGAGGCCGTCGATGCTCGTCTCCAAGCCAGCCTTCAGCTTCTCGAACTTTGTCCGGGTCTCCCCAATGATTTCTTCGTCCCCGCGCTTTTCGACAACAACTTTTGGCGCCGGCCTGGGGAAAAGCATTTTTCCGATGTTGCCTACCGCGGGCTGGTGCTTGTAAAGCCTGTCGCGCACTCCCTTTACGTCAGAATTAAGCCTGAAAAGCTCAACTTGCTCTTCTGGCACCCGCTCGCTCTGCTTGATTTGGCAGAGGCCTTTGGCATGGAGCTTGAGCATGAATGAGTCGACCCCTTGTTTGGGGACGAGTAGGGTCACATGCCTGATTTTGGCGGGAGAGAACACTAAATCACCCTTGTATTACGGCCTTAATTGCTTTGTCAACCGCTGATTTCTTGTTTTTCGTGTAAGCTGCCTTGATGGCAGACATTTTCTTCTTATAGTCCTGCTTTACCTGCTTAGCAGCCGTGACGCCATCAGCCTGGCCCTTTTGCGCCGCTTTTTTCTCTTCTCCCTCAATAGCGGCCTTGGTCTTTTCGACGGCAGCCTTGGCATTCTCGACTTCCTTGGCTAGGTTTCCCTCCAGCTCAAGGCGCTTTTTCTCGAGTTTGGCCTCTTGGCCGTCCTCAAGTTTGATTAGCTGCTTTATATCCTGCATTGGCTGTCCCTACCTAAGAATTGGGCTTTATTTCTGTTTCTACTCCCTTAAAAAGCTTTCATTTTACCGTCAGATGACGTTTATAACCGCTTTTTATGGCCAAAAATTAGTGGTTAAAATGCCTCATCCCAGTGAAAACCATGGCAATCCCGTGCCCGTCGCAAGCGTCAATAACCTCTTGGTCCCTTATGGAACCCCCCGGCTGAATTACCGCCGTAACACCTGCCTCTGCCGCGGCATCCACCGCGTCCCTGAACGGGAAAAACGCGTCGCTCGCCAGTACCGAGCCCTTCGTGTCCAGTCCCGCCTTCTCGGCTTTCATAACACCGACCACAGCCGAGTCAACACGGCTCATCTGCCCCGCGCCAATCCCAACCGTCCTGTCGGCAAGTGCGTAAATAATCGCGTTGCTCTTCACGTGCTTGCAAACCTTCATCGCGAACTCCAGGGCCCGCATCTCTTCGTCGGTCGGCTTGCGCTTCGTCACAACCTTCAGTTCCGCGAACAATGAGTTGTCACGATCCTGAACAAGCATTCCACCAACAACTTTTTTCATGTTAACGTCTTTGGCGCCTTTCGTGAATTTCCCGGTTTCCATCAACCGAATGTTCTTTTTCCCCTTTAACACTGCAAGCGCGTCTTCGTTATAACTTGGAGCAATAACGCACTCAATAAACGTCTTCACGATTTCTTGAGCAGTCTCAACTTCAACCGGCGTGTTCACCGCAACTATCCCGCCGAACGCAGAAACCGGGTCGCACGCCATTGCTTTTTTGTACGCGCCGCCCTGCTTGTCCCCGACCCCGACACCACACGGGTTGTTGTGCTTCAAAATAACAACCGCAGTCTCCTCAAACTCCTTCACCAATTCAAGCGCGGAATTCAAGTCATAAATATTGTTGAACGACAGCTCCTTGCCGTGCAGTTGCTTCGCGGTAGAAATACTCGCTCCAGACGCAAACGGTTCCCTGTAGAAAACGGCCTTCTGGTGCGGGTTTTCGCCGTACCGTAGGCCCTGCGCTTTCTCGTAAGTCAAGTTAAGTGTTTGTGGCAGGGAGTCGTCATTCAAGCAATTGGAAATAATCGTGTCGTACCTGGCAGTGTGCGTGAACGCATCGACAGCAAGCTTCTTTTTGGTTTCAGCGGAAACGCCGCCCGCCTTTATCTCTTCCAAAACACTCGCGTAGTTTTCCGGGTTGCAAACCACAACAACACTCTCGTAATTCTTGGCCGCGCTCCTAAGCATCGAAGGCCCGCCAATGTCAATGTTTTCAATAATTTCCCCAAGCTTGCCGCCCTTCTTCACCGTTTCCTCGAATGGGTACAAGTTTACCGCGACCAAGTCAATCGCATCAATCCCATTTTCCTTCATCTGCTTCTCGTGTTCTGCGTTACCACGCAACGCAAGCAGTCCACCATGGACCCGGGGGTGCAGTGTCTTGACTCGCCCGTCCATTATTTCCGGGAAGCCGGTGTAGTCAGAAACGTCAGTTACCTTGATGCCCGCATCCCTCAATGCCTTAGCGGTCCCACCAGTCGAAAGAATCTCGTAGCCCTGTGCAACAAGGCCCTTGGCAAAATCAGTTATTCCTGTCTTGTCAGAAACGCTGAGCAGCGCCTTCATTCAGCTTTCCTCCACGTACTCGAGGTCGTGGGGCGCGCTCTCGACCGCGCCGGCTGAAGTAATCTTGACCATCTTCGCCTTCTTGCGCATCTCTTCCAGATTCTTCGCGCCGGTGTAGCCCATCGACGACCTTAGGCCCCCGACCAGCGAGTCGAGTATGTCGCTGACGTGCCCCTTGTACGGGACAAGCCCCTCAACGCCTTCAGGGGTGAATTTTGACTGCTCCTGGAAATACCTGTCCGCGACCGCCTTTTTGGAGCCCATTCCGCGGTAGCGCTTGTACTTTTTGTTGCCCCTGACCACAACTTCGCCAGGCGCCTCGTCAGTCCCGGCCAGCATGTTGCCGACCATGACGGCGTTCGCCCCAACGGCAATCGCTTTCGCCACGTCAGCCGAGTTTCGTATCCCACCGTCCGCAATGACGCTTGTTTTTCCGGCCACGTCGGCAACAGTCGCAATTGCGGTAAGCTGCGCGACCCCGACTCCCGCCACAACGCGGGTGGTGCAAATCGAGCCCGGGCCCACGCCAACCTTCAGGCAGTCGGCGCCAGCGGCAATCAAGTCCTTCGCCGCTTCTGGAGTGGAAATGTTTCCGGCGCACACCTTGCAGTCGAACTCTTTCTTGACGTCCTTCGTGAACTTCACGACCGCAGTGTTGTGCCCGTGCGCGGTGTCAATGACTATCAGGTCCGCTTCGGCCTCAACAAGCGCCTCGACGCGCTTCATGTCCAGGCCTGTTGCGGCCCCGACCATGAGCCTACCCTTCTTGTCCCTCGTCGCTTGTGGGTATTCCTTCCGCGAAAGGATGTCCCGGACCGTTATGATGCCGACGAGCTTCCCGCCCTTCATCACGGGGACTTTTTCAATTTTGTTCTTGTGGAGGACTTTCATGACTTCCGTGACTGAAGTCCCTTCCTTAACAGTAATCGGGTTTTTTTGTCATGATTTCCGACGCTTTTTTCTTGTTGTCGGTCTCGAACTGTATGTCCCTGCTGCTCACAATGCCGACGAGCTTTCCCTTGTCTATGACAGGAAAAGTAGAAAACGAAAGCTCTTTTGTGAGCGCCAGGATATCCTTGAGCATGATTGACGAGGGGATGGTCTGTACGTCCCGGATTACGACTGATTCGGCGCGCTTGACCTTCGTGACTTCCGCGACCTGCTCATCGATGCCTAGGTTGCGGTGGATGACCCCGATGCCGCCGTGCCTGGCCAGCTCAATCGCCATGTCTGACTCGGTCACAGTGTCCATTGCGGCACTCATTATGGGGGTGGCCAGCTCAATTCCCGCTATTTTGGTTGAAGTCACAGCCTCAGCCGGATTTACAGTGGTATAGTTAGGAACCAGCAAAAAGTCGTCAAAAGCGAAGGATTCCTTCGCCGTCTCAAGTTTTTCTTTGAACCCCATGTAATAGCTGTGAAAGTACGTATATATATTCTTTTCACTTATTTGCACACTTTAACGAAGTTTCCGAGGATTTCCTCGCCATGCTCCGTGTGCTCCACTTCAGGGTGAAACAGCGTCCCGTAAATCGGCTTTTTCTCGTGCTTCATCGCGTGGTTCACGCCCTTAGTCGACCGGGCGAGGATCTTGAACCCCGGGCACTCTGTAATCTCGTCGTTGTGCGACGCCCACGCCTTGAACCGCTTGGGCACCCCCTTAAACAAGTCGTTTTCTTCTTCAACAATTATTTCGACTTCCCCGTACTCGGGGTGCTCGGCAGGCTCGGCCTTGCCGCCAAAGTGCAGTGCAATAAACTGCTGGCCCGCGCAAATCCCAAGGATCGGCACGTTCAGCTTGTCTAAATACTCGTGCGCGTGCCCGACGTCTTCCTCGCCGCCAGAGCCAATGCTCATCGCTCCGCCAGACAGAATCACGCCGTCGCACTTCATCTCTTCAACCGGGGTGCTGACGTCAACTATCTCGGTCTCGCAGCCCATGTCCCTGAGCCGCCGCCAAATCCGGTGCGTCCACTGTGACCCGAAGTTCACGACAAGTATCTTCATTTATTCCCACTCAATTGTCCCAGGCGGCTTCGACGTAATGTCGTACACCACCCTGTTAACATCATCCTTCAGCTCGCGCGTAATCCTGTTCGAAATCCTCCCCAGCACGCTGTGCGGAAGCTCGGAATACTTCGCGGTCATGCCGTCAATGCTCTGCACCGCACGCACGCCAATAGTATACCCATACGCCCGCTTGTCCCCCAGCACGCCAACAGTTTTCGTCGGCAAGAGAACGGCAAAGTACTGCCACGGAATCTCACACTCACCCTTCGCAGCCGCCTGCTCAATCTCTTCTTCAGCGATATGCACTGCCTCCTGGAGGATCTTCGTCCTCTCCGGAGTCGCCTCGCCCATAATCCTTACTGCAAGCCCAGGCCCTGGGAACGGCTGCCGGTTGTAAGTGTCTTTTGGAATGCCAAGAGCCTCGCCCACCTTGCGCACCTCGTCCTTGTACAAGTCCCTCAGCGGCTCGACAAGCTTGAACCCATGCTTCTCGGGCAACCCGCCGACATTGTGGTGGCTTTTGATGTTGTCCCTGATCCCGGACCCGCTCTCAATCCAATCCGGTGCGATTGTGCCCTGCACCAGGAAAGTCGCGCCGGTTTCCTTCGCACGGTCCTCAAAAACACGAATGAACGTCTCACCGATTATCTTCCGCTTTTCCTCTGGCTCTGTAACGCCCTTAAGCGCGCCGTAAAAACGCTGGCTCGCGTCAATGACCTCTACATCAATGCCCAATGCACCGAATAATTCCTTCACCTGCTCTGACTCGCCCTTCCGCATGTAGCCAGTGTTCACGTAAATGCAGTGCAGCTTTTTTCCGAGCGCCTTGTGCGCAATCACAGCGGCAACAGTAGAGTCAACCCCCCCGGAAGTGGCTATCACGGCCTCGCCCGCGAGCTCGCTCTTCATCCACGTGGTTTGCTCTTCAATAAACTTATTGGCGTTAAACAATTTTCTCACCCGTAATTGCTTCGTAAATATCCGTGTAGCGCTTGCTTAACTCGTTGACAACCTCTTCAGGCAACGCGGGCGCCGGCGGCTTCCGGTCCCAGTCCAAGCCAAGCAAATACTTCCGCAGGTATTCCTTGTCCATCGACTTCGGTTCCCCGGACTCATAGCTGCCCTTGTACCAAAACCGCGACGAGTCAGGCGTCAACAGCTCGTCAACCAGCACAACCTCACCGTCCACCAGCCCGAACTCGAACTTCGTGTCACAAATGATTATCCCCTTGCCTTCCGCGTGCTTGTAAGCCTCTTCGTAAATCCTAAGCGACTTTTCCATGACCTCGTCAGTGTATTCACTGATTTCGCGCGCCTGTGCAATCGTGATGTTCTCGTCGTGCCCCACTTCAGCCTTTGTCGACGGCGTGAACATTGGCTCGTCAAACCGGTGGTTCTCCTTTAGGCCAGCAGGAAGCTCGACACCGTGCACCCGGCCGTCCTTTTGGTAGCTCCTCCACGCCGACCCCACTAGGTACCCGCGCACAATGAATTCCAAGGGCAAGACCTCGGCCTTCTTCTGCAGCACTGCCCTGCCCTCAAGCTCCGGTTTTTTCAATTCCTCGGGCCATTCCGCGATGTTCGCGTTCTTGGTGATGCCAGTCATCCGCTTAAACCAATAATCAGAAACCCCGGTCAATACCTTTCCCTTGTCGGGAATGCCCTCGCTGAAAACAACATCAAACGCAGACACCCGGTCCGTCGCGACAATCAGCATCCTGTCGCCGAGGTCATAAACGTCCCGCACTTTTCCCTCCTTCTTCGGGTACGGCAGTTCGGTCTTCGTTACAATCACAGCTTCGCCTCCGCATACTTCACCGCGTTCTTGAACACTTCGAGCCCCAGCGTCGACTGTTCCCCACGCGTCCATCGTGGGTGGTTCGTCCTGTACAAATGCCCTTCTGGATGCGGCATCAAGCCAAACACCCTGCCACTCGCGTCGCAAATCCCAGCAATATCATTCGTCGACCCGTTCGGGTTGTCGGGATAGCCATGCCCATACCTCAGCGCGACCAGCCCCTTGGCCTCAAGCGAGTCAATAACTTCCTTCGGCGCCACGAGCTTTCCCTCGCCGTGCCGCACAGGCAAATACAATTCTTCAATCCCTTTAGTCCACACGCACTCGCCCTCCGGCTTCAGTGGGACCCACCTGTCCTCGAACCGCCCCGACTCGTTGAACGTAAGCGTCAGCGACTGCTCCCCAACTTCCGGCAAAAGCGCGTACTTCACAAGCGCCTGGAACCCGTTACAAATTCCAATCACCAGCTTTCCGTCCGCGATGAACTTTTCAATCTCTTTCTCTGCGGCCATCTTAAGCTTCTGCGCCAGCATTTTTCCGGCCGAAATGTCGTCTCCGAACGAAAACCCACCCGGCACCGCAAGAATCTGGTAGTCATCCAGGCTGCCAAGCCTGTTGATGTGGACCTTCTCGGCCTCAGCGCCGGCCAATTCAAAAGCGTGCGCTGTCTCGTACTCGCAGTTAATCCCGTAGCCAGTAACAACAATGGCTCTGACCATCACCAGAACCCCCTGAACGTATTTTGCCAGCTCTCGCGCAGCGCCCCGACCGCCTCGTCAAGCACGCCCCCAATCTTCAGCGAGCCCCCGCCGACCACACCAATTTTCTTCGCGCCCGGCACAGCCGCCTCAAACTCCCCCGCCTTGTCCGGCGCGACCGAAACAACAAACCGGCTGCCACTCTCTGAATACAACTTCTCAACATCACTCTTTGCATCGCCCGGCAGCTCCAGCCCGATTTCCGCGCCAGTGTCCCCCGCAATGCAGCACATCGCGAGCGCGACACCTAGCCCGCCGCGGTAGCACCCGTGGCACGACTTCACGAGCCCTGCGGCAATCGCTTTTTCGGCGCTCCCGTAAATCGCTTTCGCCTTTTTCTTGTCTACCTTGGGCACGGAGTTCCCAACCGCGCCCCGCGCCTCGTAATACTCACTTGCCCCCATCTCCGCGTTGGTATCCCCAACAATGTAGACATAGTCCCCGGCGTCCTTGAAGTCCATCGAAACGCACTTCCCGACGTCATTTACCTTCGCGACCGCGCTGAACATCAGCGCCTCAAGGCCGCTGACCTTGTGCTCCTTTCCGCCTTCATCGGTGGCGGTCCCGTCAATGAACATGCTGTCCTTGCCGGAGATGCACGGCGTCCCGAAGTAAGTAGTGTATTCGTACAGCGCCTTGTTCGCCCGCACCAGTTGCGCAAGCTTATGCTTGCCGCCCGGGTTTTTTTCGCTGTACACTGAGTTCGGCCAGCAGAAGTTGTCGTTGAGCGCAACCTGTTCCAGCGTCGCCCCAACCGAAATCACGCGGCGCAATGCCTCGTCCAATGCCATCGCCGCCATGTGGTAGGCGTCAATTTGGCTGTACTTTGGGTTGAACCCGGCCCCGATTGCCAGGCCTTCCTTCCGGTCGAGCACGGGCTTAACCACCGAAGCATCTCCCGCACCGTCGTTCTTCGCGCCGATGAACGGCTTTATCACGCTGCCGCCCTGCACCTCGTGGTCGTACTGCCGCTGCACCCACTCCTTGCTCGCGATGTTTTCCCGCGCGACCATCTCATGCAACAGCTTCCCGTGGTCCTCCCCCGGCAGCTGCGGCTCCTCCCACTCTTTCGGCGCCCACTCTGCCTCAAGCTCAAGCTTGGGAAACCCGGAGTGCAGGAAATCCATTTCCAAGAAGCACACTTTTTTCCCGTGGTAGTTCGCGGTGAAGTACCCAGTGCCCTCGAACACGCCGATGTCAGTAATTTCGGCGTCGTGCTTTTCGGCGAGCTCTCGCATGCGCGCCATGTTCTTCTCCGGAACCGCGAGAAGCATCCGCTCCTGTGACTCCGAAACCATCATCTCCCATGGCTCCATACCCTCGTACTTGAGCGGAATGTTGTCAAGCTCAAGCGTGCACCCGTTGCTCATGAGTGCGCTCTCGCCGGCAGCAGAAGAAATCCCTCCCGCGCCCATGTCGGTTATAGCATTATACAATCCCTCGTCCCTCGCCTCAAGAATAAAGTCCTGGACCTTCTTTTGGGTAAAGGGATCACCAATCTGAACGTGCCCCGCGGTAATCCATGACCCGCCCTCAAGGCTGCTCTCGGTCGCGCCGTGTATCCCGTCCTTGCCAACACGGCCGCCGGCCATTACCACACGGTCGCCCCCGTCAATGTGCTTTTCGTGCGACTTCCTGCCCGCAACCACTTTCGGCATGAGCCCAACCGCTGACACGTAAACCAATGGCTTCCCGAGCCACCCGTTGTCAAAGAACACAGTGCCGCCCGCAGTCGGAATTCCACTCTTGTTGCCGCCGTCCTTCACGCCTTCCACAACGCCGTCCAGCAGCCGCTTCGGCGGCATCCGTGGCTTCAACCCGCCGTTGTAAAACGGGCTTGCGGTGCAGAACCCGTAAGTGCTCGCGATTATCTTGCTGCCGAGCCCCGTCCCCATAGGGTCCCTGTACACTCCAACAATCCCGGTGATTGCCCCGCCGTACGGGTCCATCGCGCTCGGGCTGTTGTGCGTCTCGCACTTCACGACGTAATTCCAGTCATCGTTCAAGCTTGCTACTCCGGCGTTGTCCCAGAACATAGAGACAATCCAATTCTTTTCCTTCGCGATTTCCTCGCTTGACTTTTTGATGTAGCTCTTGAACAGGCTGTCAATCTTTTCCCCTTTGTAGCTTATCAAGCCGTTGAATATCCTGTGCTTGCAGTGCTCGCTTTGTGTCTGCGCGATTATTTCCAGTTCCGTGTCCGTCGGGCTTTCGGGCAGGGCGTTTTCCTTCCGCTTCGCGCGGACTTCTTCCCGGTCGTAATAGGACTTAATCGTTTTCATGTCCGCAAGGCTAAGCGCAAGCGAGCATTCTGCGCTAAGCTTCTCAAGCTCCTCGTCCGCCAAGTCCAAGCTAATTGCCTTTGCCTCTCCAACGTGTTTGAGTTCCACCTTCGGCAAAGGCATTTCCACTGCCTCGCCTGGCCTAAAAATCTTCCAGTGCTGTATCATCGGGTTGGCCAGCAGCTCTTCCGCAATGCGATTCGCGCCGTCCTTGCCCACCCCTGTGAGCCGGTACTGGACAGAAGTGTATACCACCCCGATTTCTTTTCCGGCGAGCTCCGCAAGCGCTTTCGCCGAAGTCTCGCCCACCGTGTCTTTCACCCCTGGAAGGAACCCGACCTCAATCAATGAATCGTATTCACTCGCGCCAGCGATTTCCTGCGTCACGGGGTCGACGAACAGCGACTTAATCAGGCCTTCGTCGCACTCGCCGTCAATAGTGTAAACATCAACCCTCTCCACCTTTGCCTCAAGCCCGAGGTAAGACCGTATCTTCTTCTCGGCATAGCTCGCCCTGTCGTCTGGATACTCTTTCCTGAAACGAACCAGCACTCGTGTCGCCATTAGACCAGCCTCATGTCGTTGCCGTTGTGCGAGACAACTATCTCGCCCTTCTTGCCGGTCACTCCCCCGATTTTCGTGCCGCCAACGAGCTGCGCGGCCCCATCCGCCTCTTCCTTTGGCACGACCAGGGCAAAGCCCCAGCCCATGTTGAATGTCTTAAACATTTCTTCCCACTCGACGCCCTGCTGCTGGATTAAACCAAAAATCGGCTGCGGCTCGAACTTGTCGAAATTGAAGCCAATCCCCGGCGAGGACTTGAACAGCCCGCCAAACTTCAGGTAAGCGTCTCCAGTGATATGCACCGCGGCCTTGACATTGTACTCAGTAATCGCCTTCAGCACAGTCTTCACGTAAATCTTAGTCGGCTCAAGTGCCGTATACACCAAGTCCTTGTCGAAGCCGTCTGGCTTGTCGAACGCATCGAACTTGCCGCCCCACTCCTTGAACAGTGCCTTTCTCACTAAACTAATCCCGTTGCTGTGCACGCCGCTGCTCGGAATCCCGACAACAACGTCACCCTCTTGTAACCCAGTGCCGTCCACAACATTGCTCTTCTCGACTTCCCCTATACAGTCGCAGTTGATGTGGTAAAGAGTGCTCATAAGTTCGGGAACGTCCGCGGTCTCCCCGCCGACCATCGGGCAATTAGACTCTTCTGCCCCTGTTTGCAACCCTTTTTGGATTTCCTTAAGCAGTTCCGGCGTAGACTTCTTCGCGTCAATTATGTTGGTGAGCGCAATCGGCTCCGCCCCACAGCGTATCGCGTCATTGGTGACCATCGCGACCGCGTCGACGCCAATCGTGTCGTGCTTTTTGCTCAGCTCGGCCAGCATGACTTTTGTCCCGATGCCGTCGCAAGTCTTAACGTTGAGCTTGTCGCCCACCGGATAAACAGTGTTGAACGGAAGCCGGATTGGGGCGCCGTACTTCGAGAGCGAATACGTCGACTCGAACGCAGAGAACACGCTTTTGGCCTTGTCCCTTGTGCCCCGATCAACACCACTCTCAGCGTACGTCAACTTCATTTGCATTCCCTCAAGACCTTGCCGACCAGCCTCTCGCTTTGCCCGAGGTAGGAGTACGGGTCCATCGCCTTGCCCAGTTCTTTTTCAGAGAGCCACGCCGAAGTCGCCCTTGCGACCGTGGCCCTGTAGTCCTTCCCTTTGGTGAACGCGCGCATTGCGGCCTTCTTCACCATCTCATGCGCCTTCTGGCGCGGCACGCCCTTGCGCACGAGCGCAAGCATTATGGACTCGCTCATCACGTACGGGTCTTCCTCCAGGTTCGCCTTCATCCGCTTCGGGTAAACATTAAGCTCATTGAGAATCGATGCCATCTGCCGCAGCGAATAGTCGGTCAGCACAAAGCTCTCCGGCAGAATAATCCGCTCCGAACTGGAGTTCGTCAAGTCCCGCTCGTGCTCGAGCGCAATGTTTTCCATTGCCACGGGCACGTTGCTCCTTATCACCTTCGCGATGCCACACAGGTTCTCGCTCTTGTGAGGGTTCCGCTTCTGCGGCATTGTAGAGCTGCCGACCTGTCCCTTGACAAAGCTTTCCTCGACCTCTTTTATCTCGCTCCGCGAAAGGTTCCGGATTTCCTTCGCAATCCTTTCGACGGTGCCAGCGACTATCGCAGTAAATGCAATGAGTTCCGCGATGCCCTCGCGCTGCACGACCTGGTTGGTCACGCGCGGCTCGCCAATCTTGAGCTCCTTCATCACGAGCTTCTGCACCCGCGCGCTTCCGAAGCCGGCGAACGTCCCGACCGCGCCGCTCATTTTCCCCACGAGAACGCGCTTCTGGAGCTGCTTCAGCCGCTCCTCGTTGTTGTGGACCTCGCTAAGCCAAAGCGCGCACTTGAGGCCAAACGTAATTGGGAGCGCGTGCTGGCCATGCGTCCTGCCGACCATCACAGTCTTGTTGTGCCTTTTCGCGAGGCGCCGGAGCTCACGCTTCACACCCTTCAAGTCCTTCGCGAGCAAAACCGTTGCGTCCTTGAGTATGAGTGCCCACATTGTGTCAACAATGTCGTACGAAGTCGCGCCGAGGTGGACCCACTTGCCGGCGGCGCCGGACTTCTCGGCCAGCGCGTCCGCGACGGCCATAACGTCGTGGTGCGTCTTCCTTTCGATTTTCTTGACTCGCTCGAGCTTTACCTTCTTCGCTGCGGCGGCAATCCGCCTGGCGTCCTTCTTCGGTATCGTCCCAATCTTGGCGTGCGCCCTCGCGAGAGCAACCTCGACCTGCAGCATCTTCCTTAGCTTCGATTCCTCGTCGAACAGCGCGTACATTTCCGGGAACCTGTACCTGTACTCGATTGGATGGATCACTTTCTCATCTCCGCGTCCTGCTTCCTGACTTTTTCTTTCATTTCTTCCCTGTAACTGCCAAGCTTCGCAGCCAACGTGGTGTCCTTCACGGCAATAATCTCGGCCGCAAGCACCGCCGCGTTGTCGCCCCTGTCTACGCCTACCGTTGCCACGGGAATTCCCGGCGGCATCTGCGCAATCGCCAAGAACGCGTCCAATCCGTCAAGCTTCACGCCAACCGGCACTCCAATCACCGGCTTCGTGGTGTGCGACGCAACAACTCCCGGCAACGCAGCCGCTAACCCGGCAATCGCAATAAATACTTCTGACTCCGAGGACTCGACGATTTCTTTAACAATTTCCGGCGCACGGTGCGCCGAAGCAACGCGAGTCTCGTACCCAATCCCGAATTTATCGAGGATTTTCGTGCATTTTTCAGCGATTGGGGCGTCAGAAGAAGACCCTAAAATAACCGTTATTTGCATACCAACCACCCTATTTTAGTTAGATGCGGGGCTGTTTATAATTCTAACGGGAGTTTGTCGTGCCGTAGCCTGAGCTCGTCCATGTGGGTTATACGCTTCTCAATCAGCTTTTGTGTGCCAATGTCCTTCCGGTAGTGCACCGGCCCCTTCACGAGCGCCAGGTCGTGCCGTGCCATCTTTTCGGCCTCTTCAATCGTGCCCCCGGTCCCAACGAACGCAAGCGCGCGGCTCGACGACATGAACAGCCCGTTTTTTTTCTTGTCGACGGACGCGTAGTACACTTTCGACTTCGGCTTGCCCTCAATCCTAACCCGCTTGCCCTTCACCGGGCGGCCGGGATAGCCCTTGGGGACAATGTACTTGCACACGGTCGCCGTTTCCGCGAACTCGATTGGGAGGTTGGCGAGCTCGCCCTCGTTGATGGCCTCGCAAATTTCCCTGTAAGACGTCTTGAGCACGCCAAGCGTGTTCATGGCCTCGGGGTCACCGAAGCGCGCGTTAATCTCCACGACCTTCGGCCCCTCAGGAGTAAGCATGAATTGCCCGTACATAACTCCCTTGTATGGGTGGCCTTCCCGCTTTAGTGCCCCGACCACTTCCCGCATAATCCCGACCGCTGTGTCGTAGTCCTCGGGCTGCATGAACGGCAGAAGGTTCCCGATGTTGCTATAGCTCCCCATTCCGCCGGTGAAGCTGCCTTTGTCGCCGTCGTTCGCGAACTTGTGGTCCTGGACCGCGGGCGTAGGCGCCACGTAGCTTCCGTCCACAAACGCCTGGATGGTGAACTCCTCCCCCTCAAGCTTTTCCTCGACAATTACCTTCGCGCCGCCAATCCCGTCCTTCAGCACTTTTTTGGCGTACTTCTTCGCGGCATCCAAGTCCTTGAGCTGGCCGGGCACGTCGGCAACTATCTTGACCCCCTTGCCGCCAGTAAGCCCAAGCGGCTTGATTGCCACTGGCTTTCCGAAGACATCAATAAATTCAGAGGCGTCCGCGGCGTTGTCGAACACCTTGTACACTATCCTGCCACTGCACTCGTATTTTTCCATGAGCTCCCTGCAGAAGCTCTTGTCCAACTCGATTTGTGCCGCCGCTTTGCTTGGGCTGGCGCACGGAATCCCGTTTTCCTCAAGAACATCAGTGACCCCCGCCCCAAGAGGTGCTTCCGGCCCCACAACACAAAAGTCAACACCCCACTTCTTCGCCCACTTCAGCACATACTCGGGGTCGAGTATATCGCCAATTGCCCTTCCCGCGGAAAGGTCCATGAGCCCGGGGTTCTTCGCGGTCATCACGCAGTATAGCTCGGCGTCCCTTGCCAGTGCCTCGCCCATTGCGTGCTCCCTAGCGCTGTTACCAACCAGGAGTACCTTCACTCATCCACCTCGTAGGGCCGCTCCTCACCCTTCTTCTCAAGCAAAGCCGAGACGTCGGTGGGGTAGTTGCCGTCGAGGCACGCGGTGCACAAGCCGTTGAGGCCAATCGCACGCCGCAGCCCCTTGACTGTGAGGTAAGTGACGGAGTCCGCGCCTATCTTCTCCGCCATCTCCTTCTCGACGTCCTCGTACTTCGAGGCGGCGAGCTCCGATTTTTTGGTCATGTCAATCCCGTAAAAGCACGGCCACTTTATTGGTGGGCAAGCGACGACGAAGTGCACTTCCTTCGCGCCAGCGTCCCGAATGAGCTTGACTATCTTGCGGCTCGTGGTGCCGCGGACTATGCTGTCGTCGACGACCGCGACGCGCTTGTCCTTGATTTCGCGGATGATTGGGTTGAGCTTGAGCTTGACCGCGGTCTCCCGCAGCTCCTGCGCGGGCATTATGAAAGTCCTTCCCACGTAGCGGTTTTTTATCAGGCCCTCGCGGAACGGGACGTCAATCGCCCTCGCGAACCGGAGTGCCGTTGCCCTTGCAGTGTCCGGGACCGGCATGACAACGTCAACATCATGGTCCCACTGCTTCGCCAGCTCCTTGCCCAGGCGGAGCCTGACGCGGTAAACGCTCTTGTTTTCGATTGTCGAGTCCGGCCTGCTGAAGTACACCCACTCGAACATGCAGTGGCGCGGTTCCTTGCTGAGAATGGTCTTCCGCTCCATCTCCCCGTCCTTTATCACGACGCACTCGCCGGGCTTGACGTCGTCGACCACTTCCTCGCCCATTATGTCAAGTGCAACACTCTCCGATGCAGCACCATGCTTGCTGAGTATCAATGGCCTTATGGCGTGGGGGTCACGGAAAATCACTAGCCCCTCTCCCGGAATGATTGCGACCACGGAATAAGCCCCATTGAGCTTGTTCATCATGGCCTCGAGCCCCGGCATCAGCCCGCCCTCGCTCTTCATCTCCTGCGCGAGCAGGTTCATCACCGCCTCGCTGTCGCACATCGAGCCCGGCTTTATGTTCAGGCCTTTGACGACGTCCATGTAGTTCGCGATGTTCCCGTTGTGCGCCAGTGTCATCTCTTTGTTGTACACAAAAGGCTGCGCATCCCTCTCGAAGTCGCCGCCTATTGTTGGGTACCTCACGTGGCCAATCCCAAGCTGGCCGTAAAGGTTTTCAATCTCCTGCTTGCTGAAAACGTTAGAGACAAGCCCCTGCTTCTTCCGCATTCTGAAGCGCTTGTTCGATGGGTCGTAAGTGGTTATGCCACAGGAGTCCTGGCCACGGTGCTGAATGGAATAAAGTCCATAATAAAGTTTATACGCGACGTCTCCATTGCTCAATGCCACTATTCCACACATATAGGTTGCACCAAACCGAGTGGGGAGCCTAACAAGACTACACCCAACACCTTTTATAACTCCTTTAATCTTTATATAACATCGGGGTGATTGCGTGCCAGCTTCAATTATTGACGGAAAAGCCTTAGCAGCAGAGGCAAAAGCCAAAGTCGCGGAAGAAATTGCTTCCCTGCCCTACAAGCCACGCCTGGACGTGGTACTCGTGGGAGAAGACCCCGCCTCCAAGGTATACGTCAAAATGAAGAACGTGGCATGCGAAAAAGTTGGGATAGAGTCCGTCAGGCACTCCCTGCCCGAATCCACCACCCAAACAGACCTACTCGCCCTAGTCTCCAAGCTAAACGCGGACGACGCAGTCGACGGCGTCCTGGTCCAGCTCCCACTCCCCAAGCAAATCGACGAAGACGCGGTAATCCGCGCCATCGACCCCTCAAAAGACGTGGACGGCTTCCACCCAGTCAACATGGGCCTCCTCCTCTCTGGGCAAAAAGGCCTCGCACCCTCCACACCAACAGGCATCATTGCGATGCTGGACTCAATCAACTTTCCCTATGCTGGTGCCAAGGCAGTAGTCGTCGGCCGCTCCAACATTGTCGGAAAGCCCGTGGCGATAATGCTCCTCCAGAAGAACTGCACGGTCACGGTCTGCCACTCCAAAACCAAGGGCCTTTCCGCCGAAACACTCCAGGCCGACTTAATCGTCTCCGCGGTCGGCAAGCCCAATCTCATAACCACCGACATGGTGAAAAAAGGCGCGGTAGTAATCGACGTCGGCATGAACCGGACCGACTCCGGATTGTGCGGCGACGTTGACTTCGACGCAGTCAAGGAAAAAGCAGCCGCAATTTCCCCGGTCCCCGGTGGCGTGGGTCCCATGACCGTCGCCTCCCTGATGCGCAACACGCTCGAGGCCGCGAAGGAGCGCCGCAAATGAAAGTCGGCGTGCTCGGCTCGACGCGCGGCACAGACCTCGCAGGAATCCTCGGTGCAATTGACTCCGGCGAACTGACCGGAATCCAAATCTCCGTCGTCATTTCAAACAAGAAAAACGCTTCCATTCTCGAGCTCGCGCGCGAAAAAAACATTCCCGCCTACTTCATCGACGTCAACAACCTAAGCCGCGAGGACTATGACAAGCGCGTCCACAACGCCTTGGCCGAGGCTGGTGTTGAACTTGTTTTACTAATCGGCTACATGCGCTTCCTCTCGCCGTGGTTCGTCAACGAGTGGCAAGGCAAGTGCCTCAACGTCCACCCCTCACTCCTACCAAAGTTCGCTGGCGGCATGGACCTCAACGTGCATCAAGCTGTCCTCGACGCGGGCGAAAAAGAAACCGGTGCCACAATCCACTTCGTGGACGAGGGCGCGGACACGGGGCCAATCGCGTGGCAGGAATCCATTCCCGTAACGCCTGAGGACACCGCCGACTCCCTCAAACAAAAAGTCCAGTCGCTGGAAGTAAAAGGATTCATCGAAGTCCTGAAAAAAGCGCGCGACGGAAACCTGGTCAGTCCCGAGTGATTACTTCGTTTCTTCCGGGCCCTGTGCTGAGCATTTTTATCTTGGCGCCGACAAGCGACTCAATCCGCTTTACGTAGTCTTTGGCTTCCTGCGGCAAAGCATCGTACGACTCGACTTGGCTGCTCTTCCAGCCCGGCATTTCCTCGTAAACCGGTGCCCACCCATCAAGCCTCGGCGGAAGGTCCATGACTTTTTCCCCGCCCTTTTCGTACGCGACACAAACCTTTACTTTTTCGAACCCATCGAGAATGTCAAGCTTTGTCAGCACTAACTCGTTGATGCCGTTTACCCTGACCGCGTACTTGACCACCAAAGAGTCGAACCAGCCGCACCTCCGCGGCCTCCCGGTCGTCGCGCCGAACTCCTTCCCCCTCTCGCGGAGCGATTTACCATCGGTGTCCTCAAGCTCTGTCGGGAACGGCCCGTTGCCCACACGCGTGGTGTACGCCTTTGTAATCCCAATGACTTTTTCGATTACCCCTGGCCCGATGCCCAGCCCGATGCACGCGCTTCCGGCGACGGTGTGGCTGCTCGTGACGAACGGATAAGTGCCGTAGTCAATGTCAAGCATCGTGCCCTGCGCGCCCTCTATGAGCACCTTATTCATCTCGCTCATCGCAAGCGACGCGTCCCCAATGTATTTCTTGAGCTTCTGCCCCGCCTCGTAGTATTCCTCGCCAACCGTTTCCTTGTCGAACAAATCCATGACGCGGATGCCGGTCCTCGCGGCCTTGTCCTCGTAGCAGGGGCCAATGCCCTTCTTCGTGGTGCCAATTTTGCTGTCCTTCGCATCGCGGTCCAGCTGTTTTTGAGTAATAACGTGTGCCTTGTGGTCGATCAATAAGTCGGGCTCGATGCCAAGCCCCTGGAGCATTCCGATTTCTTCCAACAGAACCCGTGGCTCGATGACCATCCCGTTCCCGAGCACGCATTTGAGGCCGCGCACCGCTCCGCTAGGAATGAAATGCAGCACATACTTCTTGCCGTCCACAATAACGGTGTGCCCGGCGTTGTTGCCGCCCTGGAACCTGGCGACCGCGTCAACGCCTTTTGAATAGTAGTCGACCACCTTCCCCTTGCCTTCGTCGCCCCATTGGGTGCCCACAATCACTGTTGCCTTCATCTTAAATCCCCACCAATAACGCAAGCACGACGCCGTAGACCGCCGTGGCCGCAAGGCCCCATGGAATTGCCTTTTTCGCTGATTCCCACGCCCCGCCCAAATAATACACAATAATGTTGCCGACCAGCAAATCACCAAGCACCGCGATGCTTGCGCCGATTGCCGCCATTTTGACTGTAATCCGCCCAGTGTCCACCAGAACCGGGAACGACGCCATTGTGGACGCCGAGCTGGTAATCCCGCCAAAGAAACTGGCTATATAAAAGATATCCGGGAGATATACCACTATGGCTTCTAGCGCCACTAAAACCACCGCCAGCTTAACCACAAGCGAAGCCGCTTTTGATACCTGGAAGGGGGACTCAAGCGAGATTTTCAGGCCTTTTCCCTTACCCCTGCTCATCCAGTAGCCGGCAGCCATCAGGAAAACCGAGCTCGCGAGAAGGGGTGGCGCCAGGTACTTCACGCTTGACGGGAGAAGCACGGCGAGGATGACCAGATTCCTCAGGAACATCGAGGCGTTTATAAACATATAAGAAGACGCCAGAATAACGTCTTTTTTCTTGTTCTTGGCGTATGCCTGTGTCATTGAATAAAGCACTGCAGTGCTGCTGACCAGGCCCCCGAGCAGGCTCATGAGCGCGAGCTGCTTCTTTCCGCCTATGTACCGTGAGCCGATGAACCCCGCGAAGTTAATCAATGCCAGCATCACCACCAGGAGCCAAATGTCCAGCACGTCAATGGCTATGCTGTACATCATGATGGGCTCTTTCGGCACGAACGGGTAGATTATCCCCACAAGCACCAAAAACTCCAGGAAGTCAAGCACTTCACTGCCCTTGAGCTCGCTCACGATGTGGTGCAGCCAGTCCTTGGCGAACATCACCATCGCGGTGGCCACAGCCACAAACACTGCCTCGGTCACCCGGCCGTACGCCACGAAAACCCCGAGCACGTAGCTCATCAGCAAGGCTATGCTCGTAGTCATCCCCACGGCCTTGTACTTGAACAAGTTAGATGCGTAAAGAACCGCGACCAACAGCATCACGGCCACAAACCCAAGCAGGACCTGCACGCTTTCGCCGGTCAGTTCCGCGAACAATACGAACAACGCACCCAAAAGCGAAACCATCGCGAAGGTCCGTACCCCCACAACCACCTGCTTTTTGGTGTATTCCCTCTCCATTCCCAGCAGTGCGCCTATGGCAAGAGCAATAGCAATCTTTTCGATGAACTCCCACGTCAGGACGAGCTCATTCATTTCTTTCCTTCCTTCATCGCCTTGAGGAACTTGCTGGCAGTGTCCCTCACCTTTTCGTTGTTCTCGATTGCGGTTCCAACCTGGATTGCGTCCGCACCAGCCTTGATGACACTCTTCGCCTCTTCGGGCGTGCGCACCCCGCCACCAACAATGTACGGGATTGAAATCGCCTGCCGGACTGCTTTAATCATCTCAAGCGGCATGTGCCCCTCCTCGGGGGCAGAGCCAGAGTCTGTGAGCATCAAGCGGTTGCCCATGTACTCGCCCGCCATTGCGAGCGCCGCGGCAATCTGCGGCCTGTTGCGCGGAACCAAGTTAACGTCCGCGACCCATCCCACTGTCCCACCGGGCTCCACAACAATGTATCCCGTGGGCAGGGGCTCAATCCCCATGCGCTTTATGACCGGCGCGCCGGTGGTCTGGGCCATGGTGGTCCAGTACGCGTTCCGCGAGTTGAGCAGCGAGTAAAAGTAAATCGAGTCGGCGTGACTGGTTATGGAAGCGTTGTTGCCCGGGAAAATGTTTACCGGCACGCCAACGGCTTCTTTTATCTGCTTCGTGGTCTCTTCCATCAGGGCGCCCTGCGCCCCAATCGAGCCGCCCACGAGTATCAGCTGCGACCCGCCCTCCTCTGCCGCCTTGGCTGTCTTTGCCGCAGCATCGGGCGACGCGTGGTCACAGGGGTCTATGAGTATCATGAGCAGTGGCTCACCACGGTCCTTGTGGTCGTTTATGTACGTCTCTACTTTGCCCATTTTCATGTTCTCCAGCTCCTGAACTAGTTAAGTGGGGAGTTTTTTATATACGGAGGGGGTTATTATTGGTGATGAGAATTCTCGTCACTGGAGCCACTGGGTTTGTTGGAACGCGCCTCGTGAAGGCCCTCGAAAAGAAAGGCCATAAAGTGATTGGCTTCGGCAGCGAGGCCAACCTGCTGACTGAGGAAGGCCTCTCCCGAATCCAGTCAAAGCGCTTTGACGTGGTCTACCACCTTGCAGCCGAACTGGACGAGTCCAAGCCGTTGTGGCGCGTGAACGTAGAGGGCACCCGCAACCTCCTCGACCTGTGCAAGCGTCGGGAGCTCAACCGCTTCATAATGCTCGGCCCAGTCGGAGTACTCGGCGAGACAAGGGAGCCAGCCCGCGAGGACGACGCGTACAACCCCAAGACAAAGTACGAAAAGTCCAAGGAAGAGGCCGAGCGCATCGTGATGGACTACCGCCTGAAGCACCAAATCCCTTACACGATTGTCCGCTCGACAATCATTTACGGCCCGAACCGGTTCTGGGGGCAAATCATCAAGGCCGCGAAAAACAATTACCCGATGATCGGCAAGGGCGACAACTACTTCCACTTGGTATACATCGACGACGTAATCGATTTCCTGGTCATGTGCCTGAACCCGGAGGCACGCAACCAAATTCTCAATATCGCGGGCCCGGACTTCTTGACTTACCGCGAGACGTACAAGCTCATTTGCAAGCTACTGCACAAGCGGTTCCCGTCAGACGAAATCAATCCCCTTGCGGCAAAGGCAGCAGCCCTGGCGTACTTCGCGAAGTCCAAAGTAACGCCGGGCGAGTCAGACGTAACCCTATTGCCCTCAAGCATCAGCCGCCTCCTACGCAACCGCGTGGTGGACATCTCGAAAGCCAAGTCCATCGGATTCAAGCCCAAGTACAAGCTCGAGAAGGGGTTGGCGAAGACCATCAAGGAGCTGAAGGGGTAATGCCCAAGAAACCAACAGTTGAGCTGCAGAGGGAGCACTTCAACGAAGAGGGCCAGAAATTTTTTGACGACATCCACAAATCACGTAAGGGCTCGTGGGTCTGGATGGGCGCCACAGCCGTTGGAGTGGTGGGGGCGGGTGGAGGCTTTGCCCATGCCGTGAGCTCTATCATGAGGGGGGAGTCACCCGCACACGGCTTGTTTTTGAACGTCACTTCTGCCGCAATGGCGGTAACTAGTTTTGTCCGCGCTCTCCGTTCCCGCGAAAAGATGGACGAGACTGGCGGCGAGATCCGAAATCGCATTCAGCCCCCCGAGAGCATCACTGACAAGAAAGAGCTCAAGAAACTCCGGCAAGTGTTGACTCACGAAGGAATGGCTAAATTGTTTGCGGGTGGCATTGACGTGCAGGAGCCTTTTTACGTCGTCCCTAAAGGGACGAAACTCCGGGGCGACCAAATTGTCCACGTGATACAGGGAATCAAAAAGAACAAAAAGGATAAGTACGTGGAAGAGCGCGTTTCCGGGGATTGGGAAGGAATAGAATATGGCGAAGAGCCGTAAGGCATAAAAGAGCCAAAACCCCCAACTAGCCCATGCGTGTTTTTGTGAAGAAAATCCATCCAGACGCAGTCATCCCTGCCTATGCACACGAGGGTGACGCGGGCGTGGACCTTTACGCCGTGGAGGACACGATCGTTCTCGCTGGCGAGCGCAAGCTCCTGCCCACCGGGCTCCAAATCTCTTTCCCGGAGGGCTTCGAGGCACAAATAAGGCCCAAGAGCGGGCTCGCGCTGAAGAAAGGCCTCTCAATCGTGAACACTCCTGGAACAATCGACGCCGGCTACCGCGGCGAAGTCGGGGTAATCGCGGTGAACCTAAGCACAGACGAAATCCAGATTACCAAAGGCATGAAAATCGCGCAGATGGTGTTCAACAAAGTCGAGGAAGCGCAGTTCCGCGAGGTAAACGAGCTCGACCCCACCCTGCGCGGAGAAGGCGGGTTCGGCAGCACCGGTGAATGAAGGCGCTCACCCAATCGCACCGTAATCCAGGATGCATCCGGGGGCCTCAAATAACTTTTTATCTCCTGCCTGCTTCAATATTGTTAATGCCAAAAGAACGCTTCTTCAAGCGCGACTGGACCGCCGGCAGCTTCAGTAAAGTGGGCCACACAGAATACAACGAGCGGAAGAGCCATCGCGTCCTCATCACCCCGGACCCCAGCTTTTATCCCCAAAAAGACCCGGACAAGCTGGCAAAAGAATTCCTGAAAGACATGAGGAAAGAGCACAAAATCCTTACCGAAGAAATCGGCCTGGAGTGCGCGCCGCTCCCGGAACGGATCCCCCAGAAAAAAGTCGACAAGCACGAGGACATGAAGGGCAGGCCGTGGTTCCACCGCGAGGGCTACAACTCCCTCACGAAAGAAGACTACATCAAGGACGGCAAGCCGAACGAGGCAGTGCTTGACGCGTTTGCAGACATATTCAAGAAAGCGGCGGACAAGCATTATTCCCTGGACGCGTTCGTTGGAAACTTTGGCCTGCACCCCGAAACCGGCAACATTGTCATACGGGACCTGCTCAGCATGGTGTGGAGCGATTCCACGGCAACAGTAACCAATCCAAGCCATCCCGGCCACGAAGAAGAAGTAGCCCGAGTACTCACCGCTGAAAACACCGAGCGCTTTTTGGATTCTCTCATAAAGCACCAACTCGTGAACTTGGAAGAACACAAAAAAATAGCGGACTATTTCCTCGCAAAACACGGCATAAATACCTAGCCCATCGCGCCGTACTCAGCGAGCCTGCTAATCCTTTCCTTCATCGGCGGGTGCGTGCTGAACAGCGAGTTAAGCGACTTGAAGAATCCCTTGTTTTCCTTGTCCATCGGGTCCTCGATGTACAAGTGTGCCGTCGCGCCGTTCGCCCGCCTCAATGGAGTGTGGTCCTTCGCCAATTTCTGCAGCGCCATTTTCAGCCCGTCCGGGTTCCGCGTCAATTCCACAGCTCCCGCGTCAGCCAAGTACTCCCGCTTCCGCGAAACAGCCATCTTTATCACTTGCGCGATGACCGGCGACGCGGCAATGAACACCAGCCCAATCACCAGTAGTACCGGGTTCCCGCCCTTTCGGTCGTTGTTCCCCCGCGAGTAAAACATCATTCTGATGAACATGTTCCCAAGCAGCGCGACAATCCCGACCAGCACGGCCGCCACCATCATCGTGCGAATGTCATAGTTCTTGACGTGGCTCATCTCGTGTGCAATCACGCCTTCGAGCTCCTGCCGGTTCATCATCTTCAGCAGCCCAGTCGTCACGGCAATCTTGGAGTGCTGCGGGTCCCTCCCGGTGGCAAACGCGTTCGGAGAATCATCAGTGATCACATACATTTCCGGGGTCGGCACCCCCGCGGCAATCGCAAGCCCCTCTATTGTGTTATACAAATAAGGGTACTCCGTTTTCTTGACTTTCTTCGCTCCGCTGACACCAAGCACAATCTTGTCGCCCGCGAACCAGCTCACTAAGCCCCAGACTATAGCGAGGAAAAAAGTAAGCACCATCCCGATTATTTCCGAGCCCATCCACATGCCGATGAAAAACCCTAGCAGTATAATCAATACCAAAAAGGCCCCGAACAGAAATACAGTGCCGCGCTTGTTGGCGGCAATTGCGTCGTAGTACTCCTGTTGCATCAGAACTTCACTTTCACTGCCTTGCGCTCAGCCGCCGTTGCCTCGAGGTGCGTCTGTGCCTTGAAGCCAAACAATCCGGCCACAACGTTGCTGGGGAACGACTGCACTTGCTTGTTCCACCGCATGATTGCGTCGTTGTAGAACTGCCTCGCGAACGCAATCTTGCCCTCAATGCCAGACAATTCTTCCTGCAGCATCAAAAAGTTTTGGTTCGCCTGAAGCTTGGGATAGTTCTCGCTCACGGCGAACAAGCTTTTCAGTGCGCCGGTCAACAAGTTTTCCGCGGCCAGCTTGCCGCCCGGAGTCGAGGCCTTGCTAATCGCGGCGCGAGCCTTCGTGACTTCCGTAAGCGTGCCCTTCTCGTGCTTTGCGTAGCCCTTCACGGTCTCGACGAGGTTCGGAACCAAGTCAAAGCGCCGCTTGGTTTGCACGTCAATCTGTGCCAGTGCGTTTTCCATTTGGGTCTTGAGGCTGATGAACGAATTGTATACCACTACGAGAGTGATTACAACCGCCAAAATCACCACCAAGACTGCTCCAAGTGCTAGCCATTCAATCATTCAGGATCACCGGTTTGCAATAACTCGGTCCGGGTTTTAAAGCTTATGCGTCGTCCAGCCCCCTCGGTGTTATCTTAAACACGGTTTCTCCGTCCGGCAAACACGGGCTGTCAACGAGCCGCGCAATCCGCTTTTCGCCCTGGCTGTTCCGCAGGTAAACACGGTAAGTGCTCTGGTGCCCCACGATGTGCCCGCCGATTGGCGTCGTCGGGTCGCCGAACAGCAGTCCCGGGTTTGCCATGACCTGGTTTGTCACAATAATCGCGAGGTTGTTAAGGTCCGCAAGCCTCTGCAGCGTGTGCAAGTGCCGGTTCAATTTCTGCTGCCTGCCAGCCAATGTCCCGCGGCCCACGTACTCCGCCCTGAACGCGCTCGTCAATGAGTCCACCACAACAAGCTTGATGTTGTTTTCTTCTATCATTTCACTTGCTTTATCTGCCAATAGCATTTGGTGATCCGAGTTGAACGCCCTCGCCACGAAAATCTTGTCGAGCGCTTCCGTTTGGTCCAGGCCAGCGGCCTCCGCCATTTGCCTCACGCGCTCGGGCCTGAACGAGCCCTCGGTGTCAATGTACAGTGAGCCGCCGTCGAGCCCACCCTGCTCGACAGGCAATTGCGCGTTGATGCACAACTGAAGAGCAATCTGCGTCTTCCCGCTGCCGTACCGGCCGTAAAACTCGCTGATGGACCGCGTCTCAATTCCGCCACCCATTAATTCGTCCAGTGACTTTGATCCCGTGGTTATCTTGCCGACGCTCGCGCGCTTTTCCATTAACTGGTTCGCGGTCTCGAACCCCATTTCACACGTATCGCTCGCGGCATTGATTAGTTTCTTGCAGATGCTTTCCCCCATCCCGGTCGCGTCCATTAATTCTCCGACTGCTGCGACCGCAATGCTCTCGACGCCCCTGAACCCGGCTTCGCGGAGCTTGTCTGCCGTAGCCGTTCCGACACCGGGCAGGTCTTCAATTCCTGTTTTTTTTTCCGTCATTTTTCATTCACCTTTGAGCATTTCTATTTCCTGTTCAACATTTATGTCGTGGAACTCGCGTACTATGAACTCGTCGCGGTCGAACGCCTCGTTGTTCCGAGCCGTGCCATTGAAGAGCATTTCCATGCCAAGTGGCTTGGCCTCGGCGAAAGCAGACGAGTCCTTGCTGTACTCTTCTGCCGTGCACCCAACCAACTTCTCTGCCTGTTCGCGGAAAAACACTCCGCGCACCACGCCAGTGCCGTCATCAAGCTCGGCATTAACCACCATCGCTGGCTTGGCCGGGCCGCAGCACTCACCGTCGTGTTTTTTCCCGCAGTTCACGCACACTTGGTAAATGCTTGGCGGGTAGACCTTGACAACCGTCGCGCGGATTTCTTTTTTCTCGCCGCCCTTCAGGCCCGAGACCTCGCTCCTCGCCGCACCACTCAATGCAAGTGTAACCCCCACAGGGTTCGGAATCAATCGCCCCCTCCACCCCAGGTTCAGTTCCGGCTTTCCCCGGTTGACCCGGACATAAGCACCCTCGACGAGAATCGTGTCGCCCTCGCGGACCTTCCCGTCCCAGTTCGCGTTGTCGTCCCACAGCGCGAGCCTGCACTCGGCGCCGTCCGAAACAATCATCGACAACACTTTGCCCTTCTTGCCCTGGCGCTCGAACTCCGTCAGTGGAAAAACCCTTTCAATCCTCGCGGCAAAGTTAACGTCATTCATCCCCTCCGCCACGTCACTGAGCTTCGTCAGTTCAGGCATTCCCTTTTCCGTGACCTTGATTTCCCCGCGGTAGCCGAGGCTGAGCTCGACCATGCCGTTCCTCTCCTTCGCAGAGCAGTTCATCGCCTTGACTTTCGCCCCGCGCTGGATTTCCCCGTTTTCAATCATGTCGCAGTCGCTGTTCCACAGCGTCACTCGGATTTCGCCGGTTCCGTCTTTGACTATGACGCTTCCGACCTTGCCTTTCTTGCCGTTCTTTTCCCAGTTCTTGACTGGAAAGACTTGCGTGACCTCCCCCTCGACGTCAACGCCCTCAACATCCGGCTTGACCTCGTTGATTTTGACCATGACTGGCTCGGGGTCGAAGCCAACGTCCACCCCTGCCTCTTTCGCGATTGCGTACGCCGCGCCGGCGTCCGTGAGCAACCCGCCGTACTCCTCCTGCTTGTCCCGGATTTTGGCGTCAATCTCGTCCTGCGCCATTCCGGACTCGACCAGCTTCCCGACAATCGCGTCCTTGTTCTCGAGCACTTCGTTGACCATGGGTAAGGCAACGCCAGACGGGCATTTATAAAGCGAGGCATACGGCTTGCCGAGGACGAAACCATAAAACCAGAGGCCAACGCCACAAAATTGGGGGGCAGCGTCAAATCGACGCAGCCCCCCGAGAAAGGGCTTCCAGTTCCCCTGCTGGCTGCTGCCGAGGACAAAAGCCTTTTAACCAGCAAATCCCTTAAACAACCACAGGTGACCTGATTTTGGCTGAAATTGTTGACTTCAAGCGCGGCGAGGAAGGCCGTATTTTCCACGCGCGCTTCCACTTGGGAAACACCCAGTTCACTCCCGAGGCCAAGGAGCACATAACCGTTTTGGGGAAGCAGGAGCTTCCCTCGGCCAACCCGGAAGTGAAAAAGTTTGTGGCCGAAATCAGGGCAAAGAAACCCATTGCCCGAAAGGCCCTGCTTGAATTAGTTGCCTCGAAAGGGATTAATGGCCTGGCGCAAGAGCTCGGGCTTTCCGCAGAAGAGTTGGGGGAGCTGGACGAGTTCTTCAAGGAGCCCAACCTGTTCGCCGACCTGAGCATAGGCGGCAGGCACCTGATTTTCACGACCAAGCCCAAAAGGTAGCTGGCACAAATGCAACAAATCACCGACTCAGTGTTTTTCATCCCCGGCCGGGGCTATGACTCCAATTCAATCCTCGTGGTCTCAGACATCACTTTCCTCGTCGACACAGGGACCGGCGAAAACATTGAGCACTTGAAAAAAGAAGTCGCCGGCCATTCCATCGACGCAATCGTGAACACGCACTGCCACTTCGACCACATCGGCGGCAACCACTTCTTCGACTGCCCCGTGTATATACATACAGGCGACCTCTCGTTCCTCGCGAGCGGCGACCCGGACCACACGGCTTCAGGAATGTTCGGCGAAAAACTGCCCCCATCCAATCCACTTCCACTCCCAAAAGACTTTCACGGCTGGAGCGTTTTGCACACGCCCGGCCACACCGAAGGCTCGGTGTGCTTGTACAAAGACTCCGTCCTAATCAGCGGCGACTGCCTGTTCGCGGACGGTGTCGGCCGCACCGACCTCCCCGGCGGAAACGAAAAACAAATGCAGCAGTCCCTCGCAATGCTCCGCGGCTTAGACTATTCAATTCTTTTGCCTGGGCACGGGCCGCGCCTTTAGTCCTCGCCGCCCTCTAGCCCGAGCTCGGTCCTCTTCTTCGCGGCGACAGCGTGTGCAGAATCAGCAAGCTTGAAGCACAAGTCCCGGAACTCCTCGGCCTGCTTCGAAAGCTTCGATTTCTCGAGCGCGTTGTAAATCTCTATCGGGTTCACCCGCGCGGCCTCGTCCAGCTCGAAAATCCCGAGCATCCCCTTCAACGCATTGTCCTTGACAAGCTCCTTCTTCAGCTCGGCCACCAGCTTAGTGTCCTCGCACAGCTCATCAATGCGGTCCAGAATGGCATTCTCGTCCATACTAAAAAATGGCACATCCATACTAATAAATATTTCGCCTGCTTTTTTGCACACGGTGGTCCAAAATGGCTGAAAAGCTCTTCATCGGCGGAAAATGGGTAAAATCAACGAGTGGCAAGACCTTTGCCTCCAAAAACCCCGCGACCGGAGGCAGCATCGGCACGTTCCAGGCCGGCAACGCCAAAGACGTCGACCTCGCTGCCAAAGCAGCCAGAAAGGCATACAAAAAATACCGCTTGATGCCCGCGCCGGACCGCGGAGAAATCCTGTTCGAGACAGCCCGCATCCTCAAGAAAAACAAGAAGCGCCTGGGCCGCTTAGTCACCGACGAAATGGGCAAGCAAATCTCGGAAGGCCTCGGCGACGTCCAGGAAGCAATTGACGTATTCGAATACATGGCCGCCGAAGGCCGCCGATTCTTTGGCCACACCACCCCCAGCGAACTCCCCAACAAGTTCGCCATGACCCTCCGTGTGCCAGTCGGCGTGTGCGGGCTCATCACCCCCTGGAACTTTCCCATTGCCATCCCCGCGTGGAAGCTCGCGCCCTGCTTAGTCGCAGGCAACACCGCAGTGTTCAAGCCAGCCTCCGACACACCGAAGTGCGCGATGGAACTAGTCAAAATCCTTTCCGAGGCAGGCGTTCCGCCCGGTGTGGTCAACCTCGTCACCGGGAGCGGCCGCGAAGTCGGCGCACCAATCGTCAAGCACAACGGCATCGACGCCATCTCCTTCACCGGCTCGCGGGAAGTCGGCGAGTTCGTCACGCAAAACGCCGGCCTCAAAAAAGTCGGGATTGAGCTCGGCGGAAAAAACCCAATAATAGTCATGGACGACGCCGACCTAGACCTGGCGGTCGACGGAATCGTGTGGGCCGCGTTCGGCACCACCGGCCAGCGCTGCACCGCGGCGTCCAGGGCCATCGTGCATAAGTCCGTCGAAAAGCCGCTGCTGGCAAAGCTCTTGAAGGCAACAGGCAATCTCACAATTGGCTACGGCATGCGCGCGGACGTCGGCCCGCTCGTGAACGCCGCAGCAGTCGAAAAGACCAAGGACTACGTCGCCATCGGAAAGAAGGAAGGCAAATTATTCTGCGGCGGCAACCACTTGGAAGGAAACTTTTTCGAGCCGACCATCTTCACGAAGGTAAAGCCCAACGCACGCATCGCGCAAGAAGAAATTTTTGGGCCGGTGACATCGGTCATCACCGTCTCTTCTTTGAAAGAGGCAATCACTGTCGCGAACAACATCGGCTACGGCTTGTCGTCGTCGATTTACACGCGTGACGTCAACAGCGCGTTCACCGCGATGCGCGACCTCGAGGCGGGAATCACTTACATAAACGCGCCGACGATTGGCGCGGAAGTCCACCTGCCGTTCGGCGGCACCAAAGCCACGGGCAACGGCACGCGCGAAGCCGGAATCGAGGGCATCAACGAGTTTAGCGAAACAAAAACAGTGTACGTCGACTACTCCGGCGGCCTGCAGCGCGCGCAGATTGACTAGCTCCCCGCGAAGTCTTTCAGCTTTGGGATAAGCTCGTCTTTGACCTGTTCGGGCGTCAAGAAAAAATTGTGTTCTGATGCCCCGGTGTACTCAACAACACTATCCGGTTTGGTGTAGCCAAGCTTTGCGAACAAGCCCCTGCTTTCCGGGGTAGTGCTGTCTATATGGAATATGTCAAACCCTTCTTCCAGCGCTTTCTCGAGTAGTTTTACCCAAGACTTTGCCCCAAGGCGGGTCCCGCGGAAGTGTTCCTTCTTGCCCCCCTTGACGTACATTGTTGGCATAGATGTTATCATGAGCACCCGTGTGTTTTCATCCCCTTTCCCACTCTCCAAGATAAACTTATGCGCGGGCTTGCGCCCGGGGTCGGGCGGCGTTATTTTGAGGATAGTCCCCCCAATCTTGCTCTCGCCACCAGCGTCATGTATTGCCTTGCTTATTTTTTCCGACGAAAAAGAGTGCTCGTGCTTATCCCAATCCCTTGACGCCATGACATTGACGTTGAAGGCCTTTTTCCCTGGCTGCTCCCGAACCTTCTTTATGTCCAGCCAAACCCCGTACTCGTGCCGCTTCTCCATCTTCACACCGCGTGCTCCATCGGGCTTAGCCCGCGCGGCTTCCGCTCCTTGTGGACCTCGACGAGCGACCGGTCGATTATCTGGATTGCCTCGTCAATCTCTTTTTCCGAAACAGTATAAGGCGGAATCAACCGAATGGACTTCCTTCCCGCGCCAAGCGCAATCAAACCATTCTTAATCAAGTGCTCGGCCACGTGGTCCCGCGCCTTCTTGTCCGGCAAGTCAAACGCGCACATAAGCCCAAGGCCCCTCGGGCCAGTGACTTCGGGGTGCTTCGCCGCCAATTCGTGCAGCTGCTTCAACAAGTAATCACCCATGCGCCTGCAGTTCGAGAGCAGCTGCTCTTTTTTGATGGCCTTGATTGTCGCGATTCCAAGCGCGAGGTCAATCATGCTCCCGCCGCCCCACGTGCTGCTTATTGACGCCGGCTCCGGGGGAAAGAAGCTCCTGTTCGCAATGGTCGCGCCGACCTGAAGCGCCTTTGCCGAAGAAAACACGTCCGGCTTAATCCCATAGTGCTCGAAGGCCCACCACTTGCCCGTGCGGCCCAAACCACTCTGCACTTCGTCACAAATCAGGCAAATGTTGTGCTCCCGCGTCACCTTGCGGATGCCCTTCATCATGGAATCGGGCGCGATGTTGTACCCGCCTTCTCCCTGCACGGTCTCCATAATCACGAACGACAGGTTTTCCGCGCCGCCCTCGCGCTTAATCATTTCCTCGAGGAGCTCGGGCGCGCGCTCGTCGAACGGCAGCCTTTGAATAGGAAAAGTCCAGTACCCCGCCTTGTGCACAATCTTCGAGTTCGTGCACGACAATGCGCCCAGCGTCCTGCCGTGGAACGCGTACTCGAACGACGCGCCGTAATACCCACGGCACTTCCGAAGCGCGCTTTTGATTGCGTTTTCCACAGCCTCGGCGCCGCTGTTCGTGAGGAACGCGGCGTTCATCTCGGGCGGAGAAATCTTCACCAGTTCCTCAATGAGCTCGATGTGCTCCGGCAAAGTAAAGTCCTGGCCCGCGAGCTTCACGGGCGCGCGGTTGTACTTCTTCAGCACGGCATTGAGTGCGGGGTGGTTGTACCCAAGCGGGCTTGACGCGACTTGCGAAGCGAAGTCCAGGAAAACGTTGCCGTCGACGTCCTTGAAGTAGCTCCCCTGCCCCGACTCGAACACCATTGGCAGCGGCAGCGCCCAGCCACCGTTCAGCTTCTGCATTTTCTCCAGCATCCGCTTGCTCTTCGGGCCAGGGACGTTCGTCACTTTCGCGCGCATAAACAGCCCTATGCAGTTAGGCTTAATAATCCTTACCGGATAATCCCATTCATGAAAGAGCGGACGAGCTGGCGCAGCATAGGCCTTTCGCTTGTGTTCGGGCTAATCTTCTGGCTCTACCCGCTGGGCATTGACCCAGCAATGCAGTCCGTGCTTGGCATCATGGCCTTCGCGGGGGCAATGTGGTTCACCGAAGCCGTGCCTCTCCACGTCACCGCGCTCGCGGTACCGCTTATGCTCGTGGTGCTCGCAGGGTTTTCACCGGCAGACGCAACCCAGCCCTTTTTCGACCCCGTAGTCGTACTGCTTTTGGGCGGGTTCGTCCTCGCAGTGGCCATGCAAAAGCACGCCCTCGACAAAAAAATCGCTTTCTTTTTCATCAACAAATTCGGCCACACGCCCGGACGGTTCCTATTGGGGCTGATGGCCGTGACAGCGTTCCTCTCGTTTTGGATGACCAACACCGCGTCCACCGCGCTGATCATCCCAATCGCCATCGTCGTCCTCAAGGCAAACAACATCGAGCCATTGACGTCCAAGTACGGAAAAAGCGTTGTGCTCGGCGTGGCCTACGCGGCGACAATCGGCGGCATGGGCACCTTGATTGGCTCGACCCCGAACGCAATCGCGGCCAAGTTCTTGGCGGACCAGGGCATCGCATTGTCCTTCACGGACTGGATGGCCTTCGGGCTGCCAATGGTGATTATCCTGCTCCCGATTTGCTGGCTCCTGCTCACAAAGTTCTTTCCCCCCCCGCAGAAAGAGTTGAAGATAAAGAAGCAGAGCACGAAACTATCCAAGCAGCAAAAGCTCACCCTCGGAGTGTTCGCATTCACCGCCTTGCTGTGGCTCACCACCAGCATCCACGGCGTGTCGTCGTCAATGGTGTCAATCGTGCCCATCCTATTGCTTTATTTGCTCGGGCTGCTCGCGACCGAGGACTTCGCGAAGGCGCACTGGCCGACATTAATCCTGTTCGGCGGCGGGCTCGCGCTCGGCACGGCAATCACCATGGTTGGCCTGGACCAGTTATTGGCGTCGCTCGTCGTGGCGGTATTGAACGGCAACCCAACGTTCATCGTGTTCGCGGGAGTGGCGGCCGCGTCAATCGCGCTCACAATCTTCGCGTCCAACACCGCTGCCGCGGCAATAATCGTGCCCGTCGCCATTCCTCTCGCGATTGGGCTCGGGCTGCCGCTGCGCCTCTTGACCATTGTCGCGGCACTGGGCGTGAGCCTGGACTTCATCGTTCCGGTGGGCACCCCGCCGTCAGCAATCGCTTATTCCACGGGCTACATCAAGGTGAAGGACATGGCCTTTGCCGGCACCGTCCTGGCGGTAATCAGCGTGGCAGTGCTCTCTACATTGGCGACGCTATTTTGGCTCTAAGCAAGCTAAGCAAACCAACTAAGCTCGGGGGGTGACACCAATTGGTGTCACCCCCCAATAGTCCTGGTGGGCTCAATAGTTGTGCTGTGGCTAGGCTTTAGATTGTTATTTAGAGAACCAACGGGATTTCCCGCACTTTCATCCCTTTTTTGGTTAGCTCGAGCGGGTACAGCCTCGGGCTGATTTCCATTCCACTCATTTCTGGGACGGACAGGGCGTGGGTCACGTTGTTTCCCTTTTTTATGTTGTGCAGCTGGATTATGCCGTCCGCGATGAATTCCTCGACCCCGTACGGGCTTAACTCATTGCCGCGCGACTCCGAGACCAGCATGCTTGTGCAGTCGTGGCGGTTCAGCATGGTGCGGAGCTCGCCGAGGCTTGTCCTGAACTTGAACGGGGTGTCAAAGAACCCCCCGAGGAAGCTTATGGAGTCCAGCACGAGGCGCGTCGCCTTGTACGAAAAAATCGTGTCCTCAAGCGAAGAAATGAATTTTGAGTAGTTGAACAGCTCGCTGCTCATGACAATGAAGTTTTTGCCGTCAATCACATTCGAAAGGTTCCAGTCAAAGACCGAAGTCATCTCGACCAGGTCTTCTTCCTTCTTCTCGAACGAGATGTAAACCACGTTTTCTTTCTGGATTGCCCCACGGTAAAGGAATTCCAGGCCAAAAAGCTCTGTGTACGACCCGGTCGGGCCCGCCAAAAGCAGGGTGTGGCCCTTCGGCACTCCACCGGTTACCGCGTCAAACCCGGAAATTCCCGTCTTTATTGCTTCCACAGCCATAGTTAACACTCAACGCTATTTAAAACTATAAGAAAAAGGGGTTAAGGGCTTTTTAGGCCCTTATGCTTCGCACTTGCCACGGACTGTGCCTGTTTCAGTGTGGGTGATGCCAGCCTCGGATGCGTACTCAATCGTTACATCAACGGCGTATCCTTCGCCTTCTTGGCAAAATTCGTTGGGTGCGGAGATTAAGTATTCCTTGCCAGGCGCCCAGTTAGTGCCAGTGTTGTTTGTGTAGCCGTCTACACTGCCATTGAGCGGGAGGTCCCCAGTCAATGTTATGTTGACTTTCTTCATTGTTCCGCCGGCTGCGTTCTCGTAGCTAGCTGTCCATCCAGTGGTGTTGGACCACGCTTGGTCCTCAATCCTTACACGGTTGAAGCCGCTTACGCCGCCTGCACCGGTGCCAAACACACCTGACTGCCAAAGCACTATTCCCACAATGATGACTACAAGTATTGCCCACCCATAAGTCATCAGGTATTCCATTGCTCCTTGTCCTCGTTTTTTCATGTTGAATCCTCCAAAAGGATAATTACCCCTGTTACTGAACAGCGATTTATAAAGATTGTGGTTTTTTAAGCGAAGATTCCGCCCAATACAATCCTCAAAACCGTGAGTGTGACAAAGAAAATCGCCTCCGCCACGACTATAAACGTGGGGATATACGGCATTTTCTGCAGCGCTTCGCCCGTCTCAAGCACGGAAACCAGTATGGCGGCTATGCCGGCGCTCGCCGCCAGGTTAAGCGCCGCGAAAAACGCCAGGGTATCCGAACTCACCCCGCTGTCCCCCGACACGAGGCCCACGAGCGTCGAGCTGCTCCCAACCGACACCTGGCTCACCAATTCCCCAATGTTCAGCGTCTCTTTAACCTGCTCGTTCAGGCTAATGAACGAAATTGAGATGGAGTACAGCACCGGGGCAATAACCAGCACGGCCATAACAATGAAAATCACGTAGGACCCGATGTTGGCCTTGGCCTCCTCGTCCAGTATCTTGAACACCCGAAGGTCATACGCGACCTGGTCAAGCATGCCCGCCAAATCGTGCCCGGACCGCAGGCCCTCCTCCATGAGCGTCGTAATCCTCCTAATCATTGGGGACTTGACGCGCAGCCCGAACGCGGTGAATGCCTTGCTCGTCGGCATTCCCCCTAGGATGCTGTTCCCCACTTTCTCTATTTCCTGGGCCAACAGCCCGAATTCCGGCCTGGCAGCCAGCAACAGGGACTTGTGGATTGGGATGTCTGCGCGAATGTTCGCGGCAATCAGCTGCAGCGCGTCCGGAAGCATCAGCTCTATCTGCAGCGCCCTCCTGCCCCCGTAGTAGACCAGGATATTGTGGAACACGCCGATGAACGCCCCCCCAATGAAGAGCGTTGTCCCGCCTATGAACAGCATTGGCAGCTCCTCCCCGAGGAACGCCTGTATGCCGACTGCCACGGCGAAGCCAAGCAGGAAAGAGTTTGCTATCGAGAACATGAGCCAGCGGCCCGGGCGCATTTCCATGCCTGCGTAAACCAATGCCTGGTTCGTTGCGTCCACGAGGAACTTGGGGAGGTTCCGCTCGAGGAGGTTCGCGACCCTTTCCTGGAAAGTTTCTATGCTACCACCTCATCACCGGCCTCTTTGTCTTCAGGAACTGGATGAAAAAGTACTGGATGACAATCGAAATAATCACGAACGACAACAGCATGGTCTCGTTGAGCTGCATGGACGACAGCGACGAAAGGATGAGGAACAGGGTTATCCCAAGCGTCGGGAAGATCACTGTCACCATCATGTACATCATTGCCCACGGCCCAAGCTCTTTCGAGAACTTCTGGAGCAGCACGCGCTGCTCGGCAGTGAACTGTTCCACGACCACGCGCAGCGTCTCGCCCATGTCGCTCCCCGTGCGCAGCGCGTTCACAATCTGCCAAATCATCCGCCGCAGGTAAATGGATGGGTTCCGCAGCGCCATGGCCTCAAGCGCGTCAGTCATCGAATGCCCCGAGTTAATCTCGCGGACCACCCTCAGGAACTCGTCGGATATTTCCCCGTACCCAACCTCGGAAATGCTCACCATGGAGTTGAACACGGGCGTCCCGCCCATCACCTGGATGAGCATGTGCCTCAAGGCATACAAGAAGTTCTTTTCTATTTCGCGGACCCTTCGCCTTACCGTGTAGGACGGGTAAAACAAGGCGCGCATGAACATGAATCCCCCGAACACGAGGCCCACTCCCACGCCATAAAGCGCAACGTCCCAGTCCTGCATGACGTAGCCCAGCACCGCCATCAGCCCCATGATAAGGACTGCCTGGTACAGCGCCGAGATAACCGCCAGTGTCGCGTACTCTGAAGGGTCCCACTTCATTTCCGCCTCGGCAAGGTCAGAGATTATGGCGGGCTGAATCCTCGTCACCTGGTACCCAATGAACGCCAGCGAACCTGCTAGCTTCAGCGCCCGGTCCCGGGGCATGGGCAGTGGCGGAAGGTAGTCATCCATTATCTCATCAGCTCTTGCGGGTCCTTGTTCTTCTTCATTGCCCCGACAACTACGTCCTCATTGATGTAATACTCGCTTATTATCTTGCCAATCTGGTCGGTGCTGTTGACCTTGTTCTTCACAAGCCAGTCCAGCACGCTTTCCTTTTGCTTCAGCTCCTCGTTTATCTCCCTGAGGCTCATGCCAGTGAACAGCTGTATCTCTGGAATCACGCGCACAGAGTCCTTGAGCTTCCCGAACGTGTCCTGCCCCGCGCGCCACTTGTAAATCGTCCTGAACGACACCGTACCCTCAGCGCTCGGCAGCACTTCCGCAATCTCAAGCACCCGCCTAATCCCAAGCTTCCTGTGCCTGAACTGCACACTAACCAAGTGCAAAGACTCCATCAGCGTCTCGGGAATGCTCAGCGGAGGCGTCACCAGCCGCCGCCGAACCTCGTCGGCTGTGTTGGCGTGAAGCGTCGAGTAAACACTGTGCCCCGTGTGCATGGCCTCGAACAACACTTCGGCCTCGTCGTGCCGCCTGATTTCACCCACTATCACGCGGTCTGGCCTCATACGCAGGGAGTTCACCATGAGGTCAAGCATGCTGACCCCGCCCTTGCCCTCGGGGTTGGGCTGGCGCGTCACCATCGGCACCCAGTGCAGGTAGCTCGGCAGCCTCAATTCCCTCGTGTCCTCAATCGATATGATCCGGTGGTTCGGCGGAAGGAACGGGGTCATCGAGTTAAGCATCGACGTTTTTCCGCTTGCCGTGCCACCCGCGACAATCATGTTCAGCTCGTACTGCATCGCGGTCCACAGCAGCGCGGCAATCTTGGAGTCAACCGTCTTGTTCTCTATGAACCCTGTGATGGTCCACGGGTCGTGCGAAAACTTCCGGATTGTTATGGTGTTGCCGTCAGTCGAAATCGGCAGCAGCGTCGCGTTGACACGCTCCCCTGTGCTGAGGTGCGCGTCCATCAATGGGTTTAATGTGTTTATCTGCCTCTCCGCCCGCCTTCCAATGGCGTTGGCGTAGTCCGCAATCTGCGCGTCGTCCTCGACCATCAGGTTGGTCTTGAGCCAGCCGTGCATCTTGTGGTAGACCCACACCGGCTCCTTCGACGAGTTAATCACGATTTCTTCGAGCCCGTCGTCGTCAAGCAACAGCTCAAGCTTTCCAAGGCCAAGCATGTCGTTAATCAAGTACTCCGTGAGCACGACCAATGACTTCTCGTCGGTCTTGGGCAAGTACTTAATCAGCTTCTTGGTCGCGCTCTCCCGGAACTTTGCCTCAATGGTCTTCTGCAGCTTCACGTCCAGGATTTCCCTGCCACGGATGCCGACCTCGGATGTTATCTCGTTGCGGATTTTCTTGAGCATAATCCACGTTCCCTCCCCGATGTCAGGGAGGTAAACATCATACACCGGGTTGTAGCCGCTCGGCGGCCTCACAATCTTTATGTTGACTGGGATGCGCTCGGTCGTGAGGTTATACTCGTTCATGAGCTTGCCCTCGTAGTGCGTCGCGACGTAGACCTCGCTGCCAGGCAAGTCCTGGGCCTTCATGGCCTTGACTTTCTTGGAGAGCTTGACTTCCTTGAGTGGACCTATTTTCTTCTCCACCCGCTTTTTCTTCCCCTTGAGGTTTTTCTTGCTCTCCTCAAGCTCCTCCAAAGCCTTTTTCAGCTCGTCAACAGTCACCATTTTTCATTCACCTACAGGACCCAAGTTACCAACACGAACGCGATTACCGCGACCACGGCAATTATCACCACAGCCTTGACCTTCGTGGTGTCAATCAACACAATGGGCTTCGCCGGCACGAACGACTTGCCGGTCGCCTCCTCAAGCAAAAACGCGACGTGATAGCTGCTGTACCCAAACTTTTCCAGTTTCTCGCGCACCTCGGCTATCTTCATGCCTTTCTTTAGCCAGGCCTTCACTTCCTTGACCCTTTCACTGTCACCGTACGCAACTTCTTCCATTTAACCACCGAGGAGTCCGAACAACTTTTTCTTTGGCTTAGGCTTTGTCGAAGACCGTTTGCTCGCCTTTTTCTTTGCTTTCTTCACAGCCTTTTCTTCGCCTTGGCTTTTTTCTTGACAGCCTTAGCCCTTGTCTTCGGCTTCGCCGAAGACGGTTTGCGCTTGCCCTTCGGGGAAACATCTTCCGCCTCGCCCTCTATCACGGACAAGTCTTTCTTGATGGCGCTAATCGACCGCGCCATTGCCTTGGCCTTCTTGCTTTCGGCGTCACTCATGCTCACCTGCGCCTCAAGCGCGTCAATCGTCTTGTACACGTCCGCAATCGCGAGCGAGTCCATTTCTCCGCTCTTCCTCACGCGCTCCGACACGCTGTTAATCCGCTGCAGGATGGCGTCGTCGCTCAAGTGCTGCTGGTCCATCTCGCGCTTCAGCCGCATCTCCTCCCCCCGCACCTTCTCGACGTGCTTGCCCAATTCCTCTACCTTTGCCTGGACAGACACCAAGTCTTTTTTGGTCCGTGCCTTGCCCAATGCCTTCTCAAGCTTCTTGAGCTTCTGGTCCAGCGTGTAGTAAGAGCTCTTGAGCTCCACCTGCATCTCTGCGGCCAGGCGCGTCTCCTGTTCCGCGACGTCGTGCTTGATTTCGCTGACGTACTGCTTCATCGCGGACACCATCTTCTGTGTGTCCGCCTTGCCCGCCAGCTGCTTCATCATTTTCTTTTGGTCGTTTTGGACCTTGTCCAGCAACGCAAGCCGCTCCGTCTTTTGCCTGGCCTCGACCAAGACCAGCTTTTTCTCGAGCGAGCCCACTGCGTGGTTCAGTTCAATCACGTCGACCTCAGTCACCAGGTCACCGGACTCAATCAAGTCCTCGAGCTCCGACACCTTTATCGCGAGGCTCAACAATTCCGACCCGAAATCAGTGTAAGCCGCCTTCCCGTTCTTGAATTCCGTGGCCATGGTGCCGTGCATGCCGTCCAAGCCCTTCTTCAGCTCGACAATCTGCGCCGACAGCGCCTTGACGTCCTTTGCCTCCTTCTCCTCCATCTTCCGCCTCATCTCACCCATCTCGGCGGATAAATTGGCGTAGGCGCCCTTCAGGCCCTCGAGCTCGACCTCTCTCTTCGCCAGCTCGACCGTGAGCATGTTCAGCTCGCTGTCGTACACCTTCGTGTTCTCGGCAACCACTTTCTTCGCTTCCACCACTTCCTTCTTGGGCGCGGCTTCAATCTTTTTCCTGCGCTTCGGTATCAATGACTTGACGAACCCCAGTGGCGCGGGCTTCACGTCCTTCATCTTGTTGATTTCCTTGCCGAACTCAATCGCCAAGTCGATTATCTCGGCCGCCTTTTCCTTGTCCCCCTGGTTCAGAGCGTAAACAAGCTCACCTCTCCGGTCCTTGAGCTTTTCGAGGTACTTAGGCAAGTAGCCGCGATCCTTCATCCCGGCAATCCGCTTGTCCATCGCGCCGATTGTCTCGTCAAACTCCTTCAGCGGGTCCAACTCTTTAGGGTCCTTACTTGTCATGCTTAATCACCACGTACGGCGGGTCAATCGGGTTGGCAGGATAAATCAGGTCAACCGTCCCGTTCGCCTCAAATATTGTAATCCATTTTTCCAGAAGCATCGACTCAACGCCGAGCGCCTTCTGGAGCTGCGGCACACTCATGCGCTTTTCCCTCCTGAGCATCATCAGCAAGTCGTCCGCCTGTGTTTCAATCCTCTTTTCCATTACAACACCACCCCTCTCCAAGAGTTAAGGGAGCTCACGCCAAGTGCGTTATACAGCACCAGCCAATTACCAGCTAAATCAAAGCGAATATAAAACACTTTGCCGCCAAGCCCCACAGTGCCTTCCTTGAGGTACCAGCGGTCGTCCGTTGAGTTGAAGAGCGTGTCCGCCCCCACGTCCGCGAACGCGTAATCGTAATTCGTGTCGTTGTCAATGTCCGCCACAACAAAGTTCATGCCCCCAACGACACCGTACTTCTTGGTGCCCGGGAACTCCTCAGTCCACCCCTGGGTCGCGCCAAGCGTAACGTTATACTTGTCAAAAACAACGTAAAGGTTTTCCGGCCCGTCGAACCCAATGCGCTGCGTGTAGTTCCCCGAAAACCCCGAGTAGTCAATCGACAGAGTGTTGGCCGTGTTAATCGTTATGCTTACCTCGTCGCCTGTTGTGAAGTTCACGAAGCACGAGTAGCTGCTGCCCGGCGTCGTGTATTTTACTCCAGTGTCGAACGGGCCGAGGATAATTCGCGTTTCAACACTGCCTCCCGCGTCAAGGCTGCAGCTGCTGTAGTTCAAGCTCAGGTCCATAGTGTCATTGACGAGCAGATAACCCCCCGTGTGGCTGAGCGAAAACGAGCTGCCGTCACGCACGTAATCAGTCCCGTTGCCCGCGAGCCACAGCTTCGTCGACAGCGTGGAAGAGTTGGTCGTGTCAATGCTCACGTTGTGGAACGTGCTGTTCTCGTAAATCGTGAGAAAGCCACTCCACAGCGTAACCCCCGTGTCCAACCCGCTGGACGGCATCGACTCTGTCACAACCATGTGCGCCCCCCGATGCACTGCCGGAAAATCTGTCGCCATGTCGGCGGCAACGCCGCCAGTCACCAGTTCCTTCGTTACCTTGAACGTCGTGGATATGCTTCTCTCCGGCCGATCCAGAAGGTAGTACTGCGCCGTAAGCATGAAGAATCCCAGCAAGAGAGTAATCAAGAGCGAAAACACGAATCCCTTCTTCATACCCCCACCACCAGAGTCGCTATCCCAAAAGCACTGTCAGTGCCGTCCGCCTTGAATGGAATGCTCATCGCATACGCCTTTTCCTTAATCGCGCCCTTCTTGGCGGTCATGGTATAAACCGGGACAAGAGACTCGTTGTACGTCGTGACAGTGAGCCGCGACTTCATGACGATATTGTAATTAGCCATGGCCGAAACCGCTTCCCCCTTCGCCCGGCCCTCCTGCCCATTCTCAAGATACGCGACGATTTGGTCGAGCGTGCCATCGTGCTTCATGGTGTAGAGCGTGCTTTCCCCCACTTTGTAGTTCCCCGTCTCCACGACAACGGACTTCGGGATGTTCCCAAAAGTAATCATGAGCACCATGAGGATGAGAAACGTCATGGCCACGGCTATTGATATGTCGATGCTCATGTAGAACCCGCGGCTCACTTCCGTTCCTCCCACACGCTCATTATCAGCTTTGCGCGGTTGTCATTGTAGTACACGAGGCGCTCGAAGGACACGACCCTATCCGCCTTCGACATGTACCCCCCCGCGGAAAGCAAAGTCGTGCCGTTAAGCCAGTTAAGCTCCAGCGAATAGTTCCATCCCGGCCGCAGCGCGTCACGCACGGCATCGTCGCTCTGGCTGAAGAACCATTGTACTTCAGGTGTCTTCAGCTTGTACGGCTCGTCAGTGAAGTTGTCGCTGTAGCACAAGTAGTCAAGCCCCGCAATCGCCCTCAGGCTCATGGCATCCACTTCTTCTTTCTCATGGATTGCGCTCCCGACCCACAGCGACATCAGCGTTATTACCAGCATCACAATCATGAAGACCGTGTACGCCACGAACAAGTCCATGGTGAACGCCTGTCCCTTCTTCACTGGACCCACACCCCCACAGTGCCGTTCGAGTTCACCACGTGGTTAGTGCCATTGCCCACGCTGAACATCCCGACCTGCGGCGCGACCACATGAGCGATGCCGTAGCTGTCCACATCCCCCAAGTCCACTATGTCGACCTCGATGATGCCGCTGCTGTAGAAAACAGTGTAGTTCCGGCTGCGTATTTGCTCCGGCAGCACGAAAGTGTCGTGGTAGCCATCGCCGCCGAAGTGGGCGTAGTCAATTGCTTCTGCTATTTGCTCGGCGTAGAATCTCGCGTCATAGTTTTGGTTTTGCCACGGCAGCAGGGACTCAAACTGTATGAATATGTACGTGCTGAATATTGCGTAAATCAGCATGGCCACCACTACCGTCCCAAGGAACTCGAAAGTGACTTGCCCCCTCATCCGTCGACCTTCCCCGGCTCGACCACGTAGTCCGTGCCGCCGAAAGCAATGATGCCGGTTTCTCCCGCCTCCTCCATTATCCGCTCTGGCTCACCGTCCTCAATGCACACCACCCCTGGCGCGAACACGAAGAAGTCCTGGGCCGCGGCTTCCCTTACTTGCCTGCGTCCAGGCGTTACAATCAACTTCTGCCCGTCGCCAACAATCGCAAGGTTCTCCCCCTCAAGGTAAAAGTACGACTCCTCGTACACATGGTAATCATTGCCAGTTACTGTGCATACGTAAGACCCAGTGAGGGGGAAGGCATCAACCGGAAGGGCGGTTGGGGCTTCCGGCTCTTCAATCACCGGCGAGTCCATGTCCGGCAGCTCGATTTCTGGTATACTAGGCAGCCCAATTTCCGGCAGCCCAGCCTGTACCACAACAAGCGCCGCGAGCGCGAGCAGCGCCGCCACCGCGATTATAGCTATTGCTATCACTGCAATTGTCTTGCCGTGCCCCGGCTTCTTTACATGCAGCTGACCCCTCGCCTTCTCGAGTGCAGCTATGCTATTCTCCAGCTCATCCATTTCAATCACGGTGCGCAGCTGACGTTCAAGTCCACGTTATCGAACTCGAAGTTCCCGCCCTCGTTGTTGTCCCAGTCAAAGACCCGCGCCCCAAGCTCCAAGTAGTGGCTTCCAGCTTCAGTAATCAGGCTCGTCACGTCAATCGCCTCGGAGCCGCTTGTATCCGCCGGGTTGCTCTGGAACATTATGTCCGCGTCCGCGTCGTCGTTGCCGCCGCCGACCTGCGTGCCTAGGTAAGTCATCGTGGTAGAGTTCCCGAACCGCGCCTTCACCCAAGCGTCGTCCCCACTGTCAAGCGCGTAGTCAGTGAACGACCAGTCGAAGTACACAGTCGCGGTGCCGCCACTGGCTATCTCACTCCACATATCACCAGTCACGTCCAGCTTGACCGCGTAAGCGCCGCTGCCGTGGCCGTCAAGGTTGCACACGCTATCGCCTACCTCGTGCGAGTCGCCGATGTCTATGCGTATCAAGTCATCAGCATTAACCCCGGTGTTCACCGCACCTGTGGTCGGGCTCGCCGCGCTCACGTACGCGTTTCCGTTGAAGTACACACATGTGCTGCCACTGTCGTAAACGTCCCACGCCCAGTCCCATCCGTCGCTCGCGCCACCAATTCCAAACGTGTTCGCCGTCGTGTTCAACCCACTGGTGAACTCGATGGGCTGCGGCTTGTCAGTGTCAAGCTCCCACGCGTCAATCGTGTACGGGCACGCGCTTACCGCGGCAGTGTCGATTGTGAACCACCGCATCGCGCTTACACCCATGTTGCCCCACGAGTCATTGGCGTAGAACACCACGGTATGCCCGGTCTCCGCGAGGCCGCTCGCGTTGTAGTACCAGCTCGTGCCGCTTCCGGTCATTGTCACATTGGCCGCGCCGTCCAGAGAATAGCCCGCCCAGCTTCCGCTCTCGTCGAGCGTGATGTTCATCCAGACCCAGGTCTCGTTGTATGTAGTGTTCGTGGGCGATACTATCGTTATTACTGGCGCGACGCTGTCGGCGATAGTCAAGGTATTCGATGTCTTGGTCAAGCCGTCCTGGCCACCGTCGTTCGGAGTAATCTCACACTGCCAGACGTCGCCCTCATCCGTCTCCTGCGACACAATCAAATTGGTCTGGTTGTTGTAGAGCGCCGTAACCTGTTCCGGCGACAGCGAATGGTTGAACACCAAGATGTCGTCAATCCATCCCTGGTGCTCGTAGCCCCCGTCGTGCGACCCAATCCTGATTGGCGCAGCGTTGGTGGGCCCGGTCCCGGTGATGCTGGTGTCAGGAGTGCCTTCCGTGCCGTTAACGAATATCCTCAGCGCGCTTCCGTTGTACACGCCAACAATGTGGTTCCACTGCGTCGGCGTCAGCGAGGCGGTGGCGAAGTCCTCGTCGAACCCATTGAGGTAGAACTTCACAGTAGAGGCACTGTCATAGAACAGGGCGTAGCCGTCGTCCCACCAGTCACTCGTGGCCTTCACCAACAATGTGTCCCACTGGTCCGGGGCAACTTCCGCCTTGGCCCACAGCGAGACCGTGAACGGCCCAGTGAAATTTATCGACGCAGAGTCTGCGACAGTGATGTAGTCAGTCGCGCCATCGAAGTGGTAGGACCCCCAGCCGTCGTAGCCAGTTGTGTTGTCCCACGTCGAGCCAGTGTTGGTGCCGTGGTTGTCGTTCCCGGAATAGTCCTCCATCCAGGTGCTATTACTTCCACCCTCGAACGGCATGTTCAATCCCATGGCCCACTCCCCGTCCTTCTTCCAGTTGAAGATGTTCTTCACCGCGTCGCCGTCCGGGTCAGAAGTACTCTGGTTCCAGCAGGTGAGGTTGTCCGCCGTCAGGTTGTTCGCGGAAGTCGCGTTCAGTATCGGAGTCAAGTGGGTCGGCGCGCTGCCCCCGACGGCGCCCCCGGTCCTGTTAAACGTGGTCCAGTTGGACATAATGTTGCCATTGGAGTCGTTGGCGTAGAACGTGACGTTGTGCTCGCCAAACCCAACGCCAGTCAGGTGTGACGCGGTGAACCCGCTGTCACCCAGCGAGTGGTTTGCAGCACCGTCAAGCGAGAACCATGCCTCGTCCATCATTGAGTTCGAGCTGATGTTGAACCAAATGTTTTCCTCTGAGTAATTCGTGTTCGTCGGAGAGATTATGTTGAGCTCAGTTATCGCCTCGCCGTAACAAACCGTGAGGTAAGTCCAGTCGATATGCGCCTCGTGTGCCGACGCCGACTGTGACAGGTAGTACACCCTTGTGGAGAGGATTAGCACTTCGCCAGGCGTTGCGGGCACCTCCTCTTCCGAGAGCGTGCAGACGTCAAGCGCTTCTTGGGCCGGGTTTGAGTATGCCGGCAGCTGGCATACCGTGCCGCCCCACCCATTGTTGAGCTGCCACTGCAGGACGGGGTCTATCTGGGCGTCTGATTCGTAGTGCTCCCACCCCTGCGACATGTTGTGAATCACTACGTCATCGACGTTTGGGTTGATGGCGAACTCGAAAGTGGCGTCAATGAAGGTGAGCGCGTCTTCTAAGATGCCGTGTTCATCGGCGTATACATCGTTGCTCGTGAAGATCTCGGGCATGACATCGTCGTAAGTGCTGTTGTACGCCCAGAGCATGGTCAGGTTGAAGCACCACGGCTCGTTCCCGAAGTCCGTGGAGAACCATTCGTCGTCCGTGCCCGATTTTCCGTCCGCACTGACACACAAAACTGTAACGTAGTGCGAGCCGTTCGTCGGCAGCATGGTGACGTTTCCGTCTATCGTAGTGAGCACGCTTCCGTCCAGCGTGTAGCCGCACCAGGCGGGGGTCGCGTTCACGGTGTAGTTGAGGTCAATCGGCCATTCTGTGTAAGTGGTGTTTGTTGGGTGGGTTATGTTGACGAGCAGCCCGCCCTCGATGCCACCGGGCGGCGTGACTGGCCCAAGGGAAATCACCGTGATGTAGACAACGTCAGTCACCTCGCCGTCAGTCGCGTCGACTGTGCCTGTGTAGACGCCAGCGGGCGTGGCGGCGGGGACGGTTATGTTGACAAGCGTCGTGTTCTGGGCGTCCGCCGCTAGGTCGAGCGAGCTCGTCCCAAGGGACAGCCACGTCGCGATTTCGCCGCCCGGCGTAAGCGTAAGCGTCCGATCCGAGCCTTCGAGCTCAGTTGCCGTAATTGTGAACGAGTCCAATGCCCCAGCCACCATTGTCGTGGTGTAGGATTGTGGCTCGAGGAGGAAGGTCTGTTCGTACGGCCCGATTATGACATAGCCATCCGCAGTTTTCCTCACCATGAACCTATAGTTCCCGTTGCTGTCGGGCCACGTGCCGCGGACTTCTCCCTCTGTGAGGCCAATTATATCAGTCGTCCCACCCGTCTGGGTGTAGAGCGCTAGGTTGATTTCCTCGCCGCCGCTTTCCGTGGGGTGGCCGATGTAGCTATCAGCCCATTCGATTCCACCGGGCAGGAACACTGTCACGACCTGCTTTGCGCCGGGCGACTGGTAATAAACGTAATTCGCCGTCTTCGTGAGCGCGCTCACCGCGAGGTCTGCCTCGAGGACACGGGACGACTCGGTTGTGTTGGTGAATATGTAATACCCCACTGGCAGTATCAAAAGCAATATAAATGACAGCAGCAAAAGGAACTCTGAGGCACCTTGCCCTCGCATGACTCAATAAAAGAATATATAATATATAAGCATGCTCTTCCTACAAGTGATGGCACATGACGCACGTCAAAACCGGAATCAAGGAATTCAACGAGATAGTCCCTGGGCTGCCCAATGCGTCGGCTGTGCTCGTGCAGGGCACGCCCGGAGCCGGCAAAACCATTTTCTCGCTTTCCCTGATGAACACCACTGAAAAAGGCAAGAAAATCGTTGTGCTGACCAACAACACCCAGGAAGAAATCGGCGCGGAAATGACGAGCTTCAAGCTGGGGTTCGAGGCGTTTTTCATTGACTGCTATTCGTGGCTGAGCGGCGCGCCCGCGGCAGTGGACTCCCTTGCCAACCTCAGCAAAATCACTTTCCTCATCGAGGACGCCCTTGAGCCGGGGTCAATACTGCTGTTCGACTCGCTGACCCCTTTGCTGCTGTACAGCTCGGACGACGAAATCCAGCGCTTCCTGCAGCAGGTAATCGCAATCGTGAAGGCCAAGTCGTCAGTCATCATGTTCACCCTTGACCTTGGGACTTATCCCTCGGACGCGGAAAACACTTTCCGGTCGCTTTGCGACAGCGTGGTAAACCTTGATTCGGAGAAAGGGTTGCGCATAGTAAAGATGCGCGACACCAAGGTCCCGGCCAAGGACTTTTTCTATGAATTGGGCCCAAAAGGCTTCAGGCTGCGCACGAAATAAGGCTCTTGCGCATGCTAAACGCTTTTATAGGTATTGCGAGTTATCCCAACTAGGTGCTTAAATGGTTGACAGAGTCCCCACTGGAATCGAAGGCCTTGACGAGATGCTTGGAGGCGGATTGCTCAAGAAGCGGCACATAATGGTGATTGGCGGCCCGGGGACCGGCAAGACAACTTTTTCGATGGAGTTCCTCTATCGCGGCGCGCTTTTGGGGGAGAAGGGCTTGATGGTCATGCTCGAGGAAAAGCCGGACAAGCTCGTGGAAAACCTTTCGACCGGCCTTGACTGGGACCTCAAGGGACAAATCGACAACGGCAACATTGTGCTGGTGTCCGTCGACTGCTTCAACTGGGAGCGGCTGAGCGACGTGCTCCAGGCCTACATCACAAGGCACAACACGAAGCGCGTTGTGATTGACACACTCACACTCCTCAAGATGAACACGCAGGACCCGTTCGACTTCAGGCGAAACATCATGGGGCTCCTCCAGTTTCTGGAGGGTCTTGACTGCACTGTGCTGTTCACCGCGGAAGCGCCTTATGCGGTGCGAGAGAGCGCGGAGTACACTCTTGAAGAGTTCATCGTGGACGGGGTCATTTCGCTGTACAACATCCCAATCAAGAACGAGCGCCGCCGCGCGCTGGAAATAGTCAAGATGCGTGGAGTACAGCACTCAAACGCAATGTACCCATTCAAAATAACCAAGTCGGGCATCGTGGTCTACCGGGAGGAGATTATCTGATTGATACTACCTCTTACCAGTATGACTTGGGGGTAAAGCTGGACCTGAAAAAGCTGTCCAAGGTCCCGCTCCTGAAGAAGGTCGGCAAGCTTGACCTGCTGGAGGCTAGGCTTGGGGACGTGGTGATTCACTTGTTTTCGACTGGGGAGATGAGGGCGTTTTCGCCGGGCCAGAAGCTTGACAAGCTGCAGCCCGCGCTTTTGGCGTCGAGCGTCAAGATACTGGAGATACTGTCCGGAGTGAAGGCCGCGGGGTATGCCATTGACGAGCAGGTGGTCCTGTCATCGGGCCACGAGATGCCGTTCAAATACCTCACGCCCGAGGGCGTGCGCCCAAGCTTCAAAGGGGTCAGCATTGACTTGCTGCACGAGGTGACTTACGCGCCTTACGGAGTGGCACAGCAGTTCCAGCTGGAGCGCAACGCGGTGCAGGCAGGAGAGAATGCTGGCAGAAGAATCGCAAAGGCTTCCACCCCAAAGGACGTGAACGATCTCAACACGGCACTGGTTTCGTTCATGGCCGACGCGGGGGTTGGTGTCGCGTCCTTCAAGGAAGAAAAAGTCGAGAAGAGCACTTATCCCGCGCAGGTCCTTACGCTTGAGGAGAGCGCGTTCGCGGCTGGCATGCCAGCCATCAACGCGACCTACTGCCATTTTGTACGCGGATTGCTGCGTGGCGCGTACGTGGTGTTTTACGAGTTGGAGAACATTGAGGTTAAGGAAGAAAACTGCTGGGGCCTAGGCCACGACTTTTGCCAGTTCAGGGCAGTCGTCTTTGCCAAATAAATAATAACCCCTTGTGCGTTAGTCATATGATGGATAATCTACTTGGGAGGGACACCGCTTGCCGGAAGCAAAAATACTGACTGGAGTGCCGGGACTTGATGAGCTGCTCGGCGGAGGGTTCCCCCAGAAGGCAACTGTGCTTTTGGAGGCGCCGCCGGGAACCGGCAAGACCAGCTTTTGCCGGCAGTTCGCGAAGGAAGGAATGGACAAAGGCCAGCGGTGCATTTACGTCGCTACTTCGGAGCCGGTGGAGCAGATAATCAACGGCCTCAAGGCAGTTGGCATTGAGGACTTGAGCAACATTTACTTCATCGACGGGTATTCGTGGCGGATTTCGGGCGATGTGCCGGAGCCGCCGAAGAACGTGGTGAGGCTCGCGTCGCTCACCGAGCTGAACGAGTTGACTCGGCTCCTGAAAAAAGAGATTTCCGGCCTTGAGACTGGGTCCCGCATAGTGCTTGACTCGCTTTCCGACATGCTCCTTTACGCCGAGCCGTCGAGTGTGTTCAAGTTCCTCCAGCTTTTCGTCGGCTTAGTCAAGGGGTCTAATGTGGCGGCAGTTGTTGTTTTGGAGGAGGGTTTGCACGAGCCGCGGTTCGTGGCGACGGTGAGCTACATTTGTGACGGCACTATTTATTTCAAGCTCGACGGCAACATGCGCAGCATTTGCGTGAAGCGGATGCTGAACACCCTGCACCCCCTGAAGTGGGTTCCGTTCACGCTAAGCCAGCACGGCGTCCAGATAAAAGTCGCTGATTTCTTCGCGTAATCATTATAAGCCCGCTATTCTTCTATGCACCTATGGTCGACCTGGAGGCTGGGGCGCTGCTTTTGACCGGAGCCATAGTCATTTCCTTAGTGCTTGCGCTCGCAGTTGTGAACTTTTGGCGCTACCGCGTCGAGTCCCAGGCCGAAACCAGGACGCGGAAGCTTGAGGGGGCGCTCCGGCGGCTCAAGAAAAAAGAGGCGGAGGACCAGGCCCACACCACGGAGCTCGAGAAGACAAAGGAAGCGCTCATGCACGCCATGGACGACTTGACGGACTCGTACGAAAAGCTGAAGGGGCTTGACGAGCTGAAGTCCGACTTCGTGACGAACGTCTCCCACGAGCTGAGGACCCCGCTTACGACACTGGGGCTTACATTCGACCTCTTGGAAAAGGAAAAGAACCCAGGCAAGAGGCGCGAAATGATGGAGATGCTCCACCGCAACACACGCCGCTTGCAGGACACCGTCGACACAATACTCGACTTTTCGGTCATCGAGTCGGGCAAGGCATCGCTTGAAAAGAAGAGGTTCAGCCTCAGCAGCCTGGCAAACGAAGTGGTCAAGGCGGAGGGGCCCAAGGCAGAGGTTAAGGGGGTTTCGCTTGAGGTGAATGTGCCGAAAGGGCTTTTCGTCACGGGGGACAGGCGCTGGCTCGCACGTGCGTTCACCAACTTAGTGGACAATGCCGTGAAGTTCACTGACAAGGGCTACGTTCGGGTGTCTGCGAAGAGGCAAAAGAGTTATATCCTTGTGAGTGTTAAGGACAGTGGGAAGGGCATAAGCAAGAAGGACCTCCCCAAGATTTTCAACAAGTTCATAAAGCTTGAGACCCACGTCCCCGGCTCAGGGGTTGGCTTGTGGGCCACCCAGAAAGTGGTTGAGAGGCAGGGGGGAAAGATTTGGGTCGAGAGCAAGAAGGGCAAGGGCACTGAAATGTTTTTCACTATCCCAGTAGGGGGCAAAAAATGACTAGAATATTGCTGGTTGAGGACGAGCCGGACGAGGCGCGGTCCATGAAGCTGGTGCTGGAGGGCGAGGGCCACACGGTCAATGTCGCAAAGGACGGGAAAGAGGGGATTGACAAGATGGGCAAGGCCGAGCTAATCGTGCTTGACATCATTCTCCCGCGTTTGGACGGGAGCGCGGTCCTAAAAGAAATGAAGAAGCGTGGGATTGACACGCCGGTTGTGGTCGTGACAGCTGTGTCACGCGAAGTTGGCGTCGAGACAGACCTCAAAAAAATAAAGCCAGGCCTTGTTTTCCTCCAGAAGCCGTTTTCTTCGGCCGAGCTAATCACCGCGGTCGCGGGGCTCACGAAGTAAAGTATTTTAATACCTAACGAAGTAGTTGAATTGGTGAATGTATGGAACGCGTTCCAACTGGCATTGAAGGCCTCGACAACATGATTGAAGGCGGTTTCCCGCGCGGCAGGACAGTGCTGCTTAGTGGCGGGTGTGGCACCGGCAAGTCAATCTTTGCGATGCAGTACCTTTTCCACGGCGCTGCCGCGTACAACGAGCCTGGGGTCTATGTTACTGTTGACGAGCGGCCCGAATTGACGAGACAGGACATGCTGCGCTTCGGCTGGGACGTCAAGCAACTGGAGGACGAGGGAAAGCTCGTCATCCTTGACCTCACTGGAACAAAGACCGGTGTCCAGTCAGAAGAAAAGTATTCCATGAGCTCTGCCCTGGACATTGACCGGCTGGTGCTCAAGATCATGCAGACCGCGGGCGAAATTGGCGCACGCCGCCTCGTGATTGACTCGATTCCCGCGCTCGGGTTCCGCCTCGAGCACGAGCAGGAAGCCCGAAACATGATTCTCAAGCTTAGCTACATGATTCGCAAGAGCGACTTGACGGCGCTCTTGATTTCCGAGATCCCGGAGCAGACCATGGGCGCGGGCCCAATGCAGTTCTCGAAGTACGGCGTGGAAGAATACGTCGCGGACTCGGTTATATTGCTGCATTACCTCGGCATGGGCACTGACACGAACCGCACTCTCTACATAAGAAAAATGCGGGGCACCAAGCACGTCGAGGACATCATTCCCCTGCACATTACCGAGGGCGGCATAAAGCTTGTTAACCCGGAAGAAGCTTTTTCGGTCTGAGCTATAATTCCCGCTCGATAATGTAGTCGACTATCGCCTTCAGCTCGTCTGTTGCAGGCCCGTCGGACAATTCAAGCCCCGGGAACAATTCCTTTGCCTTGTCAGCATACGCTTTCGCCGCGGCAATCGCGTAGTCAATGCTGCCCTTTTCCTTCATCAGCCCAAGCACGTACTGGACTTCTTCTTCTGTCTTGTCCTCGCGCTCCTTGTTCATGATCGCAAGCACTTTTTCTTTTTCTTCGGGCGAGCAGTTCTTCATCAAGTGAATCAAAATAAGCGTTCGCTTCCCCTCGTAAATGTCTCCCGCGATTTCCTTGCCGTACTTTTCGTCGGCAATCAAGTTCAGGATGTCGTCCTGCAGCTGGAACGCCTTGCCCAAGGCCTCGCCGAAGTCGTGGATTGCCTGGAGGTTTCCCGCGCCGGCAATAATCGCCCCGAACTGAATCGGCGCAATCGTTGTGTACCACGCCGCTTTCTTGTAAATCATGATGTAATAGTCTTCTTCGGTAACGTCCCAGTTCTTGCTGTGGACCCACGACAACTCCATGGTCTGCCCCTCGACGACGCGGCTCAGCATCTCGGCCATTTTTGCCTTGATGGCACGGTCCTTCTCGTCGCCCATGATTTCGCTGTTGCGGTCCAGGGCCTCCCACATCTTGATGTGCAATGCATCCCCCGCGTTAATCGCCAGCGGAATCCCGTGCATGTGGTGCAGGCACGGCTTGCCACGCCGCTCGTCGCTTTCGTCCTCGATGTCGTCGTGAATCAATACCCAGTTCTGGAACAGTTCCAGTGCCGCGGCAGTGATAATGGACTGTGAAGTGTCCCGGCCATATGCCTCGGTCGCAATCATGACGAGCGCCGGCCGCACGCCCTTGCCCGGGCGATTGGGGTATTCCCTCATCATGTCGTAAAGCAGCGTTGGCTCACCGTCGCCGATGAACTCCATTACTTTTTCCATTACAGGGGCCTTTCGCTTCGCGAGTATTTCCTTGACGTCCATAGCAATCACTTAAACACTGTGTCTTTCACTTCGTCGCCGAAGTATTCAATCTTTTCGGTTTTCTTTCCCCTCAACACGGGGAACAGTATGACGTCCCGTATCGACTGGGAGTCAGTCAAAAGCATTATCAATCGATCCACACCAATGCCTATCCCGCTCGCCGGGGGGAAGCCTTGCTCGATGGCCTCCAGGAAGTCGTCGTCCATCGGGTGTGCCTCTTCGTCGCCTTCCTTTCCGCGCCGCAACTCTTCTTTGAGGCGCCGCCTCAATTCGATTGGGTCGTTCATCTCGGAATAATTGTTCGTGAGCTCCATGCCCATCACAAAGCTCTCGAACCGCTCGGTGCACGCGGGGTTCTTCCGCGACTCTTTCGCAAGCGGAGAAACTTCTTTTGGATACTCGTAAATGTGCACTGGCTGAATGAGCTTCGGCTCCGCGAATTCCTCGAAAATCGCCGCAACCAGCTGGCCTTTTTCGACGCCCTTGGCGACTTCAACGTGCTTTTCCTTGCAGAACTTCTTGAGCTCCGCCAGGCTCTTTTTGTCGGAGTCTATGCCCGCGTACTTCTTGACTGCTTCTGCCATGGTCATTTTTTTCCACGGCGCCTTGAAGTCCAGCGTGTGTTCGCCGTACTTCACTTTTGTGCTGCCGTGGGCCTTCTTTGCCGCGTGCTCGATGGCCCTCTCAATCTGCCGCATCCCGTCCTCATAGTCCTCGTACGCCGTCTGTGCCTCCAAAAGCCAGAACTCGGGGTTGTGCTTGGTGTCAATCCCTTCGTTCCTGAAGTCGACGCAGAACTCGAACACTTTCTCGAACCCGCCGACCAGCAACCGCTTCAAGTACATTTCATCAGAAATCCGCAGGTACATCTTCATGTCCAGCGAGTTGTGATGAGTTGTGAACGGCCTTGCGTTCGCCCCGCCGTATGTGGGCTGGAGCACTGGAGTCGCCACCTCGACGTATCCCTCCTTGAGGAAGAACTCGCGCAGGCCATTGATTATTTGGCTGCGCTTTATGAATGTCTCGCGCACTTCGGGGTTCATCAGCAGGTCAATGTGCCGGTGGCGGTATCGCGTTTCGGTGTCCTTGAGCCCGAACCACTCGTCCGGGAGCGGCCTAATCGCCTTGGTGAGCAATTCAAAGCCCTTGACGAACAGGGTGGGCTCGCCTTTCCGGGTTTTTCCGAGTTCTCCCTCGACGCCGATTATGTCGCCGGCACTCAAGCTGGCGAAGACGTCGAAGTTCTTGAGCTTGGCCTGGCCCATGAGCTGCATCCTGCCGGTCATGTCCTCAATGTCCGCGAAAGCCACTCTTCCGTGGCCGCGCATGGAGCGTATTCGTCCCGCTACCTTGTATTTTTTCCCACTGGTTTCGCCGGGCTTGACTTTCCCCGCTTTCGCTACAAGCCCCTCAACCACTGCGTTACGCTTGTAGCCGTACTGGAACGGGCTTATTCCGCGTTCCTGCAGCTCCTTGATCTCTTTTTTCCTGCTTTGGATGATGTCGTCAAGTCTGCTTTCTGCCATGGTAAACCACCTTTTGTGGAGCGGGCCCGATGGGATTCGAACCCACGACACCTTGGTTAAAAGCCAAGTGCTCTAGCCAGGCTGAGCTACGGGCCCATTATTGAGCATTTAGCCGCCCCACGTTAAAAACCCTTTGCCGTTGATTAAAGAAAATAGCGCCCTAAAGGGCTTTTTTGCTTTTTTTCACGAAGGATTCCATGTAAGCCCTGTTTTGAATGGCTTGCTTTTTAAACGTTGTTGTGCATAAACTATTCTATGCCAAAAGAGCCGGACTACGCGGCAAAAGGCCACGAGGCAATGCAGCACGCAGAGGAATGGATGCAGAGGCCCGTGCCACTCGTCAAAGAGGTAATGGCCAGCTCGCACTTGTCCAACGTGATTGACTATTGCGGGGAAGCGCTCAAGCAAGACCCCAAGGACCACAAATCCCGCTTCAACCTAGCCAAGGCATTGGTTTACGTCAACCGGGACGCCGAGGCGTCTGAGCACTTTGCAGAGCTACTCAAAGAAGGTTCATACGTGGACCAAGTGGATGAGTTCTTGCTCAAGCACCCTCTCGTTCCATCGCCAAAATGAGCCTATCCGATTTCTTTCCTGCCGTTCATGTAAGGCCTAATGGCCTTCGGCAGCTTAATCACGCCGTCTTCGTAGTTGTTCTCGACCAGTGCCACCAATGCCCTTGACGTGGCGATTGCGGTCGAGTTGATCGTGTGCACCAGCTGCGTGTTCCCACCGCGCTTGCCGTACTTGATGTTAAGCCGCCTGGACTGGTAGTCAGTGCAATTGGAGCACGACACCGCCTCGGTATACGCGTTTTGCCTCGGCGACCACACCTCCAAGTCATACTTCTTCGCGGCCACGGTGCCGATGTCGCCCGTGCAAATGTTCACAACCCGGTACGGCAGCTCAAGCTGCTGGAAAATGTCTTCCGCGTTGCCAATGAGCCGCTCTTGCCACTCCCATGACTTCTCTGGCCTGCAGAAAATGAATTGCTCCACCTTGTTGAACTGGTGCACCCTAAACAATCCGCGGGTGTCCACTCCATGCGAACCGATTTCCTTCCGGAAGTTTTGGCTCACCCCCACAAGCTTCAGCGGCAGCACTTCTTCGGGCACAACCTCGCCCATGAACATCGCGGCAATCGGGTGCTCGCTCGTCGCAATCAAGTACTGGTCCTCGCCCTCAATTTTGTACATCACGTTCTCGAAGTCCTCGAGGTCCGTGACGCCCTCGTACGGGCCGCGGTTCATCATGAGTGGCGGCGCGATTGGGGTGAATCCCTTCTCGACCAAGTTGTCCAGCGCGAACCGCTGCAGCGCGTAATCCAACAGGACCAGCTCTCCCCTGAGGAAATAGAACCCGGCGCCCGAAATCTTCGTCGCGCTCCTGAAGTCGGCGAAGCCAAGCTTTTCCAGGATTTCGCCGTGCGGTGGAATGTCTTTTTTCTTTGGCTTGCCCCACTTGCGGACGTCCTTGTTGTTGTCCCCGCGGGGCACGCTCTTGTGCAGGAGGTTCGGTACGCGCATAAGCACAGCGTCGCGCGACGCCTTCTTTTTCTGGATGTCCTTGTCCTGCTTCGCGATGTCGTCCGACACCTTTTTCATTTCCGAGATCTTTTTCTTGGCGCTTTTTCCCGCTTTTTTCAGCTCCGCGATTTCGCGCGTGACCTGGTTGCGGGTGTGCTTGAGATTCTCGGCCTTGCGCAGTGCCTTGCGCCACGCCTCGTCGAGCTTAATGACCTTGTCCACTATCTTGGTGTCTGCCTTGCGGTGCTCAAGGTCTTTCCTGATGACTTCAGGGGACTTCCTGAAAAGCTCTCGGTCAAGCATCAAGGGTTATAGCGGAAGCTTTAAATTTAAATCTTTCATGGGATAAGGTGATGAAATCGGAGGACCGCAAGCGCTTGTCGGACATGCTGGCCCACGGCGAGGACGCCCATGCCATTGTGGCCTTCTTCAAAGTCATGGGCTACAAGGAAAAAGAGGTCATGGACGAGCTGACAAGCGCCGAGCCCGGGACCCACGTGGAAGCGGAGCCGCAAGACCGGGAAGTGCAGGTCTTCAAAATCGATACCGGCAAGAAAAAAAAGGCCGAGGACAAGGTCATGCGCGTCCTCTTGGTTTGCTTCGCGTTGTTCGCCCTCTACATGCTCTATCCGTACCTTCCGTCGGACGAAGTAATCATAGACGAGGACACGCAGTGGCTCATCGGGATTACAGACGCCGACTGCTTCCCAGAGTCAGCAAAGCTCACAATACAAAACGTCCAAATGCCCGAGCTCCCGGCGACGCAGTTCCGTGTCAAGGAAAACAACGCGTCGTGCGAGCCAATAATTGCGCTTAACACCGTATTCGCAAAAACAGAGGTTACGTGCACCGGAAAATTTGCTGACAATGAAACGTACACAGTCGTGAGCAACCACACAATCGAAGAATGGTTCACCTGCAGGCACCAATAGGCTTTTATTTCCGTTTCTGGTTATCCCAACTATGCAATACGGCCATCAGACTCTTCTCAAGGAAATGCTGGAGAAAGGCGTTTCCCAACAAAAAATAGTGGAGTACTTCACGAAAGAAGGCTACACAGAGCCTGACGTGCTTTCGGCAATCACGGACTACGAGAGGCAAAAAGACTTGTCCGACAGCGCCAGGGCGGAAGTGCCCACCCCGGAACAGCCAGCAGCCCCCAAGCAAATCCCGCGCTCCCAGGACTTGAGGACAATGCCTTTTTCCACCAAGCTGATTGTGGTCGCAGGCACGTTCATAATCTTCATTCTCGCGGCAGTAACGACTTATTTCTTGATGCAATAAAGCAGCTTAAACTAAGCTGGCACGTTAGACTAAAGCGGAGCCAACCGGCTCCGCAAATAGGCATGTTTGGATGAATGCATCGGCCGGGATTTGAACCCGGGTTATTGGCTTGGAAGGCCAAAGTCCTACCAGGCTAGACTACCGATGCGCGTGGGGAACGAAAAGTTGAGTGGGGTGGGTGGGACTTGAACCCACGACATCTCGGTCTTCAGCCGAGCACTCTCCCAGCTGAGTTACCACCCCCCCTGCTGCCGGGACGTCGACTCTGGTCAACGCCAATCCGGCTTCTTTTGTGAATATGGGTATTTAAAGGCTTATCCCTTGCGCAGCTTCATGAGCCGGCCCCATTCCTCCCGCTCCTCAAACGGGATTTTCTTGTCTTCCTGCAGGGGAACGAACAAGACAAGCAGCATTGCGCCGACAATCACTATGGCCACTCCAACGAACACCAGGCTCTCATTGGACTGGAGGAAGTTGCCGAGCGCCTCAAGCGTGCCATCCCCTTTTGCCTTGCGGGGGACCGCGACCGTGCCAAACGTATTCGTGCTTGTGTTGCCGGACTCGACCTTAATCTCGTAGGGGTGCGTGCCGCCCTCACTCGGGAAAAAGAACTCAACCACTTTGGAGTCGCCCGGGTTCAGGCTGAACGACTGCTGCTGTGTCCCCAAATCAGTTATGACCGACGCAACAACTGCCGCGAGGCTTTCGCTTCCCTGGTTCCCAATCTCTACTTCTATCCTCATCCCGTTGTCGCGGGGCGTCGCATACACGTTCCTTATATCGAGCGCGCTGTACCCCTCGGCAGCCAACGCAGGGTCCACGGTAATTGCGTACTTTTCGTTCGCCTTCGGCCCGACAAGGAACACATAGTAAGTGTCGCGCTCGCCGTACGGCGCGATGAACTCCCACTCGAGCGAAACAGTCTCGCCAGGCATCACAATCGGGGTCTGCCTGAAGTCGGAGAGCAGGTCAACACCAACAGTCTTCTGCGCGGCATAAGTCGGAATCAACACAGTGCTGCCGGTGTTCGTTAGGTTCACAAGCAGGCTGAACGCGCCCTTCGGGGGAACGCGCACCGGCGCTGCCTCGGCGGCTATGTCCAGCGCAAGAGTATAGTCCGCGGGAGTGTACTCGGCCACGGCCAAGTCCTCCAGCGACTGCGGGAACTGGTAGAACAAGTAGCTCGGCGCGTGGTACAGCTTTACGTGCAGCGCGTTCACGAGCCCGACCTCGCCGAACGTGGGGTCAATCGGAACCCACGTCTCCCCAACAAGCGTTTCTGCCCACGCGTGCCTTTGCCACATTGACCCGGTGTACACCAGCCCGGTAGCGACGCGCGTCGGAATATCAAGCGAGCGGGTCATCGCGGCGTACACGTTGGTGTACTCGTCGCACACGCCCTGCCTCAGCTCAAGCGCCTCGGAGCTCGTGAGTATGCCACCCCAGTAACTGGTGTTGTAGTCCAGGTAAGAGTTGGTCCACGTGGCGAGGTCCCGCACGGCCTCCAGCACAGTGCGGCTGTTCCGCGTGACGTCGAGCGCGCGCTGCCGCGCAACTGGGTCAGTGATGTTTATGTACGGTGTTTCCTCGAGGTATTCTTGTTCACGGGTTTCGGTGACCGGGAACTTTTGGTCCTGTGGTATTCCCGGTTCCGACGCGTTGACGTAGACGTCGAACAAAAACGAGTAATTTCCCTCCACGGTCAGGAGGATGTTGCCGTACTGGTCTTGCTTGACTGGGAGCTTGCCGTAGCTCACGGTTTGGCGTGCGTCGTTCTGCGGGACGTAAAGCGTCTGGGGTTGGGGGGCATAGCCGGTTATCTCGAGCTTCACGGCGGCGTAGCCCACTCCCTCAGGCGTCTGCGCCAGCGCCATTGACAAGACCAGCAGCAAAAGCAACAGTTTTTTCATTCAATGGGTTAATGCCAAGTTGATATAAAAGAATGAGTGTGCCAGCCCAAACCTGAGCTGGCGCGGTAGGCTTGGGGGGTGCCAGTTGGCACCCCCAGAGACATTCAAACGTGGCCGTAACAGAAAAAGAATGAGTGCGCCGTGAGGGATTTGAACCCTCGTTACAAGATTGGCAACCTTGAGTCCTGACCAGACTAGACTAACGGCGCGTGCGGGGGGCATTGACCGTAAGGGCCAATGCCGGCCTGAGAGGGCCCGATGGGATTCGAACCCACGACACCAAGGTTAAGAGCCTTGTGCTCTAACCAGACTGAGCTACGAGCCCGCGCGTGGGCTTTTATACAAATGGGGGTATAAAAATGGTTATGGCTGTTACGGTGCTGCGGCTGGACCATCGCCCGGAAAGGGACAAGCGAGTCACAACCCATTGTGCGCTCGTTGCGCGGGCGTTTGGAGCCAAAGAGCTAATTTATTCCGGCGAAAAGGACGTAAAGTTCGAGCAGACTGTGAAAGACGTGGTCAAAAGCTGGGGGGGGCCGTTTACGGTGAAGTACACCAAGAGCTGGCGCTCGGCCATCAAGAACTTCAAGGGCAAGAAAGTCCAGCTCACGATGTACGGCCTGCCGCTCGAAGAGACTCCTGTGCCCAAAGGCAATTTGCTGATTGTCGTGGGCGCGACCAAGGTCCCGGCCGAGGTCTATAGCCTTGTTGACCAAAACGTCGCGGTGGGCGGGCAGCCACACTCCGAAATCGGGGCGCTGGCCGTATATTTGTACAGGGCGAGGGGCCTGAAGAAGCGCTTCACAGGCGCGAAAATCAGGGTCGTGCCATCGGAAAAGGGGAAGCAGACAATTGCCAGTAAAGGTTAATATACCTAGAGCCGTATAATTATGGGAGTGGCAGTTTTATTGACCAACCGCCAGGTCAACAAGCTTTTGGAAGAAATTGTTGGGCATGACGGGGTTCTTGTTCTGAAGGCATGCGACCTCAAGAAAGGCATTACCGACGAGGGCATAGCCAAAAAGACCAGCCTAGGCCTGCCGATCATCCGCTCCCAACTGAACCAGCTGCACTACCGCGGGCTCATCCGGTACCACCGCGAGAAGAACATTGACACGAACTGGTACACGTACACGTGGTTCACCAACGCCGACAAAATCAACGAAGTAATCTCTTCGGAGTGGGGGAACTACATGGCCAAGCTCGAGAAGCAATTGGACTACGAGTCGAACTACATCTTTTACAGCTGTGGCAACGGATGCGGCAAGCTTCCTTTCGAGTTGGCCACGGAATACGACTTCACGTGCCCGGACTGCGGGAAAGAGCTACGCAACATCAACAACAAGACCCAAGTCAAAGAGCTGGTCGGGCAAATAAAAGAAGTCAAGTCACTGATGAAGCAGCTGAAGTGAATTCCCATGCTCACCCGCGAAGAGGCACTGAAACTTCTTGAAGAAGAAAACACTCCCCCTAATGTCATTGAGCATTGCGAGGCGGTCGCTCGCAAGGCAGTGAAGACAGCGGAAAGGATTAAGGCCGCTGGCCACGATGTGGATATACAGCTTGTCGAGACCGGGGCGCTGCTTCACGACATCGGCCGCGCGCAAGCCCATGGGCTTGACCACGGGTTTTTCGGCGGGATAATCCTGCGCGACCGCGGACTAAAACAGCAAGCGCACATTGCGGAGCGCCACATCGCCGCCGGGCTAAGCAAGCAAGAGGCGAAGCGCGCCGGGCTTCCGCCGAAGGAATACATCCCACAAACACTAGAAGAAAAAATAGTCGCGAACGCCGACAATTTGATTGCCGGCACTCATCCTGTTCCGATTAAGATAACAGTCCAAAAGCTGCGTGACGAGCGCGTCCCCGAAGAGTCTATTTCGCGCGTTTCCGAGCTTTATGCCGAGATTGAGGCTTTGGCTTCTTCGATTTGAAGTGGTTTTCTCCTTTCTGCCTGTACGTTTCTGTGATGACACCGTCTCTCATGTGGTAGACTATGTCTCCCTTTCGGATGTATTCGGTGTCGTGAGTGACTATAACAAAAGTAACTCCTTTTTTCTTGTTCATCTCGCGCAATAAATCAAATATCCCGTCCCCGGTTACCGAGTCCAGGTTTCCAGTCGGCTCGTCAGCCAAAATAATCTCGGGGTCGTTGACCAACGCACGAGCCACGGCAACCCGTTGTCTTTCCCCACCAGACAGTTCATTCGGCGTGTGGTTCATTCTGTGTCCGAGCCCGACTTCGTTCAACAAGTTCATTGCTCTCGCTGTGAGCTCTTCTTCACTGATTTTTTTGTCTGTCAGCAGGGGGAGGCTTACGTTTTCAATCGCGTTCAGCGAAAGAATCAAGTTAAAAGTCTGGAAAATAAAGCCGATTTTGTTCCGTCTAATCATGGACAACTGCCAATCATCCATTTTACTGATGTCGTATCCCTCCAAATCAATTTCTCCTCGGGTCGGTGAGTCCAGCGCTCCAACAATGTGCATCAGCGTGCTTTTTCCTGCGCCGCTCGGCCCGATTATGAAAACGAAGTCACCCTTGTGAATATCAATGTCCACTCCCCTCAATGCTTTCACAAGGACTTCACCCATTTGGTATTCCCTGTGCACGCCCTTGATCCTTATGACGTCTTTTTCATGGCCAGTTCTTTTTTCCATTTTCTTACTCACTTTTAATCGCCTCCAATGGATTCAGTTTGCTTGCTCTCCACGCGGGATAAACTCCTGCAAGGGTTCCGATTGAAACTGAAAACGCCCAAGCCCTAACCGCGAGTGACGCGTCGACAAGCATGCGAATATCAATTAACACCTGTATTACCTCGACTGCGATTATCCCCACAACCACTCCGATTATCCCTCCGGCAACACCAATCAGTATCGACTCCACCATCACTAGTTTAATCACGTCGTCGCCGGTCCATCCAATCGCCCTCATCACGCCGAGCTCCCGCTCCCGCTCCATGATGCTCATGAGCATGGTGTTGATGATGTTGATTGCCGCGACCGCCGCCGCAATCGCCGAAATCGCCCACAGGAAAGCCTCCACGTTCGAAAGCAGCCCACCGAGTAAATCAGCGAATTCTTCTGTTGAAATCGCTTGCACCCCACTAACACGCGCCTCGATAATGTCTGCCATTCGAGTCACATCATCAGGGTTATCGACTTCAACGAATGCCGCGCTCACTATGTTGTTGTCCAACCCACCAAGGTCCTGTGCATCCTTGTATGAGATGAGCACCGCGTTGTCGCCCTCTTGTACTCCGGTCTCTGATATGCCGACTACTTTGAACTTTTCTCCGTCGATTTTGAACGTGGAGCCAACCGCTTTGTTGTACTCGTCAGCGATTTCAATCCCAAGGACCACGGTTTTAGAATCGCTTGGCGACAAAAACCTTCCTCTAACGATGTCACCGGTTGTTGTTAAAGGCCCAATCAATTTTCTGGACTCGCTTTCCGGCCTGACTCCAATAACAGCCCCGCTGAAGCTAGAGCTTAAATCACTCGCGTCGTTGAAAGTTCCTTCAATGCTTTTTGGCAAATACATGACTCTCGGGCAAACGTTTTTCACGCCAACAGTTTTCTCGATTTTTTCTATGTCACTCAGTTCTATTTTCGAGAAAATCGGACCGAAGGACTGGTCTGCCTCGAGCACCATCACGCCCTTGGTCTCCGCAGTGCGCTCAGTAACAAGGTTTTGTATGCCGGTTGAAATCGAAACAAGTGTGACGACTGTAGCAACACCAAGAATCAATCCGATTAGTGCAAGTGCAGTCATGGACTTTCTTTGTGTTAGGTTTTTGTAAGCGATTGGCAGCATCCCCACCATGCTTTTTGCAGCCATGATGAAAGCAGCCAATATCACAACGACCGCCACCAAAGTAATGGCCGGGCCGACGATGGACATGAACCCAATTACTGGAGAAGCCACACTTCGCAAGTTCCCGGGTGAAACTGAGACTGGAAGTTTCTGGCCTCCACCCCCTCCGCCGCCTCCAGCGCCTTTCTGCGCGTTTACTGCCATGCCGGCAAAAGCAGCGATGAGGAGGAAAGCAATGCAAACAATCAGTACTTTTTTCACTATGCCTCACCCCTGATTGCCAATATTGGGTCCATCTTGCTGGCTTTCCACGCCGGGTAAACCCCGCCCACCAAGCCGGAAAGCCCCGAGAAAATGAACGCGGTCGCAGCCAACTCTGGCATCACAACAAGCGGAAACGGCAAGTACCCGCTTAACACTCCCGTGATTGTGTAGCCAAGCACGACACCAATAAGTCCTCCACCCAATCCCAGTAACACACTTTCTATGACTATTAGCTTCAACACGTCTTCCTGGGTCCAGCCCATTGAGCGAAGCACACCGAATTCTTTCATCCTTTCCTTGATTGAAATAAGCATGGTGTTAATGATTCCAACAGCCGCAATCAGCAAGCCGATTGCAGAGATTATCCAGAAGAACTGGTCAATCACACCCAGTACCTCACCAAGCATGTCGTTCGTCTCCGACATGGTCCATGCTTCCAAATCATCGGGCCACTTGAACTCGATGTTTCTCGCGACGCGTTCCTCGTTTTCTGGGTGAGTAAGCTGCACAACAAAGTCTTGCACAGTGTTAGAATCCAATCCCGCAAGACTCTGCGCGTCTTTGAGTGGCACAGCAACAACAGAATCAGTGAGTTGGCTTTTTCCGAACACGCCGATAATCTTGAACTTTTCGTCGTTGACTTTTATTGTGGAGCCAACCGTTTTTTTGTAGTCATCAGAAATCTGTTGACCTATAACTGCGACACCACTGTCACCTGGTTTGAACATTCTTCCCCGTAAAAGCTCCACGCCGTAAGGCATCCCTAACCGCTTTTGTTCTTTGACCGGGTCCAACCCAAGTGCTGTGACTACTCCACCGGTTAACGTCCCGCCCCTCGCTCTCTCGCCGTCGATTCTTGAGACAATCGCCCATACCTCGGGAAATGCGCCGCGGACGCCAGGGATTTGCTCTATTTTTTCACCGTAGTCCAAGTCTATTTTTGAGAGAGTTTGGTCAGCAACCCCTCTCTGCATGACCCATATGCCGTTGACTCCGCTGATTAGTTCTGTAAAGCTGGCCCTTAGCCCCCCGGTTAACGAAACCAGGAGAACAATAGCCAAGACCCCGATTACCAAGGCCAGAACTGCAAGGAGGGACCGCGACTTTCTCCGCCACAGGTTCCTCGCTGCAATTTTGAGCACTCACCTCACCAAGCTCTGAATCTTCTTTTTCTTTTGCTTGTTGCGCCAGTACCAAAATCCAATTCCCGCGACGACCACCACCAACACAACCACCATGGTGTAGTCCGCCGTGACCGCGGTCACAAAGTATTCGACTTCAACGGACTCTGAAAAGTCGTTGCCGTAGGCGTCCTCGAAAGTAATCAGCGCCGTAATCTTTTTCCGCCCAGGCGCGTAGTCACGCACGTCGAAAATCGCCGAGCCGGTGTCGTCTACTTCGACAGTCCCAACGTAAGAAGTCAGCACGCCGTCCATGCCGCCATCTATTAGCACGGTTTTGACCGACTTCGCGTCGCCACTGCCAACGTTCTCCAGCTGAATCGAAATAGAGAACGGCGACGCCACGTACACAATGTCCTTGTCAACCTGAACCCCAGCCAGCCGCATCTCGGGTTTGCCGCGAATCTCCACAGCGACTTCGTCGCTCTCCGTGTTTGTAGTGGAGCCGGACGTGTACTTGGCGTCCACCTCTACCTTGTACGGCTTCACGGTCGCGGTCTTCAGCGCCTGAAGCGGGAACGACACGATGACCTCCTCACCCGGCCGGATGGTCGCGATTCTCCGCGACGTAGTGGTTATTGGGAGCAAGTTTATTTCGGTCGGGTCCGTAGCAATGCTGTAGTTCACGTCGACGTCGTTCACAGTGACGCTGCCCGTGTTCGCGAGCAGGACCTGCAGCTCAACGTCCGCGCCCGGAAGAACGTTGTACGGCTCGACCGTTACTTCTTTTATCTCAATCCTCTCGGAATAGTAAACGTTCACGCTGATGGTGCGGATGAACTCAACGTCAATGACATCCTTGTTGCCGTCCTTGTCGTACGAGTCGTACTTGTACGACAGCAGGTGCCGCATCTTGTACTCACCCGGCTTCGCATCAGGGTCCACGTTCAGCTGGTAGAACGCGTGGGTGTACTCCTTTGGTGCCACCTTTTCGATTTCGGCCTCGGCCACCACGGCCTCGAACGGGCCCACAACCTCAAGGACCCCGCTCACGTCGTAGAACTGCATCGAGTGATAGTTCCGCATTTCCACGTCAATCCAGACCCCCTCGTCCCCGGGCTGTATTAGGCTCGGGTACGTGGTTGGGTAAGCACCGTGGTAAAGCATGTTTGACGTCCACACCTGCTCGCCCGCCGTAACAGCGACAGAGCTGATGTCGGACGCGGCCAGCGCCCCCCCCACGACAAGAAGCATAACTACTAAGGTTCTAACATCCATTTGAAACACCTGTGCGGCACTACTCACTGTCTAAATAAAAAGGTTAGCTTTATTTAGCGCGGCAGTATAGCTCTTTTCATGCCCACCAACGACGACTTAGTGGATCTCCTCAAGCGTGAGGGCATCCTCTACGACGATGACGTGGAACAAGCCATGCGCCGCGTGGACCGCATGGCCTTCGTGGACCCCAAGTACCAGGGCCAGGCCTATGACGACCGTCCATTGCCCACCAACCTGGGCCAGACCATTTCCGCGCCGCACATGGTGGCCATAATGACCCAGCACCTTGCCATAACACCTGGCATGAAACTCCTTGAGGTGGGAGCGGGCTCGGGCTACCAGGCGGCAATCCTAAGCGAGATGGTGGGGGCGAACGGCGAGGTCCATACGATTGAAAGAGTACCTGCACTTGCCAACGTAGCGCGCTCCAGGCTAATCGCTTACTCCAACATCCGCGTCCACATCGGGAACGGAGCCGGTGGGCTAAAGCCACAGAGCCCGTTCGACCGCATTATCGTGACAGCTGCCGCGCACGCGATTCCCCCTGCGCTCATGGATCAGCTTTCCGAAGGCGGGAGGATGGTGCTTCCGCTTGACCACGGCGCCGCGCAGAGGCTCACCCTCGTAGAAAAGATTGCGGGCAGCGCGAGAAAAACAGACTTGAACTGCACCTGTGTTTTTGTCCCACTCATCGGCTAGCGGGTGTGCATAAACCAGAACAAAGCAAAGAACGCCAGGCTCACCAATAGCGCCCCCCTAAAGGAGTGGTGCGAAACTTCACCAAGAACAACCGTTGCCGCCAGCATAGCCGGGAACCACTCGTACATTAAAGCAGTGGTTTAGCTGAAACCACTATTTAACCTTTTCCACTCGAGACCAGCACAGCCTTAGCTGGCTCGTCATCCGCTTTCTCCCGCTCAATCCTGTAAAGGTTTCCGCTGACCGCAGCCTCCATCTCGTCGTCGTGCGTAATCACAAACACCTGTTCGACCAATTCCGGGAGCGACTCCCTCATCGTCTTCGAAAGCCTGGCCACGCCGTTCGAGTCTAGATTGTGCGTGGGCTCGTCCAGGACAAGCCACGACAATTGCGGCGCGAGTACCATCGAAAACGCTATGCGTAGCGCCAAAGCGGCGGTGCTCTTCTCCCCTCCGGACGCGAAGCCCTCGACATTAACCCAAGTCCCTCCGACGGTCTCGACCTCGAGCGCGTAGTCCCCACCCTCAACGGCCAAGCGCAGGCGCGGGTAGTCGCTGTACGGATACACTTGCTTCCAAACCATTGACAGCGCGTCGTTCACGCCTGTGACGAACTGCTCCCGTAATTGTACTTGCGTGTCCTCCACCGCTTTCCTGAACACACCCATTGACGCAGACGACGAGTCAAGCGACTCACAGCGCTTCTTCAGCGACCCGATTTCTTTCGCCCGCTCCTCCATTTCGGCGATGAGCTTTTTCTTTTCCCCAAGCAGCTCGTCCGCGGCCTTCGCCCCGGCCTCGAGCTCCGCAGCCTTAGCCGACAGCTCTTTTGACTGCTGCCGCGCCGAAGCCAATTCTTTTTCGTCGAACCTAAGCGCGTCAAGCTCTTTCTTCAGCGCGGAAACTTTTTCGGCCAATGAGTCTTTTTCTTTTGTTATTCCCTCAAGCTTTTCCTTGCTCTTCAGCAAGGACTCCAAGCGGTTGACGGATGAAGCCAGCTCTTCTTTTTCCTTGCGCAGTTCCGCCAGCGCTTTTTCCTGCTCGCCGCATTCCGCGGCTAGTGAAGTAGCTTCTTTTTCCACTGATGAATACTCTTCGCGTGCCTCGCTCAATTCCTTCCCGACGTAAAGCTCTTCGAGCCGCGTGGTGAGCGACTCCAATCCCTTTACTTTTTTCTCCATCTCGGTGAGGTCGATGCCCGCAAGCTTTTCCTTCACAGACCCCAGCTCTGTCTTGCTTGCCTCCACCTTTTCCTTCGCGCTCTTCTCGAGCTCGCCGCGCTTCACGCCGCTTATCTCGCTGTCGCACACTGGGCAATGCCCCTCTGTCTCCGAGAGTGCCGAAACCCGCTTCTCGGAATCGGATATCGCGACCTCGAGTCCCTTCTGCCTAGCCAGCAGCCCTTCCCGCTCCTTCCTGGCCTCGACAAGCTTCCCAGGCCATCCCTTAAGCTTTTCTTTTTCGTCTAGGAGCCTCTTCCGCTCCTCCATCTTGGCGGCCAGTTCAGTTATCCTGCTCTTGAGCAACGCAGCCTTTTGGTCCACATCAGCTTTTTTCTGCCTGGAAGCATTTCCTTCAAGCGCCTTTATTTTTTCTATTGCCTCGCCAAAGCGTTTTTTCACGCTGTCGAGCTCGTTGCCCACGTCCCCGGACTTTTCCAGCTCGGCGTCGATTTCTTTTTGGCTTCGCGTGAGCACTTCCGCCTTTGACTCCGCGGAGTTGATTTCGGTGCGCAGCGAGTCCCGCTTTTTTTCGTGCTGCTCGAGCTCGCGCGTCTTGTGTTCCGCCTCGGCCAACTTTTTCTTGGCGGACTCGCATTGTTCAGCCGACTCTTTTTTTCGCTGCTCGATTTTTGTGAGCGCTTCTTTTTCCTTTTCTGTTTCCGGCAATGGCATGTTCTCGAGCTGTGACTGGATTGTTGTTGACTCTCCCTTTAGCTGCCGCGCGAGTGAGGACGCGGCCTTCCGCGCTTCCTCGAACCGGTTAATCTTCAGGAGCTCGTCAATCTTTTTTTTGCGCTGCCCCGACGGGATCTGGAGAAAATAATCAATCTGGTTTTGCTCGCTGTAGACCGCACGGGAAAACAAGTCGTAGTCCATACCAAGCAGGCGCACGACTTCTTCGGTCACCCTCTTTGTCTGCGGGCCCTCAATCAAGGAGTCCCCTTCCCGCAGTTCACTTCGTGTGGTGCCTTTCCCAACAGTGATTTCCCTGATGATTGAATAGTCCTTGCCGTTTACTGTGAAGAACGCCTCGACGCTTCCCCTGCTCTTTTGCTCGGGCTTGTTGGTGACGCAGCTGTCGATGCTTGTCTTCTTGGCGTTGAGTGCTGGGAACGTGCCGAACAGCGCGAAGCTGATGGCGTCGAGCACCGCGCTTTTCCCGGCGCCCATGACGCCAACAATCACGTTGGTGCCCTGGAGGAACTCGAGCTCTGTTTCGCCGTGGCACTTCCAGTTCTGCAGCTTGACTCGCGTAATCACGGCTAGGCATTATGCCTCTTCCTCAATAAATAAGGAAAGGCTTTTGAACGAGAACCTCGTTTTCTTGGCTATGGGCTGTTATGCTATCCCCCTTGTCGGGGCAATACTGTGCTACGGGTGGAGGAAGGCCTTCCGCAAAACGCATCCGCAGTACCTGTGGCTGAACTTGTTGCTGTTCGGCGGCTCTATTTTCGGCGTAGTGGACCACGCGTGGAACAATGAGCTCCTGGCATTTGGCACCAGCGACTTGCTGCTCGGCGTCGTGATAACACTCGCCACCATCGGCTTTTGGGGCGCCATGCTCTACTTGCCAAACCCCTCGCCTTCGCTGGCGAAAGGCTTTTAAAACCCATAATCAGAATAACGCCGGGGGGACTTGTCCTCCCCGCGGAGTGGCCCGTTCTCCTCTCCCCCGGGCGCTCCGCGTTATGCTCACAACCCTTTTTCTGTTACAGCCGTTTCACTAGCCAGTGAAACGACTGAACGGCGGAAAAGCGTTGATGAAAAACTTTACATCAGCCGAGCGAGGTCAACGACTTGGACGTCGCCGACTTCGGGCAATGCGTTAAGCTTTTCCTCGAGCTTTTCGGTGCCACCCTCGCTGTCCGGCACGACGACCGTGAGCTTCAAGGCCTTTATGCCGAAAGCGATGGGCTCTTCCTCTACCTTGTCTACTTTTCCAGCGACCGCGACCGCGGCTTCCTTGAGCTTTTCGAACTCAACGTCTTCTGCTGGCATTAGCTTGAGTACTGCAACTACGTCTCCCATAATCATTCACCTAAGGTCCTGTGAAGCCACACTCGCACTTGTAACCGCCTGACCTGTCGCGGCACTCCTGGCAGCGCGTCAGCTCTTTGCCGCATCCTGGGCACTTGAACCGGACATAGTTGTCCGTGACTTCCTTGTTGCAAGATGTGCACTTCATTAAGAATCAACTCCGAGGGGTTATTCTGACGATAGGTGTTTTTAAAGCTTTTCGCACAAAAAGCCCCTACAAGCGCATTAATGGTTCACAGTGCCCCCGTAGTGTAGCTTGGATATCATAATAGCTTGCGGAGCTATGGACTCGGGTTCAAATCCCGACGGGGGCGCTCTTTTTAATTCCCAACACCCCTAATTCATTCAATGGAAGAGTACGGCACGAAAAAAGCATTTGGCAGGCTGCGCTCGGTTTTGATGCACAGGCCTTATTTCGAGTTCGAGCTGATTGAGGACCCGTCCAAGTGGGGCTTCGCATCCAAGCCGAACAAGGATTTGGCCGCAGAGGAGTTTGACCACTTGGTGGACGTGCTGCGTGCCGAACGGGTAAAAGTCCACACTGTCCAGACCAACCGCGCGCCACCACCCAACTTGTATTATACCCGCGACCTCGGCGTCGTCACCACCAACGGAATCATCCTCGCAAATTTCCGCGCGACTTACCGCCAAGGCGAAGAGCTGTACCTGCAAATAATGTCGGACGAGCTTGAAATTCCGGTTTTCGGCCAAGTCCGCAACGTGTTTTTCGAGGGCGGCGACTTGGTGCAAATCGACGACACTTCTGCCGCAGTGGGCCTAGAGCGCACGAGCTTCGGCGGCTACCAGGAAATCTCGGAATTCGTCGACCTTGAGCTGCTGCCCGTGCCACACCTGGAGGAATTCGCGCACTTGGACGTCGTGTTCAATATGGTGTCGGAAAAGCTTTGTGTCGCGTGCACCAAGGCATTGCCACAGGAGTTCCTTGACTTCCTGAACGAAGAAAAAATCGAGATAATGGACATCACTCTCGAGCAGGAAAAAGAGTTGAGTGCCGACGTGCTAATGCTCGAGCCGAACAAAGTCATTATCGGAGAAGAGTGCAGGGAAGCCACCAAGGCGCTTGAGAAACGAGGCGTTGAAGTGCTCCCTGTCCGCCTGCACGAGCTCAAGAAGGGAAAGGGTGGCCCGGGCTGCCTAACACTTACTCTGTTGAGGAAGTAATCTTTTCGATTATCTTTGAGGTCTTGTGCAAGTCTCCCTCACTCAATTCGTCTATGCGCACTATTTTTGGCTTCAGCCCGAGGCACTCCAAGTCATACGCGAGCTTGCCCTCGTCATGGTCCTGGTCCGGGCCAAGAATAAGCACGTCCGGCTTTTTTTCAGCAATGATTTTGTACTTGTCTGCCTTGTCTCCAACAACTGCCTCGTCAACCGACTTCAGCGCAGCAATCACTTCGCGCCTCTGCTCCGCCGGGACAAAAACCTTGCCCCTCTCCTTTTCGACGGTCTCGTCACTGGCCACAACCACAATCAGCTTGTCGACTAGGGAACGCGCCTTCTCGAGGAAGCGCACGTGCCCGGAGTGAAGAAGCACAAATTTGCCGAATGCCATGCCGACCTGCATCACCTTTTTCGGGGCGGCAAAGCTTTTTAAAGCTTGTATTTGTTTAGTTAGCAAATGCTTTTGGAAATGCCCGTCCAACCCAAAAAGGCGGAGGCAAAGCTTCTGCAGCTCGTGCTGCCGGATTTCATCCTCATATTCCTCATTTTTTCGGTTGCTGGCAACGCAGCAGTGATTTACTCAGAAATAGTCCAGTTCCCGCAAGTGCTGCTGCTTGTTCCCGCAATCTGCGTGCTCGCGGGCATACTTGCGTTCGTGCGGTTCTACGGGTACTTGTCAAACGTAATCCGGGCGATGGGCGCGCTTTCGTTCGCCTACGAAGAGCTTGGCGCCGGCCAGGCCAACACAACAGTCAATTTTCACGGGCCAATCCTTTTGTTCGGAATCATTTCGGGGAGGAGCTTCACGAAATCGGACGAGAAGGACTTCGTGTTTTCCATGAAAGCGGACTCTGCCAAGTACAAGTCCGAAGTCATGGTGCGCATTGACCGCACCGGCTACCTGCTGGACATTCAGCTAAAGGACTGGCGCGGCCACGACCACTCCCGGTCCGTCAGGGGCAAGGTGCCGCAGCTCCAGAGCGCGGCAATCCAGGCAATCAACGACTTGCGCACAGAAGTACTCGAGTCCACTGGCGTCAAAGTCAGCCAAATCGCAGTCCCAAAAGAAGCGTATCGGCCGGTCGCCAAGCCAGAGCCCAAACTAGTGCCCAAGAAAGTGCCCACTCCAGCAGCCAAGAAGCCGGCGCCGCCCGCCAAGGCAAAGCCAGTCGCCGCCCTCCCACCGGTTCTCGAGAAAAAAGCGGTCGAGGAAAAAACAGAGGAAGTAAAGGCCGAGCTCGAGAAGCCAAAAACAGACGCAGAGAAAAAGGCGCTGCAGGACATTCTCTTCCAGCTGGAAGAAATCGACAAAGTAATCAAGTCAGATTAACAGCTGAAACTCAGCTGGCACGTTAGACTAAAGCGGGGCCAATTGGCCCCGCAAATAGGCATGTTCTTTTACGGGCTAATCCTATCCATGGTCCTCGGGAACCCAATCGCCTCGTGTATCGAGTCAAGCCCGCAAATCCATTGCACCACGCGGTCGATTCCAAGGCCGAACCCGCTGTGCTGCACCGAGCCGTATTTTCTCGTGTCCATGTAAAAGCCGTAGTCCTCAATCGTCTCGCCTTCTTCTGCGAGCCGCTTCTCCAGCTCTTCTATCTTTGTCTCGCGCTCGCTTCCGCCAATGATTTCACCGACGTGCGGCACGAGCATATCCATGCCAAGCACAGTGTCGCCGGGTGACTCCTTCATGTAAAACGCCTTGATTTCTTTGGGGTAATGCGTCACAATAACCGGCTTGTCGTACATCTCGCACAACAGCTTTTCTTCCTTGGTGCGCAAGTCCTTGCCGTACGGCACGTCCATTCCCGCTTCCTTCAGCTTCGCAAGCGCTTCCTTGTAAGTCATGCGCGGGAAAGGCGGCTTCACTTTTTCGAGTGCCGCCACGTCAACGCCAAGGATTTTAAGCTCGGCCTGGTGCCTTTCGAGCACGCGCTCAACAATAAACGAAACCAGCGCCTCTGCCTCCGCCTGCAAATCATCAAAGCCCATCCACGCGACTTCCATCTCGGCGTGCCAGAACTCCGTGAGGTGCCGGCTCGTGCTGCTTTTTTCCGCGCGGAAGCTCGGTGCAATCGTGTAAATCTTTTCCAGCGCGAAAATCGCGGCTTCTGCGTACAACTGCCAGGTCTGGGCCAAAAACGCTTTCTTCCCGAAGTACTCCACCTCAAACAATGTGGACCCGCCTTCGCCAGCGGTCTTCGTGAAGATTGGGCTCTGGAACTCGTAGTACTTCCTTGTCCGGAAGAAATCGTCAATCGCACCAAACACGGTGCTCCGAATCTTCAGCGTCGCGGCCATGGGCTGGCTCCGCAGCCACAGGTGCCGCACGTCGCGGAGGAACTCCTTGCTCTGGTCCTTCGTGATGGGAAACCTTTCCGCCGCGTGCACGACAGTCAGCTTTTCGACGACGACTTCGTAGCCGCCAGGCGCGCGTTCGTCCACCTTGACAGTGCCCTCTATTTCGACAGCGGACTCAATCAGCAATGGCTCCGCCTTTTCGTATTCTTCGCCCTTGACAGTGCACTGGACAGTGCCGGTGCTGTCGCGCAGCACAATGAACACTACGCTTTTCCCGGCGCGGTGCCGGTAAATCCAGCCACGCAGCGCGATTTTCTTTCCCTCGTATTGGGGCACTTCTGATACTTTTTGAGACATTTGACTCACCTTTACCACAGGAGCATTTTTAAGGCTAAGCCCAGTGCAAAGCAAGAAACAGTAACCACTAGGCACAGCCGTCTCGGCACCTAGCAGTTATTAGTGGATTTCATATCAATCCTGCAATAATTCTTGTGTTGGGCTTTAAATAAGTTGCTGTATTGCCAGAAACCTTTAAAAGGGGCTTGTGATTAATGGCTGGTAGGTGACTTGAATGGAAAAAGGATTGTCCCCAATCATTGCTATCGTCTTGATTCTCGCGATTACAGTAATCGCAGGCGTTACCCTGTACTTCTGGGTAATCGGGACCACGGCACAGCAGCCGACGCCCTCGACGCCGAGGACAATCACGGCCCGAATGGTGGAGTGCACTGAGACCGACAACAGCACGATGCTCATCAGCAACGTGAGCCCGCCAGGGCGGACAGTCAACAGCAGCCTCCTGAACGTGACGTCCGGAACACTTTACTGTCCGGAAAACGAGACCATGGAGTCCAAGGACCAAATCTTCTGTGAAATAGACGGCTTCAACGAAGGAGACGGAACCATTTCCATCTACGGAAACAACGTGGGGTCTGCAGACGTAACGTGCTGAGAAAAAGGCGAAAACGCATTCACTGCTAGTGCAACCGCCAGAACCGCTTGCCGTACTCCTTCCACACGCGAGTCTTCTTTGCGGCAGAGCCCTCAAGAATCCGGTACTTCTTGCGCTTCAAATGCGTCACCGGCTGCTTCAATAACTCCTTCAACAATCCTTTGGCGGTCGGGTACTCGCGCTTCCGCTCCGTGACGACCCGGTTCCCGCGCACAACCGCTTTCTTGTACTTCTTGATGAACGTCTCGGCGTGTGTTTTGTCATAAACCCGTGGGCCCCAGTGGTCGTTCACCGGTGGCAATTCCCACACCTCGAACTCTAGCAGTATCTGTGCCTTGCTGCAGCAGTCGGTCCAAATCGCGCTGTCAATCACGCCGAACTCCTTTTCCTCGAGCTGCTTGACCAGCTTCTTTTCGAACCGCTGCAGCTGCGACCAAATTATTTCCTCGTTTTCCTCGCCAATACTCCACTCGATGGCCATGGCGTGGCCGCGCTTCGGCAGCAGGGGCGCGTGTCCCGGAGTCTTTTTTGTCTTCAGGAACTCACGCGACAAGAGAATAAACTCGCACAGCTTTTCCTCGCTGACTGCCGCGGCAACGTTCCTCTCCAGGTCAACCGGGTCAACCAAAACAAGTGGCTCGCGGAACTCCTTGTTGCCCTCGGTGATTGTTATGTACTCTCCGAACTCCCATTTGCTCGCCGCCTCCAGCACCTTGCGGAAAGAGCCGAACTTCAGCACGAGCAACTCACACAGGTATCCCGAAAAGCCGTGCGTCTCGATTTCCGCGCCGTACACCCCTATCTCCTTGCAGAAGTGCTTGAGCAGCCGGACTTCGTCCGGCTTCTTCAGGTTGGCCAGCATGTACTCGGTGTGCAGCGGCGACCGGTCAACGGCAGAAATGATTTTTTCCCCTTTTTTGATATCGTAGCACGGGACAAGGTCCACGTCGTACCCCTTGATGTTTGTTTTGGTGTACGGGTGCTCAGCGTAATGAGTGCCGGACTTCACTGCGAATGCCTTCGCGACTTTTTTCCCAATTTCCAGCCCGTCGCGCTCCAGTATTTTCCGCGGCACTTTTTTGTCGAACAAAATGAAGATGTCAAGGTCCTTGTCTCCGCGGAGGCAAGTGTTCTTCGCGATGGAGCCGACCAGCATCGAGTCGTAGCCCATACCCCTAATCTCATGGATAATGCTTTCGGCGAGCCCGAGCTCGCTCTTCCGCTCCTTCGGCGTTGGCTTGAGCTCGCTTATTTTCTTCATCAGTAATTCTTCCTTATCAAGTCCTTCTCGACAAACTCTTCAATCGCCGCCTTTACCAAGACCTCGGAAAACCCTGTCTCGCTGACGTAGTCCTCTGCCTTGAACGAGCCGCTCCTCCTGCGGAGCGCGTCCCAGACCCCTTTTTCGAGCGGGTCCTTCGGCAAGTAGTTCTCGCTGACTATGGTGTAAGTCCCGTTCAGCGTGTCCTTCTCAAGCATCTGCTTGCCCTTCTGGAGCCCAATCAGCTGGTAAATCAAGTCGGTCTTGTACTGGAACACGGCGAACACTGCCACGAACAGGATTGCGGCCAGCGCGATAAGCGCGATGGCGGGAAAGCACAGCGGCCCAATGCAAAACAGGCCCTCCTGTATTCCCCCTGCCCACGGGCACTCGTACAGTTCTCCACGGCAGTTCGCGGGCTCTGGCTCACGGTACAGCTGCGAGTAGTCCCCGAACTTTCCGGCGGGGTCGTACGTGAATGCGGTTGTTCCCGCGTAGCCGACAGCCCACGCGTAATAGTTGTCGTCCTTGAACCCCAGCCGTATTTCGGCTGGGAGGCCCTGGCGCCTCGCCATCTCCCTGAACACAAGCGCTTTCTGCACGCTGTCCAGCCCGTCGTTTGCCGTGGAAACGATTTGCTGCATGTCGACCGCCAGCGTCGAGAGGGTTGACTCCGATGTTGGCGTGTCCGGAATTGAGTCCATGGTCTGCTTGAACAGCGCAAGCGCGTCCATTCCCGTCGCGGTCTCGCCAATCTGCGGCTTCAGCGTGTCGGTCGCCCCCTCGCCGCTTATGTCAAACAGTGAGTCGCTTTGGGTGTGCAGGAGGTATTGCTTGCTGTACGGCGGGTTGTAGTTGCTGTCGGTGAGGAGGTCCTCGTCGTTTACGTAGCCCGGGCGGTACTTTATGATTATTGCCGCCTGCGCCCCGGACTCGATGGGGACGGTCCACGCGAGCGTGCGGACGAAGTTGGACTTCATGTTTATCTCTTGTGGCTGGTCAAACGTGGGCCGGTCGCGGTCGAACGCGATTACCACTCCCTCGCCACGCTCTTCCGCGTTTTGGGGTGAAACCCATAAGTAGTTTGCGTTGGGGTTTCGCTTGTACGGGGCAAAAATGTAGTACGTGCCGGTGCTTGTCGGCAGGACGTCCACCTCAACATTAAGCGTGTCGTCCCCACTGTTTTCTATGGTAATTATTTGTTCCACGAAGTCATCAGTGACTTCTATTGACACGGAGCCGAACACGTCCCCCGCAAAGTTTTCAGAGTAGCTTATCGTGTAAGAGTTAAGCTTTGTCCCGACGGCAGCCGGGGCTGACTGGGGGGTGCTGGCCTCCACTTGTTCTCCCTTCGAGCGTATGGTCGGGAACATCGGCACCGAAAGCACGCCGCCAATGTCAAGGTAGTTTTGTTGGGGGTTGACCTTGACCGCCATGGTCACCGACGAAAGTGAAATCTCGCCAGTACCGGTCTCCGCCACCACAGTGAGCGCGGAAGCCATTGCGACGAGCATCAGAAGGCTAAAGAGTCTTTTCATGGACTACCTCGTAATTCGGGCCGCTTGGCCCAAGAGAACTGTTCATCAACAGGATCCTGTCGACCCGCACCTCGACGCTTATCTCTTCGTTGAGCAGCTCGAGCACGCTTTTGTCGGGGGTTCCCTTCACCCGGGCCAGCGTGACGTGGGGGGACAGCTCTCCTTCCCCTATAACTCTATGTATGTTTAAAAGGCTTTCCGAGGGCTCGCACCCGGCCCAAACAACGCGGGGGCGCCCCACGCCCGGAAAAACGCCGATTTTGTCGAACACCATTGTGAACGGCTTTTCTCCAATCGACTCCATTTTTTGTATCCATTCCTGCGGGTCACAGTCCCCAATAAACCGCATGGTCATGTGCAGGTTTTTCTTTTCCACAATCTTCAGTTGGCCAGTTAGCTTGCGCTGCAGCTCCACTAACTTTTCTTTTGCCGTTTCCGGCAGCGGTATCGCGATGAACAGCCTCATCCAAAAAGAAAAAGGGCGCCATGTTTTTCAAGTTATCGATTGCTCGCCGCCATTGTTGCGGATGCGCACGTGCTTCGGCCCCTCGAGCGTCGAGGCAACCGCCCGCAGCTCGTCAAAGCCCTTGTCCGCGTGAAGAACAAACGTCCCGGTTATTTGTGACGCAGTGTCCCTTGCATCGCTTTCATTCCCGTTCCAGTCAAGCACTATCTCGTGCTCGACTTTGGTTGACTGCATGAACTTGATGCTGTCACGGATTTTCTGGAAGTCTCCGTTGCCGGAATAAAGCGGGCCGGTAATCGTTATCGAAACAAAGTCCACCAATCTCCGCTCGACCATCTTCTTCAGCAGCTCCGGGTTTTTGCCGTTGGTGTTGAGGCGCACGAGCTTGTTCTTGAGCTTCATCTTCTTTGCCACAATCGGCAAATCACTTTGTGTCTCGACGTGGCCCTCGAACACGACTGCGTTGGTGGTGAAGCTCTTCTGCAGCTCGGCCTCTATGTCCTTCATGCTGTGCCTGCCGTTGCCGGCAACTACCACTACCGCTATTTTGCCCGGCCAGGCCTTCGTGTCCTGGCACCGGTACCCTGCCACGTCCATTCTACCACTTGATGTCTTCGTAGCCACGGACTATCGAGAAGGTAGCCGCCACCGTGCCAATGAGGCCGAGTGCGGTGAATGCCTGGCCAATGTTTGTTGCTATGGTGACAAGCCCGACAATAAGCAGGCAGAAGTAAGCGGGCAGTGTTAGCACGCCTATCTCAAATTCGTATTTGGTAAAGAGGCAGCGCCTCTTATCCTTAGTTGCCATGCGTGGCTAAACGAAGAAGGGGTATAAAAAAGGGGGTCCCCGGTGGGCGCCAGGGACCCGAATGCATGGCTGGGTGGTCTCCTTGAAGTCTTTTGGGTGACGTCGACTTGGGTCGACGTCGGCCTAGATGCCGCGTACAGTGGCGTGCTTAACTTTCTTCGCAGCGATTTCCGCGAATTCCTTAAGCTTCTGTGGCTCGTAAGCCGTTGACAGCGGGCCAGCCTCCTTCACCGGCCGGTACTGTTGAATATAATACGTTTCCGCGCCCTCGATCAAGTCGACGAGCGACTCAAAGTCTTCCTCTGGAATGAACGCAGGCACCACCGTGGTCCTAAACTCGTGCGGCGTCCCCGACCTCTTCAGCAACTCAATGCTTTCTTCGATTTTCTTTAGGTCAAGGTCAACGCCTGCCGCGTCTTTGTACCTCTGCCTCGCCGCCTTCACGTCCATCGCGACGTAATCAACCAACGGCAACAACGACTTCAGCTTCTCGGGGTCAAGCCCGTTTGTGTCCAGCTTAACCAACAGCCCCAGGGCCTTTATTTTTTTTATGAATTCTTCGATGTCGTACATCGTCGGCTCTCCGCCGCTCAGCACGACCCCGTCAATGAATTTTTTCCTTCGCTCCAGCTCGTGCAGCACCCACTCTTCCGTCAGCTTGTCATACTTTTCGGGCGCAATCACCAAGTCCTTGTTGTAGCAGAACGGGCACGACATGTTGCAGCCGCCAAAGAAAATGACTGACGCTATGTTGTCGGGGTAGTCCACGAGTGACTGGGGCAGGAAGCCCCGGATGTTCAGCTCGGACATCAGTTCACCGTTACTTTTTCAGCGGCCTCAACTGCGTAGAGCGTCCGGTCCTTCCACTCTTCTTTCTTTCCAGCGTTCCATTGCTTGATTGGCCGGAAGTACCCGACCACCCTACTGTAAACTTCTACTTCGTCTTTGCACATTTGAAATCACCTTTACTTGTATGGGCACTTGTGGTGCTCGCCTGGGATGTACCCGTGAGTCGGACAAATCGTGAACGTCGGCGTCACCGAAAAGTACGGCAGCTTGTAGTTTTCCGCAACCCTCCGCACCAATTTCTTCGTCGCCTCCACGCTCTCAATCCTTTCCCCGATGTAGCAGTGCAGCACCGTCCCGCCGGTGTACCTGCGCTGCAGGCCGTCCTGGTGGTTAAGCACCTCGAACAAGTCGTTGGTGTGGTTCGCCGGGAGCTGCGTCGAGTTAGTGTAGTACGGCGCGTCACGGCCCTGAGTGAAAATGTCCGGGAACTCCTTCTTGTCGATGCGCGCCAAGCGGTAACTCGTCCCCTCCGCCGGCGTCGCCTCCAAGTTGTAAATGTGCCCGGTCTCTTCCTGGTAATCGGAAATCTTGTCGCGCATGTGGTCCATAACTTTCTCGGCGAACTTCTTGCCTGCCTCGGTCTCGATTCCCTCGCCGAGGAAGTTCATGCAGCTCTCGTGCATCCCCACCAATCCAATCGTCGAAAAGTGGTGGTCCAAGTTCCCGAGGTACCGCTGCGTGTACGGCAACAATCCCCGCTCAATGTTTTCCTGGACTTCCTTGCGCTTGATTTCGAGCGAGCCCTTCGCGAGAAGCATCAGCCTGTCCAAGTGCTCGAAGTAAGCGTCTTCGTTGCGCGCGAGGTAACCCAAGCGCGGCAAGTTCATTGTCACCACGCCGACACTCCCCGTGCTTTCCCCGGCTCCGAACAGTCCGCCCGTCTTGTTCCGCAATTCCCGCAGGTCCAATTGCAGGCGGCAGCACATGGAGCGCACGTCGCTCGGGTTCAGGTCGCTGTTGATGAAGTTCTGGAAGTACGGAATGCCGTACTTCGCGGTCATCGCAAACAACAAATCCGCGTTCTCAGCCTTCCAGTCAAAGTCCTTGGTGACGTTGTAAGTCGGAATCGGGAAAGTAAATATCCTTCCCTCAGCGTCGCCCTCCATCATTATCTCGAGGAACGCCTTGTTGATCAAGTCCATTTCGTCTTGGTAGTCGCCGTAAGTGTCCTTTAGGAGCTTCCCGCCGTAAATCACCTGCTTGTCCTTCATGTCCTCCGGCACAGTCCAGTCCAGCGTCACGTTCAGGAACGGGGTCTGGTTTCCCCACCGCGACGTCTGGTTCGCGGAATAAACAAACTCCTGCATGCCCTGCTTGATTTCGTCGTAAGTGAGCTTGTCCTTGTGCACAAGCGGCGCGAGATAAGTGTCCACACTCGAGAACGCCTGCGCGCCAGCCCACTCGTTCTGCAGCGTGCCCATGAAGTTTACCATCTGTCCCAGCGCGGCGTCAAGGTGCTTCGCCGGCTTGGCCGAAACCCTTCCGGACACTCCGTTGAACCCCTCGCTCAGCAGTTGCGCGAGTGACCACCCTGCGCAATACCCGCTCAGTGTTCCGTAGCTAAGGTCGTGGACGTGGAAGTCGCCCTCGCGATGCGCCTTCGCGACTTCTTTTGAATAAACATTGTTGAGTGTGTACTCGGCGACAACCGCGCCGCTTATGTACGCCTGCAATCCACTCAAGGAATAGCTCGCGTTGCTGTTCTCGTTGACGCGCCAGTCCTGCATTCCGACGTAGCCATCGACCAATTCGATAATGCTTTCGCCAAAGTTTTTTTCCGAGCGGAACTTCGCGCGCTGCGCGCGGTAAAGAATGTAAGCCTTTGCCGTGCTTGCGTAGCCGGATTCAATCAAAACTTTTTCAACGGTGTCCTGAATGCCCTCGATGTCCGGGACCTGCCCGACATACTTCCTTTCGATTTCCTGGTGGACTTTGTCCGCGAGCTTTGCCGATAGGGTACGGTCCTTGCCGCCCACTGACCTCGCAGCCTTGAAAATGGCGTCCGTAATCTTGGATTTAGAGAAATCGACCACACGCCCGTCGCGCTTCCGAACCTTGCTTATTTCGGGCATTTTCAGCTCACCGGTTCACTTTGCAAATATGTTTTCGCAATATTATTCGGATTCCGAAGACCTTTTCAGGTACAGTCGTTACTACTACCTTATTAATAAAGATTCGTGTTAGGACTCCGAACCAAAATTAATGCATTGCACATACTTTCCGAACCATGTCCCAACAGGATGCCGTTCCAAGCCGATTTAAGCCACTCTACAACAAGGTTAAATACTTCTTCCGCCTAACTATTGCTCATGTATTCCAGGCCCTCTAGAGACGAGTATTACCTCGAGATTGCGAAGTCAATCGGCTCGCGCTCGCCGTGCATGCGCAAGAAGTTCGGTGCAATCATCGTGAAGAACGACACTATTGTGTCGACGGGGTACAACGGCCCGCCGCGCGGCGGAGTCAATTGCTTTGACATCGGCTGCGTGCGCGAGGAACTGGACATGGAGCACTACGCAGCATACGACGCGACGTGTCCCGCGGTGCACGCGGAAGAGAACTGCATCGTGAACGCTGCGCGCAATGGCACCAAAGTCTTTGGCGGGGTGCTTTACATCCAGGGCGTCTCCCCCACAGACAACTCCCTCGTGGAGTCAAGGCCGTGCCACAGGTGCCGCCGTGCCCTGATCAACGCGGGCGTGGACGAAGTGGTCACGCGCGACACTGGGGGCAAGGTAATCAAGTACAACGTTGTCGACTGGACAAAGGAAGACACTGACGCCTACGTGAAGACGTACAACGAAGTCAAGAAAAAATAGCCATCGCTACCCTTGTTGAATGAAAGCGGGGATGTGAGGGCGCGGGGGAGAGGAGAATCGCACCCTCACCGGCACCTCAAAGAAGTGCCGTTGTCGTGATTGCTATCGAAGCAGTATTTAAGCCTTACGCTTTAGCGTGCGTTGCTCAATAATCTGGGATAGCTAGTTATATCTGTTTAACCAAAATAGAAGTAATGGGGGAAAAAGAAAAGGCTAAATTGCGTCTACTCGATGCGTTACGCGAAATGTCTACTCCTACTGATGATGTGGAACTTCTTAAGAAGAGGTCACAAACCCTGCTAGACGGACGAGGAACGTTTACAGAGGATGCGGCTACAAAGGAGGACCATGATAACTATTTCCGATATCTTAATGCGTGCCATGGCGTTGCTAGGAGTATAGGGGAAACCCACGGTTTTAGAAAAATTATGCTCACGGACAAACTAGATAATGAGGTTATTGCCCATCATGCGAAAGGCAATGAAAAGGGGGTGAGGGAGGCATTAGAAAAAGCAAAAAAGACGCAGGACACAGCCAATACTTTACGCAGCATCGAGGACAGCAGCGAATCAGAGAGAGAGGCACTAAGAGAGCAGGCCCAAACACTAGTGACCATAAAAAAAGAGCTGGACGGGGGGAACCCCAATCTGCCGGTATGGCATAAACAAGCGATGGAATCTGTTGCATTACGCATCGCAGAAACACATGGTCTTGAGTATGATCTATATAGCATAGACGACGAAACCCTGAACAAAGTGGTGAGTCACCACGCAGAAGGGCGTTATGAAGAAGCAAAACGAGCTATTGAAGAAGGGCCCGTAAAAAGAGACAAATTAATGGATAAAATAAAGAAATTCAGAAAGAGCTCGTTCCCGTTAGCTGCGGGTGAGAACAAAAAGGGGATAGGATACCTCGAAGAGGTTGTAGAGGACTATGAGGGGAAACGGTTTAAGGGAAAAGGCTATACTGCATTAGTTGAGGAAAACGGTGTTGAAAGAGAAGTCCCTGTAGACGAACTGGCATTGGAGGAGTACACACACAAACTGCTGGGGCGTATGAGACAAGGAAAATTGCCTTTTGAAAGCACTGCTCTAGTACAACTTGACGAAGATGGGTCTCCTAAGCGGATAATCCGGGAGATAAGGACAAAGGACGGGGCAATAAAGTTTGCGGACCCAGAAAAGATGGAGCATTTCATATTAGACGCGGGAGACGCAGTAAGAAAACAGGCACGCTCTAAGGGTGAAAGCATAGAACACGCAATACCTATCGTGAATAAAGAGATGAGGGACTGGTATGGTAACAACTTCGTTGGAGCTAAACAAGATGCGGGGATATACTCTCATGATGTGGATGCGGGAATAGCAACTGGGGCCTTTAAGGGGGTTGTAGAGGTGTCAGGACGACGACACCTAGCGGGGCGAGGTATGCAGTCACCCACCATCTTTTCGGGAATAAAGTGTTCAGCCCATGAAAGCATTCACGCAAAGTACCAGCAAGACCTAAAGGAAGCAGATGAAATAACGAAACAAAACAAAGAACAAGGACAAGATATTAATGCGTTCCACGAAGCCCTTGCTTCTATCCCCGAATCCACTTTCACAACACAAGAATACAATGGGTATCACATTGGTGACGAGTACGTAAACGAGCATACGGAACAATGGTTGGTCGAGAAGATTAGGGGCCTACACCACGTAGCCAATAAAGCAGTAGTAAAGAACATGCTTGGAGAATATCTCCAGACAGTTAGAGAAGAGGGGTACATAGACCCCAAAGAGTTTATTTCTGGCAAGCTCACCGAAATCACCGCAAAAAATAGTTTGGGCCCAGGCGCATTTGCAACAAGCAAAAAAAATGTTCGTGAAGAATTAAAAAACGCGGAACAGCTGGGGGGGATTATGGAAAACAACCCCATGACGGCCCTCAGGCTTCATAGTTTAATGAACATAATGGGGAAAGAATCAACTCAAGAATTAGTGGATGTATTAGTACGCCGCAAAAATTCGGTAGAACAAAAAACTCCAGAAGAAATAAAAAACATGGAGCGGGATATCAGCGACACAATCGGAAGTACGCAGCACTCGGCTCTAATGCTACTAAGAGAATATGCTTCCGGGGCGAAAGAAGCCGGGCATACGGTAAAAGACCGCCGAGAACATTTCCAAACAGAAATATCAAATTTAATCATGCCTCTTATGCGGGAACGTGAAAAAGGAGAGCCCACCACATCACTGGAGTACCATTGTTGGAAAAACTTCAAAGAAATGAGAAACCACGGAAGAACGAAACTTAAATAACGTCAATCTTCACGCTATTGTGCAGAATTAGGTTCAAGCTTTTCTCTTCAGCGTGAACGAGAGCATTCCCTTCTTCATCAAGGCATACGCCTTGCCGCTCGGGTCCTTGTAGCCGGTCACGTCCAGCTTGGCCGCGCCGCGGCAGTACTGCTGGAGCCGCGCTTCGGTGTCGGTCCACTTCTCCTCGTCGGGCATGGCGTGCGTGAACCCGGCGGTGGGATAGACCTCTTTCACGCCGAACCGCTTCTCGTTCATCTTCGAGAACCGCTCGCCCGCCTTCTTGGCGTCCAGGCAGCCGAACAGCATGTAGCTCCCCTCGGCGTTGAACCCGTCAAGCTTTGCCTGCGCATACCCCAAGACCCGCTCGGCGAACTTGAGGGCGCCGGCGTCCTTGTTGATTTCTTCGCCCGTGTAGTCGTGCACCGAGTTGTCGAGGCCAATCAAGTTCACAATGCTCGGCGCGCTGTCCAGTGAGTAGTATTCCTCTTCCCCGAACACCTGTGTCAGGAACGGAAGGATTTTGTCCTTGTGCAGGCGCTTCTCAATCAATTTTCTTTTTGCCTGCGCGACCTGCCGCGACAAGTCAAGCGCGCGGTCGAGCTTGCTGAAGAACTCGGCGTCGTCCTTGGACGAAAGCGCGATGCGCGGAAGGTTAATCGACACTTCCTGCAGGACCCCGGTCCGCAGCGTCGAGAACCACTTGCCTTGTCTCGGCGGAATCACGTGGTTCGGCGAGACCATTCCAAGGTTTGCCTCGCGGTCACGCAAGTTCAGGATTGTCACGTCGTTTTTTTCGGTGAACTTCGCAAGCATTTTTTCCGTCGACACGGGAATCGCTCCGTCCCGCACCTTGATCACCACTTTCGGCGTCGGGAAAAGCTTGCTGTTGTAGTCGCCGCCGCTCATAGCGTTCAGGAAAAGGTTCAGCACGCGCACGCTCTCGCGCTCGTAGTCGTGGTAAGTGTCCTGGCCCGTCACGCCCTTCGGCATAATCGCCTTTTCCTTTTTCAGGAAAGGCGGCGTCTCCAACTCAAAGTTGAGTGTGGACTGCGCGAGGTTCCCGCCGCGCACGGAACAAATCTGGTTCAGCTCGTACAGGAAGGTCTGCACCAACTGCGTGACCTCCTTGTCCTTCAAGTTAATTGTGTAAGGCGCGAGCACGGTGTTGAAAAAGTCGAACGACTGCCCGCCGCTCAAGTGCGTCTCGCCCGAAATCATTACGCGAATCGCGTGCGAGATTGCGACTTCCGCGTGGCGCGCGGGGCCGGCAACGCTCGTGTTTATCCCGAGCCCGTCCGTCATCAACCCATTCTTCAAAAACCACCGCAAGTCATTTTGTAAACTAACTGGCCGCGTCGCGAAGTAAGGCAGGTCGTGAATGTGAATTTCCCCGGTCAAGTGCGCCTTGGCAACGTCTTCGTTGAGCAGGCTGACCAAAGCGTACTCGCCCGCGATTGCGTCGCCGAACCGCTTGTGCAGGGACTCGGGGTTCGGTGTTGCCTCCGGCGCCTTAATGATTTGCGTCACGTCGTAAATCGGAAGCCCCAAGCGGGTGTACTCCGCCTTGGCCTGCATGTACCTGCGCTCGAGCAGCTTCGAGCTCACCATTTCCCGGATCAACGGCGCCGAAATGTACCTAAGCTCAAGCCGCCTGATGTCACTCTCGACTTCCCCCGAGATTTCCGCGCACGTGTTCTGGGGCAGGGTGGTCTCCCTCAGCAGGGACTCGACTATCTTTTGCTTGTTGAACGACTCGAGGATGCCGTCGCTCGTTCGGACGTAGACCTTGTGATAGTTCTCGAACTCCCGGGCTATGGCCTCGTCGCGCTTGAGCAGCTCCTGGACAATGAGGTCGTTCAATTCCTCGTCAGTAAGGCTGTCAGTCAATTTGGGCTGGAGGGCGAGGGCCACTTCGGTGGATAGCCAGAAGCTGATTCCTGCTCGGCTGCATTTGTCTTCAATGGTTTTTGGGTTGAACTTCGAACCCGTTGCGGCCTTGCTGGTTGGCATCACACCATTTTTTATATGCCCATGTTTATAATCCTTCACAGGAGGTTCGTTTTTCGAACCCAGGTGTTCCCAATGGATATTGACGAAATTGACACCAAGATACTGGAGCTGCTGGCCAACAACTCCCGGATAAGCTATTCCGACATCGCCAGGCACTTCGGCTTCTCGGACGTGGCCATCCGCAAGCGTGTGGACAAGCTCGTCGAAAAGGGAATCATCAAGCAATTCACCACGAGTGTCGACCAAAAAATGCTCGGCAAGAACGTCACCGCTTTTTTGTTTTTCAACACGCGGTCCGACAAGACCCAGGAAATCGCTGACCAGCTTCTTATGCTTGAGGGGATTGAGGACGTTTACATTTCACTTGGCGTGTACGACATCATTGCCAAAGTGCACTGCGCCGACGTGGTCGCACTGAAGTCACTGACCGAGCAAAAGCTGAACGACATAAACGGCATCATCGAGGTCCGGCCATCAATCGTGTTCACTGAGGTCATGAAGCAATGAACAAGCTCAAGGGCTTCGCCGCAATCATTGGCTCTGCGTTAGCGTTCGGCTTCAGCACAATTGTGGTAAAGCTCGCGATGAACGAGGGGCTCGACCCGTTCGCGTTCAGCGTCGTGTCGATGTTTTTTGTCGCCGCTTTCCTCCTGCCGTATTACGCGACACTCAAAAAGCCTAGGCTCACGAAAAAGGACTGGCGTGATTTCGTGCTACTCGGCGTCTCCGCGTCCGGCCTCGCGCACCTCGCGTACACGTTCGCGCTCAACTACACGTCGGCAATCAACTTTTCGTTTCTTTCACAAACAGTCCCGCTCTTCACAATCATGTTCGCGTTCTTCATGCTCGGCGAGCGCTTGAAGAAGTGGCACATTGTCGCGGGCGCGGTAATGCTCGCGGGCGTGTTCCTCGTGAGCACCGGTGGCGAGCAGATGGCCCTTCAACTGGGGGACATGCTCCTAATCGGCGGCGCAATAGTCCTCGGGTTCACGAACGTTGTGGCGAAGAAGCTCATGAAGCGCCACTCCGCGGGCGTTATAGCGTTCTGGCGGGCGGTGTTTGGGGCGGCGTCCCTTCTCGTTGTCGCTCTTCTGCTGGGAGTTGACCTCTTCCCTGTGATTGGAGCCTACTCCGCCGCGAGCGGCTTCCTCGTTGCAGTGATTTTCATGTGTGTATACATCTCGCTCAGGGAGCTTGGCGCGTCGCTGGCGTCGCTCTTGTTTTTGGTGGCGCCATTGTTCAGCGTGGTGCTTGCCGTAGTCATTTTGGGCGAGGCGCTGCTGTTCATGCAGGTCATTGGCGGCATATTGATTTTATTGGGCGCACTGCTAATCTATAGGTCATAACCATGGAAGTCGAGCTGAAGGCAAAGGCCCCACGCGGAATCGAAAAAAAACTCGCAGCCGCGGGAGCGAAAAAGCTTGGCACCGTGGTGAACAAGGACGTTTACTACGACAAGCCCGGGGAAACGCTCAAGAAACATGACGTGACGGTCCGGCTGCGCAGCGCGGGCGGCAAGACCATCCTCACCTACAAATCGCCGAGCAAGAGCAAGCGCGTGAAGTCCAAGACCGAGATTGAGCTGCGCGTCATCCCGGCGACCGAGCTTTTCCTGAAGGGCCTCGGCTACACTGAAAGCTTCCGCAAGGAAGTCAAGCGCACGAGCTATTCCCTCAACGGCGTGACTGTCTGCTACGACCGCGTCAAGAGCCTCGGCACATGGGTCGAGTTCGAGGTGTTCGGCGACTCTTCCGCCCGCAAGAGGCTCGTCGACACGGCGGCGCTGGTCGGCATCCCCGAGAAAGAGCTGACGCCAAAGTCGTACCCCCAGCTGATTAGGGAAAAGCTAAAAAGCACCAAAAAACAGAAGTGAAGCAATGAAGCGCCTACTGGCTTTGCTGCTCCTGTTATCGCTTTCTTTCGCGACCATTCAGCTAGTGACGCCAAAGCACATTTCGCTGGAGTCGCTTGGCGAAGTCGAGATTTCGCCGGTGGGCCCTGGCCACGAGGTGTTCCTGAAGTTCCAGCGCAACGTGCGGGACTACGTGTGGGACGACGTGCGGCTCATGAACACTGTTGACCTCGATTGGGTGACCAGCACGTACAGCGACTACGAGTACATCTACTATTCAATAAAGGTCCCGGGCTCCAAGGCGTCCGGGAAATACACGTTCCAGTTCGAGATTCGGGATAAGGAGGGGCTCCGCGATTCCGAGATTGCTGTCGCACAAGTGGTAGTGACGCACGGCCAGGACGACTTGGTCAAGGCGCACCCGCTGCCGGAATTAACCGAGGGGTTTGCCGGCGAGGAAATGCGCCTGGAGTTTGACGTCGAGAACAAGGCATTGTCCCGCGTGAACTACAAGGTGACTTACTGGATTAAGGAGCAGAAGGGAGTGGGCGAGACAACCATTACGCAGTCGTTCCTCGCTGGCCAGACCAAGGCGGTGCAGTTCCCGGCCATTGTCCCCGAGGAAGGCGACTACACTCTTGTCGCGCGCTTGTGGAGCGAAGACAACCCAAACATAAACCAGTTGGTTTCCGGCTCGCTGTTCGTGAGGCCGACCTTCCAGTCAAAACTCCGGAGCATCGGCAAGGGCTTCCCCCTCGTGCCGTTGACAATGGCTCCGTTCTACGCCCTGTTGGGCGTGTTCGGATGGTAGCGGTTTTTATTTGCTTCTCTTCACAGTTAGACCATGCGACTGGAGGAGGCTCACCGCCCAGCAGACAAAGTCGAGGCCCTCCTAGCCGTGAAGAAAGGCCCGATGAGCAATGATTACCATGAAGTCAATAAGCTTCTTTCTGGCAAAGAAGACTCCATGGTGCGCCTCAACGCGTTCAGGACAATGCTTGTCGTGCCCCACCCCTCGGCACCCCTCAGCCTAGTTGAAGCCCTCGAAGAGGAGAAGGAGCCTAAAATACTTGAGCGAATGTGCAGGGCGCTTATCCCTTATTCCGGCGAGCACATGGGGGGGATTGTGACGGAGTTTGCGTCGCTCACCCCGGAAGCCCGCGACAAAATCAAGGAACTACTCAAAAAGCACAATGCTCCCGAAGACCACCCCCTCCTAGTGGATCTAATTGTGCCAAAAGAAGAGCCCAAAGAAACACCAAAAGAAGAGCCAAAAGAAAATCCAAAAACGAACTTGGACGATTTATTCAAGCCTTTTTGAATAATGGTTGAGCTGTTTGGGTTGTCTTCGCTCCACAAGCGCGCGA
>JBHOSQ010000002.1:0-121807 GCA_042584585.1 archaeon | reverse complement strand
GCACGTCGGGACTGGACGTTGACTTGGGTCAACGTCGGGCAACGGGGGGCACAAGACCCCCAGAGACAATTTACTGAGGGGGGTGGGCTTCCCAGGGTAGCCAGGGGGGAGCTGCGCTCCCCCCTAGGGACGCTGGAGTACTCCCGGCGGGATTTGAACCCACGTCGACAGGTTGAGAACCTGTAATCCTTGGCCACTAGACTACGGGAGCGCTAGTCAATGGCATTGACTCGGGTCAATGCCGGTCTGCGCTATTCTATACATACTGCTTTTTATTAGTTTTCGTACCACTTGCGCTTGGCCCTTTCTTTGCTCATTGCCCACAGCGACCACGCAGTGGCAAGCGCCATTAACGCAGCCAAGCCCCACAAGAGGCTTCCGTTGGAGAACAAAAGGCCGGTTATCGGGCTCGATGCCGGCGTTGGGGTCGGCGTAGCCGTTGGCTCTGGAGTGGGTGTCGGAGTCGGCTCTGGAGTTGGCTCCGGTGTGGCAGTTGCCACAGGAATTGGGGTCGGCGTCGGAAGCTCTATCGGGTCGTCTTCAGGCACTGCCTCGGGTGGGTCCTCGTTGTTGGGGGTAAATGACCCACCATCTGGCCCCGATCCGCCTGGCCCTGGCGGGGTTCCACCGCCTCCGCAGCCCTCGTCAATCGTGCCGTCGCAGTCGTCGTCAATTCCGTTGCATGCTTCAGTCGCGCCGGGGTTTACCGCGGCGTTGGCGTCGTTGCAGTCCGTCTGGTTGTCGTACCCGTCGCCGTCCCCGTCAGGGAAAATGATTTGCACCGTGAAGTTTTGCTGCGCCGAAACAGTGTTGTTTCCTGTGTCAGTACAGTTAACCGAAATGTTGTGCGACGCGTTCGAAAGGGTGAGCGTAGTGTTCCAGTAATAGTCCGTGTACGCCGGGTACATGTTCCCGTAGCCAATGACGACGTCGCTCGCCGCGCCGTTGTCGACACTGTAGCTGCAGTTGGCGTGTTCCGTCACGTTGAACTCAAGCAGCACACTGGTGGAAGTGTAATTGAGGTTTTCCGGGGAAATCAAGTTCATGACCGGCGGGGTGCTGTCGTTAACATCATACGTCGCATTGAACTGTGCTGTGTTTCCAGCCGCGTCACTGCAGTTGAACGCCACGAAGTGCGAGCCATTTTCTTTGTGAGTAAAGGTTCCGAAGAGGCCGTCTAGTGTGCCCCATCCAGGGCTATCCACACTCCACTCACAAGTGACTTCGGTCTGGTTGCTGAAGTTGGCGTCCACGTAAAGGTTTCCCTTCTCTAGGACAGTGATGTTGAAGTTGACGGCCTCGGAGTCGTTGTAGACGCCCGTTGGCTCGTAAACGGTTATCACAGGCGCAGTCGCGTCCACCGTGATGTTCATGGTGTCGTTGAACGCGATGTTCCCGAGCGTGTCGTTGGCAGTCACGTTAACATTATAAATTCCATCCGGCAGCGCGCCGGGGGTGAAAACCGCAGTGTAAGTCCCGCCGCCACCAGTCGTCGACATCGGCACACCGCCCACGCTGATGCTGACGTTGTCCACGCCAAGCAGGTCCGCCACAGTCGCTGTAACCAATGCGGCTTCGCCCACAATCAAATACGTGTCGTTGACCGCCACGCCTATTACAGGGGGAGTCGTGTCAACCGTGATGGACGAAGGCCCCGTGGTAGAGCTGTGGCCCGCCATGTCCTCGCACGACACGGTCAAGGAATAATTCCCGTCGGCCGGGGTCGTCAGGTTCGTCGAGTTGAATGTGTTGTTCGCGACCCACCCAATATAATATTCAGTAGTGGAATTCAGGAAGTACGAGCAGTTCATCTCGCCGGACGAGCTGTCCGTCACCGTGATGTTCACGTGGGCGGGGTTCACGCTTCCGTTGCCCGGCGCGTGCAGCGTAATGGAGGGTGGGTTCAAGTCAACCTTGAACCACCAGTAAAAGTTCACGAGCTTATTCGACGCGCTTAACGAGTCCGTCGCATTCACATAAACGTCCAAGTGTGTGCCGTCGTTCTCGGTCTGCGGCGCGATGTCGATGCACGCCTTGTACCCATCCGTAATCGCAGTCGTGGTCTCAAGGGGGAAGTGTGTGTTCCCGTCGAACACATCCATTGCTATCGAAGAAACGTCCACGTCATTGGGGTCCGTGATGTTCGCGCAAATCATTGGGGACTGCGAGCTCACGTAGCTTTCGTTCGCCGGCTGAACCACCGCGCCGGTGGGCGCGGAGTTGTCGACGCCGAAGCTCGTCGTCGAAAACCCGAAGTTGCCTATGGTGTCGTTCGCGGTCACGTTCGCGATGTAAGTCCCCTCGACTCCACCCGCAGTATACGTCGCGGTGTACGTGCCGCTTGAGTTCGTGACAGATAGCGAGGTCCCGTTCACGCTGATGCTGACGTTGTCCACGCCGTTGGAGTCCGAGACAGTGGCACTGATTTTGACGGTCTGCCCGTTCGCCACGTCACTGGAGTTCACCGACGGAGTAATCGCCGGCGCGGTGTTGTCGATTTCCAGAAGTTTACTGGCGTTGGCGCCATTGCTGTCCAAGTCGGCAAAGACCGTTACGTTTGCCGTGGCGCTGTCGGCTTTTATGGACACGTTTTGCTGGGTTACTGATCCCACGACAAAGCTGCCGCGCCACTCCGCCAGGCCGTTGGCGGATAGGTTCATGGTGGTGCCAACAGCGTCGTCCGAGCTGGACACGCTGTAGTTGCGTGGCGCTCCCAGCCCTATCGTGTCAGGGAATACCGACACGTAAACAGTATCACCCTCCATAAACACTGTTTCTTGGAGAGACATATTGTGGCTGGCGTCGCCGAAAGTGAGTATACTCTCGGCACAAGCGCCCCCAGTGCCCAAGATGGCGATTACAAGAACTAATAGGATTGCCTTATTCATGGCTAACACCAACATTGCAGTAACTCAGCCAGCCTTTAAAAGCATTTTCGTTGAAACCACTCAAAAGGGACAAATTAAAAGAAGAGTGGGCCCACCCGTATCGCCTGAAACTCAGGCGGCACGTTGTCCGTGCCCAGCTGGCGCTGGCCAGCGGACTAAAAACAAAAAAATGAGTGGGCCCGCCCGGATTTGAACCGGGGATCTTCTGTCTGTGAAACAGACGTCCTAACCAGACTAGACCACGGGCCCCTTGAGTGACACCGGCAGCCCCTGACGTTGACTTTGGTCAACGTCCAGACCTGCGGTGTCGGTTTGCAATAGCCCCGACCGGATTCGAACCGATGTCAAGAGGTCCAGAACCTCTCATCCTTGGCCACTAGACTACGGGGCTTTTTGAGTGACATTGACCTTGGGTCAATGTCGGGCCGCTTGGGGAGTGCCGCCAATTCGGCGGCATCCCCCGTTGAAAGGCTTTTTGTCCCTTTTCCTTTTTATTCAAGCGGGTTCGCGCCGCATGTAATCTCGCCCTCAAGCGTCGGCAAGTCCGTCAGTGCATAGTGCACGTTCTCGCCGTTCACGACGACGGCCATACCCTCGACTCCGTACTGGTCCCTGACGACGTTCACCAGGTCAATGTACCCGTTGTACGGCAGGGCGAACACCCACGTGTTCGGGCAGTTGTTCGAAAGCGTGTTCAGGATGCCTGCCTGTACCCCACAGTCCGGGCAAATCGACTGGTCGGGGTCGTCTTCGGCGTAAAAGTAAATCACTTGGTTCACGTTTGCGCCGCATTCTTCCTTCAATGTCTTGAACGTCAGGAACAACTCAAAGTTCTTGTAAATGAAAGTCTTCTTGATGGCGTAGTATTCTTCGCTGAACATGTTCGCGTTCTTGTACGAGTCAATCTTTTTGGCTAGCTCGTCGCTTTTCCCGACCTGCTGCACGACGCGCGTGTTCATCACTTCGCATGAGTCAGTCCCCAGCGTGCCCAAGTACTCGAGGTAAAGCCGCGAGTCCTCCATTTCCCAGGTCATGTCCTGGATTTCCTTGGACAGTATGTTGGTGCGCTGCTGGTCCAGTATCCATAGCGCGGACATGCTCGCAATCAACAGCACTGCCCCCAGCGCGATTCCCTTGACATAAGTGCTTACCATACTCTTTCACTTCCCTTTAGCTCGTGGAAAAAGCTCATGACGTACGTGAACGTGATGAAGAATGAGTAGAAAGTCAAATAAAACAGTATGTATGGCAGCTCCGTCAGCTTCGGCTTCCGGTTGCTGTCGAACCCCATGCTAGTGTACAGCAAATAGCCCCAAATCAGCAGCGTCAGCACCAGAAACACGAGGTACGGCGGCCACGTCAGCGGGTCAAAATTAAACAACAATTCGAGGCTGAACGCGTTCTGCTGCACCACTCCCACGAAGTGCTTCACCGCGCGAATAAACCCGTCCAGATTAATCGTGATTATCCCAATCAACACGGTCATCGACAATATCTCGACGATGAAGCTCATTGGGTAAATGAACGTGCCAAGCGCGCCGTGCGACCGGTTGAACAATAAATCTTTGTATTTAACCCCATTAAGGAACTTCCCGCGGTACCACCTGATGCGCTGGCGGAAATAGCTCCGCAGCGTGTCCGGCACCTCGGTGTAAACCTTGGTATTAACCGAGCACTTGATGTCCCACCCCATCTTCTGCATGTGCAGCGCGACCTCCATGTCCTCAGTGATGTTGCCGGGGTCGAAACCGTCGACGTCCTGCAGCGCCTGCGTCCTGTACACAGTCATCGGCCCGGGCGTGACGTACATGCCGCCGAGCGAAGAAATGCTCTTGTGCCAGAACCCGAACGCGTTGTAGTACTCGAACTGCTGGACCTTCTGCAGCCAGTTCCGCGTGTGCGTCGGCAGAATCAACACAGTCACAGCCCCGATTTTTGGGTCATTGAAGTGCCCAATGGTCTTCATCAAAGCGTCTTTTTCGGGGAAGGTGTCGGAGTCAATGTTCGCCACCAATTCAGTATCAACAACAGCCAATACCTGGTTTTGGCTCGCGGCCTTGCCCTGGTTCTTCGTGTTCCGGATTATCTTGATTCCAGGAATGTTCTTGATTTTTTCGTAAGTGTCGTCCGTGCTCGCGTCTTCCATCACGATTATCTTGAACTTACGGGGGTACTCCATTTCCTTGATGCGCTTGATGCTTTCGACAATGGTGCTCCCTGCGTTGTACGCCGGCACCATTATCGTGAGCGAGGGGTACCGTTTGGGCTTAGGGTCTTTCAAGTCGGCGTCTTCGAGTGCCATCAAAAAAATCGCTGCCTGGGTTACGAACAGCGAGCTGCTTATCGTGAACATGAGGTATGCGTCAAAATAGGTAAAGGCTGCTGCGGACAGCAGCACAAAAGCAATGAAGACGAGCACGCCGACTAAGCTTCTAAGCCTCATGGGGTTGAGGTTTGTGCTTACTGCCTTTTTTAAGCCTTTTCCTGGGCTAGCTTTTTATACCCTCGTCCCCCTAAAATTTGAGGTGTTCAAGTGTTCAAGCACGTAATCTCAATTAAGGACTTTTCGCGCAAGGACATCGACCTCGTTCTCTCCCGTGCCGACAAAATGCTCACAATCCTCAACAAGCAGGGCTCAAGCGACATGCTGCACGGCAAGGTACTGGCCTCACTGTTTTTCGAGCCCAGCACCCGCACGAGGCTGTCCTTTGAGGCCGCGATGCACCGCCTCGGCGGCTCGGTAATCGGCTTTTCCGATCCCTCAGGCACGTCCATAAAGAAAAAGGAGACGACCGCGGACACAATCCGCATGGCCGCGGCCTATTCCGATATAATCGCGATGCGCCACCCCATGGACGGCGCGGCAAGGCTCGCGAGCGAGGTCTCAAGCGTCCCCGTACTCAACGGCGGCGACGGCTCGCACCAGCACCCAACCCAAACGCTCCTGGACTTGTTCACCATCCAGAAAGAATTGGGCACGCTCAAGAACCTCAAGGTGGCAATGGTCGGCGACCTTAAGTACGGCCGCACCGTGCACTCTCTTTGCGAAGCGCTTAACCTGTACGGCGCGGACTTCAGGTTCATCGCGCCGGACTTGCTGAAGATGCCGGACGAGTACAAAAAAGGATTGAAATACGACGAGTTCAACGAGCTTGACGTCGCCGACGCGGACGTGGTGTACATGACGCGCATCCAGGGCGAGAGGTTTTCGGACCCCACAGAATACGAAAAAGTCAAGGACAGCTTCATCCTCACGCCGGATGTCTTGTCGACGATGAAGAAAAAGAGCATTGTGATGCACCCGCTTCCGCGCGTGGACGAAATCACGTGGGAGTGCGACTCGGACCCACGGTGCGTGTACTTCAAGCAGGCGTTTTACGGGGTGCCGACGCGAATGGCGCTCATAGCAATGCTTTTGGGGGCGGTGTGAAATGGCACTCGAGGTAAAGCCAATCAAGGACGGAACAGTGGTTGACCACATTCCCGCGGGAAAGGGTTTGGTGGTCTACACTTTGCTTGGGGGGGCGAACGGCGGCCAGTCAGTGCTTTTGCTGAACGCGAAGTCGCCGAGCATGGGCAAGAAAGACATCGTGAAGCTGGAAGACGTTTTTGTGAGCAAGGAGCGCCGTGACATCATCGCGCTTGTTGCGCCGGACGCGACCATCAACACAATCAAGGGCGGGAAGCGCGTGGAGAAGCACAAAGTGGGCTTGCCGAAGACGGTGCAGGGCTACTTGAAGTGCCTGAACCCGCATTGCGTGACGAACGCGGCCCGCGAGCCTTTGGAGACGAGCTTTACCGTGTCGGCAAACCCGCTGCGGATGCGGTGCGACTACTGCGACAAAGAGTACGACGAAAGGCTGGTTACACAGGTTCCAGTAGTCTAAATTTATATACTGCCCCATTAACATCTTTTCATGGGCCTGTAGCGTAGCTTGGATAACGCGATTGCCTTCGGAGCAATAGATCGGGGGTTCAAATCCCTCCGGGCCCGCTTTCAGCGTCATGGGGGGCACAGCCCCCCGCTACCCTGGGAAGCGCCCCCCCAGGCGAGTGGATAAGAGCTCGCTGGCGCTCGCAGTTTTTGTCTCTGGGAGCCCTAGGCCCTTGACGTTGACTTGGGTCAACGTCCACCCGCGGCTCCCAAGCCTAACGTGCCGCCTGAGTTTCAGGCGTTGAAATCCCTCCGGGCCCGCTTATTTCTTCCCCATAGCCTGGTCTTCGAGCTCTTCCAGCTTTTTGTGCTGTTCCACTGCTTTTTCTTCTTCCCATACAGCGGGCGCCTTTTCCTTGGGCTGTGGGTGCGCGGCCTTTGGCAATGGCCTGTGCAGCACAGTACTGACTCCTCCTGCCACGGGCGCAGAAACTATCGCGCTCAACCCCAAAAGCAGCAGCATCGCCAGCCCATAAGACACTGAGATATACTTGTACATCAGCTCGAAGTAACTAGTAGACCGAATCAAGGTGCTCGACGCTTCTTTGGACTCGTTAATCGTGGACATTGTCTCCTGCACAGAGCGGGCGACCTCGGCCTCGTAGTCCGCCTCATAATCACTATATAACTGCTCCACTTTTTGCTGGTCCTCGAGCGTGTAGCCCGGGTAGCCCGAAGCGAGTTGCGCAAGGAACGTGTTGAAATCCATCTTGGGGTTTTCCGCCCTCACCATTTGTTCGACAGTTGCCTCGTCCACGTCGATGACAGCAATCCCGGTGATGCCCTCAATGAATTGGTCTTCGTACGGCTTGGCGTCGACCGTCACAACAATCAGTGTCCCCACGCACGCCACTATCGCCATGATGAGCATTGCCTTGCCCGCGTGCTCGAATCCGACGCTGAACTTGGTGCCCCGTGCCTTGCTGGACAAGAACCCGGCCGCCGTAATCCCTGCGACGAACGCCAGCGCCACGATGGTGTAGCTGGTCATTTGCTGCCAGTAAAACACTGACCCGATTAATGCCACAATAAGGCTTGTGATTGCCGCGAGGCCGAGCGCCCTCATGTGCGCCAAGAACCTTGTCGCGGAAAACAGTGCGCCCATCGAAACGCCGAGGAACACGAGCCCCAGGATGAGCATTATGATGTTCATGCCCATCAATCCATCGTAAAAGGCTGGGCTCAACACACCCCCAATCGAAAATCCTATGCCCGACAAGAGCACGAACGATAGCAGCCCCGCAATTATTGAAATGCTGACGGCAGCGCCAAGGAAGTGTGTTTTCTTCATTTCGTCGTCACCTCACACCCGTCCGCAGTCACGATGACCGTCTTTTCAGCCTGGGACACCAGGCCGTTGTCACTGAGGATGGGGTAGCTAGTGAATATCTCTTTTGAAACTATCTCACGCAAGGCTATTTTAAGCTTTAGCCCTGAACAGGCCCCCGCGAGGTGCCGCTCGGCGAACGGGAAGTGCTCGTAGTTCTCTGCCGCGAACGCGATGACTTTCCTGGCGTCCGCGTTCCGCACCGCCCCCGGAGAATTCAGCGCAAAAATCTCGACCCGCCGGTCCTCCGTGACCCGCCCGCGGCCCGCCGAGGCAAACGGCTCAATCGCAATTGCCATTCCTTCCTCCAAGTCGAACCCTGTGCTTGCCACGTTCGGCACCGTCAACCCGCTGTGCAACATCCACTGCCCAAGCACGTGGCCACCGAGGTTCATGATTGGCTTGAACCCGTACCCCTCAATCGTTTCCTGCACCAATTTCCCGAGGTCCCCCGTGTTGGCCCCGGGCTTTATCGCGGCAATCACCTCTTCCAATGCTTTTTCGCTGGCCTCGACCAATTTGCCGTTCTCGCCAGTCAAATCAACAGTCAACGCGGTGTCGCCAATGTACCCGTTGGCGTGCGCCCCCACGTCGAGCTTCACGACGTCTTTTCCGAACACCGCTTCGTCGTTGACTCCGGGCGTGTAGTGTGCGGCCTGGTTGTTGAGAGAAATATTAACTGGAAACGCGAGCCCGTCAGCTTTGTCAAGAATGTCCTTCTCGATTTCTTCGGCGAGCTTCAATAGCGACGCCCCGACCTTGACTTTTTTGGCGCCTTTCTCGAGCGCTTCACGCGCGACTTTGCCTGCCTTGCGGTAGTCTTCTTCCATTCGGTTTTCCTTAATCCGTAGTTATTTAAATAATGTTGCCGTATTCTTGTTTGGTGGTTCAGTGGATCCGGCGACGAGAATGAGAAACGAAATGGCCATGGACAAGTTCGAGGCACTTAACGTGGTCGACCGCCGCAGGGTAATCGACCACATAAACAAGGCAGCCCACGACAAGGGCTATTTCAACGAGCGCGACCTCAAGGAAAAAAAGCCTTACATTTGGGAACAGCTCTGCGCCGACGTCGTCAACAAGCTATTCTAGGCCCAAGCACCCAATCCCGCCTGCTTCGTGCCAGTCATCAATTCATCCGCGCTTATCCCGAATTCCGCGAGAATCTTCATGACCGCAGGCAACAACTGGTGCGTCACGTAATAATCAACGTCCGGCTTCCTTTTCCCGAGCATCCTAACTGAATAGCTCCTGTCGCCGATGTTGCCCGCGCCCTGGCAGACAACGTACTCAATAAGCGTGCCTTTCCCCACTTTCTCCCCAGACTCCTCGAGCCTCATCGCCGCGCGGACGTGCGGCCCCTGCGATGAATACTTCGCAATTCTGCGCTTCAGCTGCGTGCGAATCACGTACTCATCGATTGGCACCTTGTTCTTCCGCACCAGCTCAATCTTCTCGAGCACCAGCGCCTTCGCGCCCTCCACGTCGTTCTCCAGCACCCTCTGGATTACTTCGCGCTGGGTCCTTTTGGCAATCTGCGACCAGTCCCTCCGCACGAACTCCAGGCCCTTTATCTCGATCTGCCCGTCCTCGCGAATCAACGCGTACCTCTTCTTCGCCGCGCCGCCCTCTTTCTTCGTGACAAAAATTCCGCGCGGATAAAAGCCCTCGAGCTCCAATTCCATTTTGCCCGGCAAAGAATCGTTGTAGTCCTTCAGGAACTTCAGCACGTCTTCCTTGCTTTTTCCGCCGCGAAGCATGAACACGGAATCGGTATCCCCATAAATGACCTTGAACCCGCGCTTCTCCGCCTCGGACGCCGCGTCCTTGATGAACTTCCTGCCCCACGCCGTCGTCGCCTCGGCACAGTCGTACGAGTACCACCGCGCACGCGCGTAATTCATGTAGCCATAAGTAGAATTCGCCACAATCTTCAGCGCCTGCTGCTCCGCGCCCAAGTCACGCTTTTCCTTGCCCTTCGCAGACTTCAGCTTTTTCTTCGCACCGGCCCGGGCCCCGACGACTTTCTCAAGCATCTCGGGAATCAATCCCCTCTTTTTCCTGCAGAATTTCTGGCCCATCGGCGACTCGAACGGGTCCTTGCAGCAATCACAATCCAATGTGCTCGGGTCAATGTTGTGCGAAATAATGATGCTCGGGTACAGGCCCTTGAAGTCCAGCACCACGATGTCCTCGTGCAGCCCGGGCTCGGGCTCCCGCACGAACGCGCCCTTTAACTGTTTGGTCACCCGGGCCTTGAACTCGCCTTCCACAGGCCGGTTCGGCGCGATTTCGCCGCGCTTCTTCGCCATCTTCAGCAGCAGCAGCTCGACAATCTGGCTCGACGTCATCCGCGACACGTCGAAAGGCATCTGGTTAATCAGCTTGGACAATGCGGTATACAATGGCAGCATCTGCTCGCCTAACTCAAACGCGGCCTCCGAGTCCTGCAGGGAATAAGTCGCGAGCTCCTCCAGTTCGGCTTTGCTGCCCTTGTCCCAAATCTTCCACAGGTTCTTTGTGTCGATGTCCAGCTTTTCCTTGCCGGTCAGTTCCTTGTAAACGTCTTCCAGCGTGTACCGCGGCAATTTCAATGCCCCGATTACTGACAGGAAAACCATTCCGCGGTACGCGTCGATGTGCACCTTGCCCGGAATCCGTGCCTTGAGCCCGCGCATTCCCTGGCGCAGCGAAATGTGCATGCCTTCCTTGATGCCGAGCTCCTCGACCCGTGTCTTGACGTACGGCAAGTCAAAGTTGTCCCCGTTGTAAGTGTAGACCACGTCGTAATCCATGCCCTCGACAAAGTTCGCGAGCATCTCGCCCTCGTTCTTGTACGACTTCACGAAAGGCAGCCCGATTTTTTTCCACGTGTAAACCGCGCCTTTTTCCCCGTCGTGCGTGGACACCATCACGATTGCGTCCTTGTCCGCCTCGGGCATTCCGCGTGGGTTGTACGTCTCGATGTCAAACGCGACCCTGGAGGGCTCGTAGTCGCCCAATGGCTTTCCGGGCTTGCCCTTTTTCCACTCGTAGACAGTGAACGGCACGATGTCATGGTCAATCAAATAGCGCTGCGTGTAAGGAATGTCGTACTCGAAAATCCGGCCCTGCTTCACCAATTCCTCGCGCAGCTTCGGAACGTCGCCCGGGGCATTAACAAAAACTTTCCACAGCCTGCCGCTCAGCTCGGCTTTTTTTACCAGTTCGTGCTCGGGCTCCGCTCCCTCGAAATAAAAGTACGGGTCGAACGCTTCCTTGATTACCTCAAGCTTTTCGCCCTTGACGTAAAGGTCTACGTAGCTCTGGCCGTCTTCTTCAGAGTGCCCGATGTCGATGAGAGTGCCTTTCATGGCTGAGCCCGCTATGTTTTTATAGCCTTACGGGTTTATGCTTTATTAACCTAAAGGTGCTGCAATGCCCCCCCAGAGACACAGGCCAAGGCCTTCTTCATCCTCCGCTTCCGCGAGTTCGCCGGGAATGTCCGCGAGCCTCGCCTCTCTCGACGCCAAGCTGAAGCTTATCACGCAGCGGCTCAAAATCATGGAGAACAACGAGCAGGTCATCGGCCGCACACTGGTCTCCCACAACAAAAAAATGAAGGAATTCGAGATTGCGCTTGCGGCAGGCGGCGCCGGCGGAAAGCCAGCCGACCTAATAAAGCTGAAGGACACGCTCCGCGACGAACTGAAGGCTGAACTCATGGGCGGCGGCGAGATTTCTCCCCCGATGGAGCATCCCACGGCGAGGCGCAGGGACTCCGCGGAAATCATTAACCTCCGCAAGTCAATGGAAGAGCTGCGCCAGGAAGTCAACGAGCTGAAGTACGTAATTGACTCCATCAACCCACTGGAATACGTCACGCTGGACCAATTAAGCGACGTGATTGACCAAAAGATGCGGAAGTAGCTTCACACCGCACTAAGCGTGGGCCGGAAACTAATCCTGTAAGGCTTGCCGCCGTGCTCGTTTACGCTGGCGTTGTTGCCTTCCATCACTTCAATTGCCAGGGTCGAGTTCTGGCGAATGTCCGGGTCGAGCTCGCTCCTAGCCTTCGCGACTGCACAAACACCGATTCCAGTCTCCCCAGACAATTTAATCAATCGGTTGGCCTCGCGGTCAAGCAGCGACTTCGGCTCGCCCACGAGATCCGGGTCACTGACCACCACGAGCACCTTCATGTTGCTGCTCGCGAACTCTTTTTTGTAGCTCTCGTAAAGCGTCTTGAGGGTGCAGTACACCAATCCCTTCTTGAGCGATGGCTTCATGCCCCTCGTGTCCACCACTGCGATGCGGCCCATTTTCTTGAGCCACGGCGCAACGATTTCCTTGGGCTCCAGCGCCCCGTCAAACAGCCCGGGGTAAGCGACTTCCATCAAGCGGCAAATCCGGATTGCCCTGGCGCCGAAAAACTTTTTGTCCTCGGCCTTGATGCCCCTGAGCAATTCAATCAGCCCCTTGAGGTTGAACGGCTTTTTCTCGAGTGCCTCGCCAATGAGTTCCATGTCCACGCCGTGCCCCGCGCCCACTATGTCGCCGAACAAGTCCTTGTTCAAGAGCTTCAGGTCAATGAAAAAGTCCGCGCCCGGCTTGAACCGCCTCACGGGCATTCCCATTGGGTCCACGGTCAGCCCGTACTTGCCGTACTCGTCCGTGTTTGCGTTTGGCGAGTCGACTTGTTGGAAGCCGTCGAACACCACGCCCGACACTCCGTTGATTACACAGCCCTCCATCATGACGTGCAGCCCCCGCGTCGTGTCCGCGCCGGAAAGGGTCGTCAGCAGGAACGACTTTATGTCTTCCTCTGACTTTTCGCCGTCCAGCTTCTGGCCGAGGTGCACCCTGCCCGTCAGTTCCGCGGACTCCAGCCCCGGCCCTTCTTTCCGCACCACAAGCGCCGGCAATGCGAGTGGCTCGCCGAACAATTCGTTCGTGTTCTCCAGGTCCGCGTACTTCGCCTCCACCAATTTAATCGCGAAGTCGCCGGTCTTGCTGCGGACGTCGGTCGCCCGCTTCTCGATTTCGTCGCAGTGGTTGTCCGCGACCGCAATCAATTCCCTCGGCGAGAACTTGACGTATTCCGGCGTTGTCGTCACAATCAAAAAGCTGCCCTTGTAAGTGGGCGTGTTTTTCTGCACGACTATGGTGTTTGGCCCCGCGGCCTCGAAGAACCCGCCGGGGTTGCCCTCGACGACGAAGACTTTGGCCATGAAAAAGACCATTCCGCGCACGGCGTCGCCGCGCCTGTCGTAAATCATTACCAATAGGTCCTTGTCAGGGTTTTCGTGGTACGAGATTTCCTTGTCGCTCCATATCCCTGAAAGTACGTGTTTCCATGGGCCGTGCGGTAGGTCTAGTGACTTCAGTCCAACACCCTCATATTTAAATAGTTCCAGTTGGTATGCTTACAACGTCGAAACTGTATTTATAGGTTGTGCACTATGGACGACGCAACGCTGCAGCGCATTGTTGGAATCGTGAAGACCATGCAGTCCAGTGGCATGGAGAAGGACGCGATAGTGGAAAACCTTCGGTCTATGGGTGTGTCCGATGACGAGCTTGAGGGCATTTTGGTCGAGTCCGGCCTCCAGGCCCCAAAGCCCCTTGAGCCGGTTCCGCCGGTGGCTGAGGAGCACATCGAGCGGCTGCACACGAACGTCAACGAGCTCCACGTCAAGCACGACGAGATGAAGGGCTCGCTCTCCGGCATCGACGACATCAAGCACGAGCTCCAGGAAATCAAGGCGGAAATCAACGACATAAAGCCACAGCTCGGCGCCCTGAAAAGAATCAACGAAAACCTAATCGACATCAACAAAAAGATGCTCGCGCGGCTCGCGACGAAGTAGCTTATCGCTTTTTGTTATAAATCGACTTACGCTTCCCGTAGTAGTTCCCATAATCTTTTGGGAAGAGTTTTCCAGATACCATCTGGTCCTCCTTGTCTGCCCAATTGGCTAGTAGCTCGACGTTTTCTGGGCCAATTTCTTGGGACAATTCGTCAAGGAGCCCGGTTAACGCGGTGTGCATTTTCTCCGGGTCGTCTTTGTGCTGCTCGTATAAGTCGTCGTATTTTTTGCCGTACTTCTCAATTTGTTCTGAATCCCTAAGGCGCAAGGCGAGGAAAATCTTGTTGAACTTCGTGATTATTTTGTTGACACGCTTTATGTGCTCATCTTCTTCTGTTGGCACAGGCTTTTTTTCTTCCGGCGCTTTTTCCACTGGCGGCTCTTCTTTTGGTGGTTTTATCCCTCTTTCAACCGCTTCCACTTCTTCTTGCGGGAACCCTTTCTCCATTATGCCCTTGACTTCGTCTTCGTATTCCTTGAAGTTCTCGAGCCCGATATGCCCCTGCAGGTGCAGCTCTTGAATGTCCTTGAATGCCGCGTGAAGCGCGTCCTTGTCAGCGTTTTCGAGTGCGTTGAAGTACTTGTCGCTGACCGCGTCCACCCTCCTGAGTGCTTCTTTGCGGTCGAGCTTTTCTTCCGGTGGCATGCTTAACACTAGGCAGTTTAGCACATAAAAACGTTCTTACTTCTCCCTCTCGCTCCAGATGTAGAGCGCGTAAATAAACAAGACGATTATTCCTAGCACCACGACCGCGATTCCTATGTCCTCGAGCCCGCCGGCAATCGCCTGCTCTTCCTGCGTGTAAAGCAACAAGCCGTAGTCGCCCTCGTAGTACTCGATGGCTCCAGTGACCCCGCGCTTCTGGCCGTTCACGGGGCACAAGTACTCGCCGTAAAACTCGTCTTCTTCAATCGTCTCGCACCCAGTGAACTGGTCCTGGAAGCCAAAGACGTAAATCGTTTCCCCCGCAGCTATTTTTTCTGTCGAGCACTGGTGCTCGTAGTCAATTTCGCTAATCAAAATATCGTTTTCGTCGAACGGCACGTACATTCCGCACGCCTCGTACTCAATGCCGCTCGTGACGGCGTCCGCGTAGCACCCGAGGTCCTCGAGGTTGCCGAACTCGTTCTGCAGCGAATAGCAGTCCGCGTCAGTCGTATAAGTTATTTCCAGTGCCACGTCCGTTGCTTGCGGGCAAATAACGTGGTCAGAATACTTTTCGCAGCCCGTGGCATCGTCCACATCAACTGCAAATGCAACGCTCAAAACCAGCAGCGCCAGCAAAAGCCTTTTCATCACTTGGCTTACCCCATTATGCCTAATAAACCTATACGTCAAAGCGGTTCCCCACTATCGGGGTCAGTGTAGTGCGGCCGGCTAAACGGCTCGGACGGTACATTCCCCCCAAAAAAGTTGCCCATGCCCATCGGAAACCCAATAAACATGTTCTCGAGAATTCCCGCAACCCCGCTGCTCCCGTAGTTCTGGAACGGAAGCATTCCGCGCATCAATCCGCCAGCCATCGGGCTTCCAATGCCCCGCGAGGCAAAGCCCATGAAGTTCCCGGCCCCCCCGATGTTCAGGGCAGATGGCCCACCACTCATCATGGCCTGCCACGTCTTGTCCTCCTGCTTTTCCCACATGTCTTCGGGGGCCTCAATCAGTTTGTGCTTCAGCCGCGGCCTTGCCGCCGCCTGCGCCACTGCTTGCGGGAGTGGCCTCGGCTGCAAGCGGTCAAGAGTAAGCTGCAGCGCAATCGCGATGAACCCGAAACCAATCAATAGCTCTGACTTAATTGACGCGCCCAAGAAAATGAGGGCGATTGCGGCGAGCAGTCCAATCATTAGGCATCACTAGTACTGGCTTCGGCCCGTGGACCGGTACATCATGCGAGCGGCACGGCCGGCGCCCTTGCCCATGGCTTTTTCAATCCAGGTCTGGCCGCCCCAGTTCGAGCGCACGCGGACGTTCATGTTCGCGGGAATCCGGAACGGTGCGCCACGCGTGGTCTCAATGATTATGGGCTCCAGGGCTTCCGCGCCCTTGATTCGCACGCCGCCCATGGACGTGCCCTTGGGCTTTATCACTTTCTTTCCACCCATCACGACAGATGAAATAATGAGAAGGATGAATATCCCAATTGCGAGCGAGCCGTATCCCGCTAGGTAGACGGCGACGCAGACCGCGCCCAGCAGTATGATCTGTTCGCTGTCAAGGTCCATTGAACCACCCCGACCGCTGCAGTGGCCTTCCGCCCATCATGCTGTGCAGCCCACGGTGCGCCAGCCCGAGGCCACCCGACGCGTTCTCGAAGAACGTGTTGGCGGGCCAGTTTGGCCTCACTTTGAGCCTGAAATCCGGGGGATACAAATAAGGCGCTTCGCCTGTGTCCTGCACGACCACTGGAGTCAGCACTTCTTCCTCTTTTTGTGGCGGCGCTGCCTGTGCCACGGGCATTGGCCTGCTGAAGTTCACTGTCGAGAGTATGACGAAAAAGGCTCCCGCGCCGACTAGTGCCGCGAGCCACGTAAGGTCTAGGTAAATCGCGAGCAAAAGCACGAATGCCATGAGGCCGACGGGCCTCTGTATTTGGTCCATACTAAGTCTTCCCTATCCTGCCTCTTCCGGCGGGCTTGAACATTTGCGCGAGCAGGCCTACCCCAACGCCGGCTGCGCCGAACGCGTTTTCCCACCAGTCATAAGTGTTCCACCGTGGGTTGACGCGCATCCTCATCGTGCTGGGGTAAATGCTTGGAGGTCCGGAGTACCTGCGCTTCACGATGATTGGCCGTACCTTGGGCATGCCTGAAGCAACGGGCGCGGGCGGTGGCTCACTCCTGACGCCCCAGATGTATACCGCCAGCAGCAGCCCACTGATTAGCGAGAGCCACGCCATGTTGTAGGTGAAGCCCACCCAGACAATGGATGCCAGCAGCAACAGCGTCAGTATGTCCATTTATCTTCCCCCGAGGAGCATGCCGGGCGAGTACATTTCTGGCCCGCCCTTGCCTTTTGTGAACATGAATATCCCCAGCACCACGACTGCGACGAGGAGCATCACGACTTGCTGCTGCGCCTGGAACATGTACGCGAGCAGCACGCCGATGACGGCCATGGCAATTAGCCCTTTGCTGCGGACGGCCACGACGAACAACAGCATGAGCAGCGCTGCCGCCCAAAGCACGTTCTGGCTTATCGCGACCATTATCATAATGAGGAAGATGACAATGGTGAAAGTATCCATTCACTCCTCCTATGGCTTGATTCCACTGCCCATGGGGACGAACGTGTTCTCGAACGTCTCGAAGAACGCGTATCCGAAGAACAGTGCTATCACAATCACGAGCACTTCCATGTGCTGGTATATCGTGAGGTACACGATGATTATGGCTAATAGTATGCCTACCCTGCGCGAGCCGGTCATGCCGATGGCCCATTGCGTCAAGTAGACGAATACGAACAGTATTCCCGCCAGCTGTAGGTCGGTCCAAAGGTCACCCATTTTTCCACCTTGCAATTATTCTTGACTTTCTTCTTTATATTACTGTGTCACCCGGCCAGCCTGAACAAGGTCAGGCCCCAGAACAGCATACCGAACAGGCCGAAGCCCATTATCGTCCAAATTATGTACAGCCCCATTGTGAATTGGGGCAGGATGAACACGAATATGTAAATCAAAACGCCCGCAATCGCGTAACTCAACAATCCCGGGCCCACGACGTTCCGGACCCACGAAAACACCATGATTGCCGCCCCGACCTGGAACAAGAGCATCAGCTCGCTCGAAAGCGTGATGGCGACTATTGGCACGAAAATGATTAGCAGGAACACTATGAAAAGCGCGGGAAGCATGAACCCCGCGGGAATGAACTGTATGAATCCCTTCATCATTCGTGCCTCATCATCCTTTGCTGGAGGCTTGCCGCCCCCGATTCTCCGCCAAGGCCGTAGTACTCCCTGCCGAATGCCAGGTCAGTAATTGCCCCGCCGACACCCATTATAATCAGCAAGTAAACAATCGTGAGCGGCCCGAACACCGCGAAGTACTGGAACAATGCCAAGTACCCAATGAACAGCATCACGATTGTGGCGACCAATCCTCCGCCGAGGTGGCTCCTGACCCACCCGATTATGAACAAGAGCATCACAATCTTGAGGCCGAGCATAATGAACTCGCAGTTGGGGATGAATCCGCATACCCCACCCATGGCGCCCATGCCTGTGCCGAGCACCGAGTCCAGGAAGCCCATGCCCTACAAGAAGTAGCCCGTGTTTAAAAGCGTTATCTATTGGTGGGCCACCTACAATAATGCATAGCGCCCTCGGGGGCCGCCGCCAATTGGCGCGGCCCCCCAATAGTATGGCGCCTTCTACCGGGCACAGTTTTTTATACTGGCTCGCAGTTTGTTTGCCTATGCCCAAAAAGCCCAAGCCATTCGGCGGGAGCGGCGCGGTGCAGGCCCAGCAAATCCAGCACACTTTGACGTGGACGCGGCCACTGAAGTTTTTGCGGGACCTCCGCTACAAGGGCTTCTTGACTGACGGCAACAAGGAAAAGTACGTGGAAAAGCCTCCGGAGCACGCCCCGCTCCACGAAAAAATGCGCCACCACTTTAACAAGATGCAATTGAAGACGGGCGAAAAGTCACTGCACAAGACTGCGCAGCGCTCGCTCGTGGGAAAAATAAAGTCAAAGGACGCGCCGCCCGAGGACGCGCCGTTCCACGAAAAGGCCAAGCACCACCTCGACAAAATCCACTTGCAGAGGGGCGAGCGGTCGCTGAAGCACGTGATTAAAGGCCTGCTGGAATCAACAGACTAGCTCTTTCTCGAACTCGTAGTGGTCAATCATCACTACTTCCAGGGATTCGCCTTCGCACCCGGCCATCGTGATTTTGACGTTTGCGGCGGCTCCCAGCGGCAGTTTAAAGCTTACTGTGCCGGTTTCTGCTGTGCTGGTGAGCTGGGCTTCGTCGTACGTGACGAGCACCTTGGCTCCGGGCGTTGTTGTGATGTCTAAACTATACTTCACACCCGGAAAAAGCACAAAAACCAAGCCAAACACCAAAACAAGCCAAATAGCCGCCAAAACAGCCCAGCTGGGGATGCCGTGGTCGTCCAGTGGGTCAGCCACTAAATAAAGCGGCACGCCCTTGTCGGCGAGCGAGTCAACTATCCCGGCCCATTTTTCTTGTATCATACCATTCACGGGTCGTAGGCGATTTCAAGGACTGGCCGCTTGGTTGCGGGAGCCTCGGAGGTGTAGAAGCTTATCACTTCTCCTATGCTCGTTCCTTGGGTATCACCTGGGCAGGGAACTGGGTCCCTCAAGTATTCATCCCTTGTCCGCACCGCGAACTTGGTCAGGCCATTGCGGTTCACGGTGTTTTCAGGGACGTCAAGTATCTCATTCCGACTATAGGCGCTCCATCCACCCCACATCCGCTCGGCCGTCGTCTCGTCATAAAGCAAGAAGTTGAAGTCCGTGATCACAAGTGGCTCACGGGGGTGGTTCCAGTTGCTAACCGCCCGCTGCACCATCACGTCACGTTCGTCGTTAGGCATCGAAGAGTCGGGCCGTATGCCATGTCCTTGGTAGAGCGGGACTTTGCCATAAAGCTCTAGGGCAACCCACTTGATTTTTGCGCTGGGGGCGAGCTCGCTGGCCGCGTCGAAATAGACAAACGATTTGTACGTTTCGTATATCCAATTCCCGCTTGCCGTCCAATAACAAAGCTGGCCGGCCATCGCAAAGTCACTGTCTGCGTTAACACTTGTGCCGACCGGTTCCTTCATGACTTCTGTGAAAGGTATGTGTGGCGGCTTCAGCTGCTGGCGAGTGATGTAACCATCCATCGGCAAGCCATATATCCTGACCTCGCACCAGCTTCCAGACGCCGCCGTGTGGCCGGTCACCTTCGTGTGGCCTTTGCCGCAGACTGCAGTCCCGATTGATGCTCCTGTCCACGAGTTGACAAGGTCAACCGCAAGGTCTTCCCTGTGCTGCTGCAGCGTGGACGCACTTACGCCCGCGTCGTTGTAAGCTAAACCAAGCCGCACAATCTTACCGCCCCTGCTGACGTCATCAACAATCTGGGTGTAATGCACAACCGGGTTATTCACGGTCACCTGGTCCCTCAGCCACACCCAGTCACTTGACACGAGCTCGCTGGCGTGCCAGTCCTTGTAGACAAACGTGTGCGTTCGGTAGTCGTAGTCAGCGCTGAACTCAGTGTCCACCTCGCTCGGGCTCGTCCCGGCGTAGCCGAACACGTCCGGCAGCCCAACAATTAGCCTGCCCTTCGTGACCGCGTTGTTCATCGCGGTCAAGAACTTGTCCATTCCGCTGAAGCCAGTGTACTGCACGCCGCTGCCCTGGTCCGGCCGCAACGCGCCGTCAAGATTGAGCAGCCCGATTGCGACCGCATGGTCGCCGTCACTGCCGCCCGCGCACCACGTAGCGTTCGTGGTAACGGTCACAGGAGTAATCAAGACGTCTTTGTCTTCGTCGCCGCCCTTGCTCCCACTGAGTTTCTCGAAACTGACAATGACCTTGCCGCACCCGATGTTTTCGTTGTCGAGCCAGGCCTGCTTCTGGTTTGTGTCGCCGGTGCTCATCTGGCCAATCAGCATCACGTCCTTCAGCTTGGTGAACCCATGCGCCGCCCTTGCGTTGTCCATAACTGTCGCGGTGACTTCTTCCTCGCCGAGCGCATACACTGCCTGTGTCCTGCCCCCGTCGGCCGCGTCCTGCAGTACAGCCATTGTGAACTGTTCCGCGTCGCACACCCGCACGATTTCGTTCCCGCCGCTCTCACTCACTTCACAAGCGCGTGGGCTCGTGCTGATTGCGTCGGGGGAAATCTTTTCCTTGTACACTAGCTGCGCCGCAGCCGCGCCCACGTCTTCTTCTGCAATCCCCGGGCACTTGAGGCTGAACACCACTTTCCACGGCACTTCCTCGTCGACCAGGAAAATCTCGAGCCCAGCCGTCGTCTCGCCCTTACACACTTCCACCGACGGCGTCGAAGTAACGTCGATGTACCCAATGCCTTCCGACGGAATCTTGAACGGGTCCAGCTGCTTGTAGTCGAACTTGTCGTACGAGCCGATTGCGTTCACGCCAAGGTTATAGGTCTGCGCGACGGATGACGGGTTCCACACAATCTTCTCGATCTCGATTTCAGAGTCCCCGAGGTTGCTGACCGTCAGCTGCACCCTCTTCTGCGCGTAATTGTTCCCGGCCGCGGTCTCGTCAGTGAAGTCAAACGTGTGCGTTGCTGGCTTGATGTCAACGCCGGACACAGTGAACGTCTTCTCGACGACGAACCGGTCGCCTTTCGCGTACACGGTTATGTTGCCCGAGTGAATCCTTGCCTGCATCTGCTCCGGCAAGTACCTCAGGAACATGTCGTACTCGTTGTGGTACGGAATCACGAGGTGGCTGGCGTCGTTGTCGCTGCTGTACCCGCCCGGATTGTTGAGGATGTGCTCGACCGCAGTCCCGTTCGCGAGCAGCCAGTTGTCCGTGTCCGAGTCGACCGGCAGCACATTGCAGCTCTGGAGGTACCAGCTGAGTGGTGGCTGCTGTGGGTAATTCTTGTAGTCCTTGACGCTGCATGGGCTGTCCGCGTCCTTGCGGATTATCGCCGCCCCAAGAGACGCCGCGTAAATGTCCAGCCCCTCGTTGTACTCGTCGTCATACCCCGTCAGAGCCAGGTCGTAGTCTACCCATCCGTGCTTGAACGAGCCCTGCTCCCACGGCTCTAGGCCAGAGGTATCGGCATCGCTCTCGAACAGGTAAATCTCCAGGTTCGACGTCTTGCTCCTGATGTCATCATTGCCAACGGCCAGCATTCCCTTGCCGATGAAGAAAGTCCAGTCGCTTTCGCCGGGCTTGAGCGTCCATACGGGCGACTCAATCTTTTCTATGGTCGGCTCTTCCTGGCGGTCAATCAACAGCAGCTTCTCAAGCGCAGTTGCATAATCGCCGTTCTCGATGTAGTATCTTATGTTGACGTTACCTGTTGTCGACGCAGTGTCTTCTTCTTGTTTATTGCTGCCGCCGAATATGTCAAGCGTCTTTTCTCCCTCGTACGAGTCCCTCGGCTCGCGCTCGATGGTGAACGACTGGCTCGCGCACTCCGGCTCCCCGCCGCCGTCCGCGTAGGTGCTTCCCTCGTAGTCGTCGTACACCGCGCACACCGTGACAGTGTAGACTCCATAGTCGAACGCCTCCATGTTAATCTCTTTGGTTACCGTGTAGTTGGTTCCGTTCTTGAGCCCCTCGGCGCCGCCAATGTGCGCACTGTTCAGTTCGGGGAACCCTTCTTCGTTGGTGACCCACATGTACACACTCAAACCAAAGTCCGAAGTGGTGTAGTTCTCGCCGTGGTTAATGACTGTGGCGTTAAGAGTGACAGTGTCAAGGTCCACCTTGTAATGGGTCGTCGCGTTGAGGTCCATCTCAATGCCCAGGTCCATCAGCGTGGTGTCTGCCTCGGCGTTTACGACAATCGGGATGTTGTCACAGTTTTCCGTTCCCTCAAGCACGTCCCAGCTCTCGCCGTCCCACTTGAAGTATCCCGCGCACACCGTGGCGGTCAAAGGCCCGCCGCCGGTCGCCTCCCACACGAAGTCAATCTTCGTGCTCGTGCTCGGCTGAATTACATCCAGTGCCGCCGTCGCGATGTGGCTCGTCCCAATGGATATCCACGCCCGCGGCTCGAGTGACGTCTTCTGCTCGGGGTCAAGGTTCCCGTAGCTGCCGGTGTAGCTGAGTATCGTGGTCGCGTAAGTGGGGTCCGTGTTGTAGACCGTTGCCGTGATGGTGATGTTCTGCCCTTCCCTGACCGAAGCCGCCGCGCTTGCGGTGGCCGTCATCTCTGGCAGGTTCGTGACGTAGATGCGTATCTCGTCCTCGTACACCTGTGACTTGCCGTCCAGTGTCGGCACGTCAATGCCGACGTTGACCGTGTGCCAGCCCACTCCGGTCGGCACGAAGTCGAACGCGAACTCGTTGTTCTCGACCGTGCAGTTGATCTTCGTTGTTGTTAGTTCCGTGGCCTCTTCCGTTATTGCGATGGTCAAATTGTCGCAGTGCGTCGCGGTCGTGTGCCCAAGGATGAACGCCTGCTTCTCCGACATGAACGGCCATTCCGCCGCAAAGTCCGCGTCGATGTACACCGGGAGCGCCTGCTTGTAAAACCTTGCCCACGGCACTTTGTTGTCAATTGTCTTGTGCTCGTCCTGGATGATGAACTTGAGGCTCTTGTCGTTCTGGTCACTGTTGTTGAAGCTCAGCAGCGCGCCGAACACCCTGCCCTCTGTCGAGCCGTACTCCGGCACGTGGTAAGACGGAATAACTTCTTCGCTGTGGTCGTAGACGCGCGGCACCCCTTCGATGAGGCTGCCAACCACCTGCGTCGCGATGAGGTTTGAGACCGGCGTTATTTCGCTCGGCTTGAGGCTGCGAACGTTCAGCAACAGCTTCTGCCTGCCGTAGTCATCGAACACCGCGATTTCAACTGGGGCGTCTTCGCCGACGCCGCCTTCTGCCTTGAGCCGCGTCTCCATGCGGATTGCGAGGCGGAGCTCGTCGTCCGCGTCAAGCGAGTAGTCCAGGCCCTGCGAGCCGGACGCCGGGCTGATTTCGTTGATGCTGATGGCGTCTGCCGGGAAAATCTCCTGCACAACGCCGTTGGTCCGCACAATGCTTCCCGAGTAGCTGGTGGGAATGGCGTACGGGTAGCCGGCCTGCGGCATCGCGCTTATTTCGACGCCGTAGTTGTTGGTCGGCACCCTTGCCTTACCTCTCACCTGCAGGTAGAACGCGCTGCCTTCCGCGAACTCCGGGGCAGCTGCGTGGCTCGTGGTCGCCCAGCTGGCCGCGACATTGTTGCCCGCCCTGTCGTAGGACAGCCACGCGTCGTAAAAGTAAAAGTGTGGGTGCGTGTCCAGCAGTCTCCAGCCGCTGGTCTTGGTGTCTATCGTGATTGGCTGCTGTGTCCACTTCCCGCCGTTCGTCGCGAACTCGGCGCCTTCAGGGCTCTTCCAGAACACGCGGTAGTTGATGACGCTGTTCTCGCCCTGCACGTTGCTGCGGACGTGGATGGGTATCTGCATGGGGAAAACCAATCCCTCGCTGTAGTCAATGATGTCGAGCCGGATGTACTTGGACGCGCCGGTGCTCTCGGGAAAGTTTGCCTGGTGGTACACGTAGGAGTCGGAAAGCACCATCGACCCGACCACGGGGTCTTCGACCACGAAGTCGTTGGCGGTTACCTTGCGGATCAGTATCGGCGTGGCCTCGATGTCCTCGAGGTCGCCGATTCCGCCGGTGAAGAACTCGACGTAAACGCTGTCGTACGTCTCTTTTTTCTGTGGGTCGTAGTAAGGTATCCCGACGTCCAGTTGCACGTAATAGTTCCCGCCTTCTTCCAGCGAGCCGGTGTGCTCCTGCTTGTCGTCGTTGAGTATTTTGATGCCGACGTTGTTCTTGACGCCGGTGACGTCAATCGTGTATTCCGTGTCGTTGTCCAGGTCAATCGGTGCGGACACGACGGGGCCATACTTTTCGCCGGTGTTCGGGTTGGTGAAGCTCGCCTTGAGGTAGAGCTTGCTGCCCTTGTCGTAGCTGAACTCGACCCTGCGGTTCGTGCCAGACACAAACGAGCCGAGCAGCGTGGGAATGTTTACGGAGTAAGTGATGTCGTAAATCTCGACGTCGACCCCGTTCTGGTGCTCACCGTTGACTTGGGTGAATACCTTAAGCTTTTCCTGCGGGGGAATGACGGTTAGGTCGGAGTCGGTGGTCTCGCCCGCGACGATGGTCACGCTGACGGTGTCACTGCCCTCTTCCTCGCCGGTTATTGTGTAGCTCCCCGCCTTGATGCGGCCGAAGCTGACGAGGCCGTCGTCGTTGGAGTACGAGTGCTTGATTTCTTCGTCGCCGCTGAACAGCTTTACCTTGACTCCCTCGATTGGCTCGCCGACGCCGTGCGCGTTCTTTACCTCGACGTTGAGGAATCCGGAGTTGGTGTCGTCGAGCGGCTCAAGCAGTATTTGTGTGTTGCTTGTCCCGCCGACAAAGTCGACCGAGGTCATGACGTAGTTGGCCTTCGACACCTTCGCGGTGTAGTCCGCCTTCTCGAGCTTGAACTTGGCCTTTCCGCCGCTGTCACTGAACCCGTACGCGACCTGCACGTCATCCAGCAGCAAATCAATGTATGCGTTGGGGACTGCCGAGTTATCGTTCATGTTAAGCACAGTCAGCAGGGTCTCGAACCCTTTCTCGAGCTCGACGTTAATCGTCTTGTCTTCAGTCGCGATGTACGACCCGCTTATCTTGGTCGCGTAGGACGTTCCCGTGTCTTCTGCGTTGATGTAGTACACAGTGTTCTCAGGTATCACGAGCATGGCAATGCCGTCCGTGCCGGTGGTGGCCTGGAGCATTATGTTGGAGTAAGTGAACGAAAGCGCGTTTCCAGAGCCGTCGGTGGCGCTGACGCGGATTCCCTTGAGGCTTGAGCCAGCGCCCTTGACGTGGACAGTGGCGGTGTAGACCCGGTCCGCGGCGGAAGCCGCGTAGTAGTCATCGTCTTCTTCGACGAGCGCTATTTCCAGGTCTTTCTGCGCGTCGTTGATGAAATCTTCCATGTCCGCGCTGTAACTATAGTCGTTGCAGGAAATGTCGACGCTTTGCCCTTCTTGCGGGCAGTTGTCGGCGCTGTACGTCATGAAAAGCTTTTTGCCGCTGACGAGCCAGCCGAGGTCGGCTGCGCTGTAGTCAGAGTTCCTTATGCCGACCGTGCAGCCTTTTGCGTAGGCGCCGGTTGGCGTGGTGAGGGTTACGGTGTCGATTTCTTGGGCAGAGGTTATGCACGCGGCAAAGGATGGGCTTCCTTTGCAGCTCAAACTCATCTCGATTTCGTCGTCTTGCTCAAGCAAAACGGAGTCGGCGCGGGTGTCGCACCCGCTTTTTGTAATGCTTAAGTCCACTTCTTGGTTGAACGGAAGCATTAGTTCGGCGTAGCCGTCTGGCCCTGTGGTCGAGAACACTTCGGTGTCCCCGAACATGGCGGCGACTTCAGCCCCTTCGACGGCCGAGCCGTCCGAAGTGACCTGCAGCATCAGTGTTGCTCCCTGGGCGGGCAGCAGCGTAAACGCCACGAGTGCCAAAAGCACGAGCCCAACGCCGGCGACGACGGGGAGGCTCGGCAGCCCAGCGGTCTCGATGGGGTCTGTGATTGCACGGATTGGAATTCCTTTCTTGTCCAGTGACTCCACCAATTTATACCATTTCTTTTCAAGTTCAGAATAGAAGCCCATTTATATTACCCTCTATAAGTAACCGATTGCAACAATTAATGACAAACAGTATATAAATAAGGGGGGGGCTTTGGTGCCCCCTAACAGTAATAGTTGGCTATGCTCCTTTCAGTATAGCACCCTGGAACGGCGTAGTATATTCTCATGTTGCTCTCGTCCCCGCTCAAGAAGTCTTCTTCGTCTATTTCATTTCTGCAGGGCGTTATGCCAGTGAGATCAGTAATGGCATCAGTATATGTGCGGACCCGCATCCTGCCCCCATTCCCCGTTGCAAAGAACCTTTCCTCGTCGTATTCATCTCCGAAGAAGAACACGCCCTTGTACTGGTATGCATAGACTTTCCGGTTGTTCGTGGGCGGCATCTCTTTTGTCGACGAGAGGATCTTGCCCCAGCCGCTTTCTGTTTCGCCGGTGAACGGGTTGAACTCTGATATATAGCAGTCGACACCACCGTTTATGTTGCACAGGCCGTCCTCGCTGTTGAATGCATAGCGTATGGCGTACGCCTCGAACGCGTCAAGCTTGGTCTTTTTCCAGTCTTTTGTGTCGCTGCCAACATCGTACCTTTTAGAACAGTCGTCAGCACTGTCAAGTATCTTTGTCGTGTACTTCTGGGTGCATGTATTGCTGTGGCCAACAAAGTCATAGGCGGTGCAGCTGATTGTGCCGTCGCTCTCTGGATATAGCTCCCACAGGTCGAACTCGACTGGCACAGTCCCGTAAATAATCGCCTCAATGTCCCGGCTACCGATGCTTTTCCCGCCAGTGTAGTAGTCACCTGGCACGTTGTAGTACTCCCACGAATCGCCCTCAATCTTAAGCTGGTACTCTTTCCCCGGAGTCACTGCTTGCTCGGAGGCTTTGAGCATGGGCTCGAAGTTCCTGCACTTGCCGCTCCCGCCTATGCTCGTCGAGCTACCCAGACTCTCGCCACTCTCTGGGTCCGTAAACTTCACGCTCACCATTATCGTGCGGCAGTCATCTCCAGTGCACTTCATTATCACCTGACCCTCTGTCAGGCGGTCTGTCGTTGCCGTGAAGGTCTGCTTGGTTCCGCTGCTGGAGACAGAAGCCCAGTACCCACTACCCGTCATAGTATTCATCACCGTGAACTCGTGGCTCCGCGTGGAGTCGCTTGGCTTGAACGTCTCCCCGCCGCACACGACCTTGGACCATCCAGTGTCGTCCACTGGCATCACGCCGATGTATGCCTTGCTGGACTGCCCCCTGATTTTCGCAAACTTCCAGGGGGCCAAGTAAACACTCCAGTCCTGTGGATACTCCCCGCCGATTATGTTGCATGTCGGCGGCTCGGTGTCGACCACGAACGGCAGCAGCTCCACTTCCGCGAGCTCTTCTGTCCCGGTCTGCGAGCACTTGACACTGACTTTGGTCTCACCGTCGCCCAGCAAGTCAATGCCGGGCTGCTTGGTGTTGCAGTCATAATACTGCAGGTAGTCCGTGCTCCCCGACTTTGGCAGGCCGCACGACGCTTCCGTGTCGCCTTGCTTGAGGCTGCATCCTATTAGTGGGTTGTCCGAACTCACGACTACGGAGATGGTCACGTCGTCGCTGTCCACGTAATACCTGTCGCCCTTCTCGACGAAGCCGTTTGGAGTATTGGAGTCATAGTCCTTGCATTCCGTGCCATCGCCCGTCTCCATGTCGTCGCACGTCGGTGGGACAATCCCGGCCTGTGTCGTGGCCAGCCTGTACACGTTCTTCTCAACACTTGCCGTGTTGTCGTGCTCGTCAGTGCAAGTCAGCTTGAGCTGGTTGTAGCCCGATGGGCTGCACGTGTCTTTTATGTCGCCATTCAGTTTCAAAAGCGGCGTCACGCAGTCCGTGACTGTATAAACCTTGTTGCCCATCTCGTTCACTGGCGCCTCCGCCGGAAGAGTGCAGTCCGTGTCAATCAAGAACTCCGGGCACACGCCCTCGATGGAGCACTCCCTGATTGCGTACTTGTCACTCGCCGTGAAGCTGATTTTCACGGCCTCTTTCTTGGTCACGCCGTTGTCCTCAGTGGACACGATAACTATCTCTGGCGGCGTCGCGTCGTAAATGATTTGCTTGCTCACGCGCTCGGACCATATCCCGACATCCGAAATGCAAGCCGCCTTCACCGTGTACGCGCGGCTGTCCGCACCTGGCTTCAAGTCCCACGAAGGAACCTGCAGGGTGTAGCCGTCCCACACAACCTGGCCAGCCTCGACCTCGAACACACCTTCCTGCGAGACAAACTTCTTGATGGACTTGTCCGGGTTTTCATCGTGCCCGTTCCAGACGTAGCACGCTTCGGCCTTGATGTCTGAAGTGATGTAAAGCGCAATCTCGGGGTCGCCGGTCGAAGAGGCACCTACCTTGTATTCCGGCGTTGTCGCGTCGAGCCGCAGGCTCACTCCGGGCGGAGCGGCAAGCGTTCCCTCCATCTCGCACGTGCTCAAGTCAAACGTTTCTTCTTCATTGCCAATGCCATCGAGCACCGAACTGTCGCCAAGGCTCCAGTACGTCAGCAGGTTGTACACCATGCACTCCCTGTTCCTCTCGAGGTTGTCGGCGCTTTCGTAAATGATTCCGAGTTGCACGTCGCCCTTGTCGTTGATGTTGAAGTACCCGGTGGTGTCGTAGTCCTGCGTGAGCCAGCTGTACATCGGGTCCCTGATGCCGACCTGCTTGAACTCGTCCGCGGTGAACTCGTCGTAATAGACCACGTGCTTCGCGGCCTTGCCCTTGACGTCCGGTGTAGTCGGGTTCATGTGGCCGAACACGTACTTCTCCGTCGTAATCGCCGCGACCGCTGCCCTGAACTCCGTGACGTCCGTGTCGGGGGCAAACTCGGCGTACTGCAACAGCACATCAGTGTCCGCTTCTTTCCGCAGGTTCTTGTCGTAGTTCAGTATCCCGAGGAAGCTCCCAGACCCGCCAGCACACCACGGCATACTGCTGTTGACTTCTTCAATTGTTGCCTTTATTTTTTCGTCCGTGAGCTTCTCGAAAAGAATCGTGACGAGCCCGCACGTGATTTCGTCCTGCGTCAGTATCAGGCTCCCGTCCCTCGCAGTGGAGGCAGACGAAGTGACGTCCACCGGGTACCCCTTGCTGAGGCTGTTTTCCTGCCTCGCGGTCGCAATCACCAGCGAGTTCACCACATCGTCCGAAAGCGCCAGCACTTTTCGGATTGCTTGGGAGTGGCCGTCAGTCAATTCCTTCGCGCTCTTGAGGACCGCGACGCTGAACTGTTCCGCGTCACAAATGTAAGTCACGTCGTCGGAAGTCGTGCACGAGTCCGGTGTGATGTCCGCCGGCTGGTAGCCCACCTTCATCACGATGCCGGTGGCCATGTCTCCTGCCGGTGCCGGCCCGCCTTCCATCGCGCACGTGAAGTTGATTTCATATGCCCCCTCGTCTTCCACAACGCCGCCTTCTGACTTTGTCAGAGTCGTCGCCGCAGTGACCGAGAGCTTGTTGAGGCTCGGCGCAATCTTGCACCCGTCACCGGGCGGCGCGGCCAGTATCCAGAGCTCTGCCTTGCCGCGCGCCGGAACGTTCCTAGTCAGCCGGTAGCTGTCCTCGACATCCCTCTCGGTGCCCATGGCGTCGACCACCCGCAATTCATGCGAGAGTCCGTACTCCTCGCCGAAGACCGTGCTTTCCCACCTGTCCTTTGCCACCGTGACCTTAATTTCTTCGTCCCAGTTGTTTGTGATTACTGCGTACCTGAACTCGAAAGGCTCAAAATCAGTAAGCGTGAACCCGTATTCCGATGTAACCGGGTCAATCAATGAGCCGTGCACTTCGTACGAGCGCTCCAGCCACCTGAACTCGGGGTGGCCCGCCTGCACAGTAAGCATTCCCCAGTCCAAGTCAAGCTCGTCCGGGGCGGTCGTGAACTTCTTGTTGCCGCTCATATCCTGCGCAAGCCTCGCCCAAGCCTCGACTGAGTCCTTGGACAGCCTTATCGCGTCGGCATGGCCGACCGTGGTGATGCCAGTGGTTATTTCTTCGCTGGCCTCGCCCCATGTCTCCCTGACTGCCGCGACCTCTATCTCCGCGGCGTGGGTGTTGAGCTCGCCTTCCTGGAACGACTTGCCGTCATCGCCAGTCGCAACGACTTCGAGCTTGTACTTAACCGCGCTGTGCTTGATGGACTTCCACTCGCTTTCCTCCATTCCGTCGAGCCAGATGAAAATCTTGATTTCGCCTCCACCTGCTGATGCGCCCTTGCCAGTGATGGACAGGGTCTCGCCGCTGTTGCCGGTGAGCAGCGCATCGTCCTCGTACTCAAGGCCCTCAATGCCTGTCGCGTCCACGCGCATCTTCATGTTTTTGTCGACCGAGTCCTTGTTTCTGAGCTCTATCTTTATCGTGAAGTCCCTTCCCTCGGTGCGGTCCGCGTCATAGCTCGGCAGGGTCTCGTTCACAGTTGTTTCCCCTTCGCCACATTCACCGATATACGGCGGGCTCGGGCAAATCAACGTCTTTATCATTATGTTGCCTTCGACGTTCGGGATGTCCGTGGGCTCGAACCCCTCACCGACCTGCTTGACGCGGTACGGCAAAGTGTTTTCCATGTCGTTGAACACCGCGACTTCCGCTAAAGGCGTCGCGTCCTGCGGCCGCATCGCGACCACCAAGTGAATCTCGTCGTCGACGTCCAGTGCATAATAGTCTTTGCTCTGCTGCGTCGGCGAAAACGTTATCGGCAAATCCCCAGCCAGCGTCGTGGGATAAACAATCCGTGACTTGCCGCCGGCCTTGTTGATTACGCCGCGGTACGCGAGGGGCGCCATGTGCTTGTCGCCGCTGCCAATCGGCGGGAACGAGTCAACCTTGATTACGTAAGTGTCTGTCTCCTGCGCAGCAATCGCGCGCACGTGTAGGAAAGCCAAGGAGCCACTTGTGAACGACGGCACTCCGTCTTCTTCAACATTTGTTTCTCCACCGTCCGGGAAGAACGATGCGGCGAGCTCGTCTTCTTCTTCGCCGGTCTCTTCCGCGCCTTGTTCTTCTTCAATGCTGGGGTCCGCGCTCAGGAAAGCGTTCCAGAGCCCGAAGTCGCCGGTTGTCTCGACCCAGTCTGCGTCGTCGTCATCGTCGCCCGCAAGAACAGTAAGGGTGTCCTCTGCCCATTCCCCTCCGTGGCTAGTGAACACCCGGCCATCATCGTCGGTCCACGTCGCGCGGTAGCGCACAGTTACATCGCCTTGTGCCTCGCGCCTCGCGAGCATTGGCAATTCAATTTCATAAAGCGTTGGGTCGTAGTCGCTGACCGTGAACCTAGCTATCTTACTAGTCGTTCCACTGTCCCCAACAATCACTTCTTGGTTGAACGTGTACGAGTTGCCCACCGACACAAGCACGTTCGGCTTTTCCTGCTGCTCGAAAATGTAGCTGTCAATCGGCCCAATCAAAACCGGTGACTTCAATGGGTTGGACTTGTCGCCGGGCTCTCCGAACCATACCTCTGCCATCGCCTTGTCGTACGTCTCCTTCAGTTCTTCGCTTGCATACGGCAGCTCAAGCACGAGCTTGGCGTAATGGATTTGTCCCGGCGCGATTTCGCCGCCTGTCGGCAGCTCAAGCGAAACGCTGCGCGTGATTTCCTTGAGGTCTAGTTCCATGTCCTTGTTCCCGGTGAGCGTGAACGGCGCGGTGGTGAGGGGGCCGAACTCGCCGAGAGCCCCACGGTACTCCGCCTCGAGATAAACCTTTTTCCCGCGGTAGCTGTTGAACTTGACCCTCCGGTTCTCCGCGCTCTTCTGCGCCGAAAGCTTTTCGGGCACCCCGTAGCTCAAGTCGTAAAGCGTTACCGTGACGCCCTTCGTCGGGTTCCCGTCTATCGTAGTCAACACGTCGATTTCTGCTTCAGCCGGGTCTATGAGCATTTCATGGTCCACAGACTCCCCGGCCACCACAGTGAACTTCTTGCTCTCGGTGTACGAGATTTCCCCAGGCGGCGTCGCGCGGAGCGTGTAGTCGCCGGCCATGGCTTTGGTGAACTGGCACATGCCACTGGCGGGCGTTGTGCATTTCTTAACGACTATGTTTTTGGAGTCGACAAGCTCCAGCAGCACGCTCGGAAAGCCTTCCTCGATTCCCTGTGCGTTCCGAACCGTCGCGGTCACGTCGCCGGAGTTGCTTGCGTCCAGCGCCTCGAGCCTTATTTCGGTCTCGGACCCGCCGACTACCTTGGTCTTGAGGGGGATGTAATTCTCGTGCACGACCTCGACGTCGTAGTCAATGCCTTTCACGAGCACGAATATGGCCTGGCCAATCTTGCTGGTCTGCCTCTCCATCTGTGGGTCGTCGAGCACGCGCACGGTCGCGTATGGAACGGCTCGGTCGCTGACGACGGTTATCACGGTGAGGAATCCCTTCTGCATGACGAGCTTGACTTCCTGCTGCCTGTTCTGCGTGAGCAGCCCGCTCTTGGCGGAGCGGTAGACGTCGTTGCTGTCCTCGGCAGTGATGTAGTACTTCTGGCCTTCTGGCAAGGACAGCGTGGCGCTGCCGTTCGCGGTCGTGGCTTCAACCACTGTGTTCGCGTACCCAGTCGACAGCTTCGTGCCCTTCACGTCGGTGGCAGTTACCCGAATCCCGTCCAGCTTTTCGCCGGTGTCCGCGACTACGGTGACGTAGCTGTTGAAGGTCTGCTGTGCCTGCGTGCCAACCGGCAAGTCCACCAGCCCCGGCACATCTGTCGGGCTGTACGCGTCTTCGCGGGTGTCTTGGCCGCACGTGTCTGCGTCGAGCGCGTTGGTGACTCCATCACCGTCAATGTCGAAGTCTTCGACGTCAAAGATTCCGTCGTTGTCGTTGTCGAGGTCTTGCGCGTCGGGGATTCCGTCGCGGTCGCAGTCTCCCTGCCCGGTGGAAGCGCCGCTTGAGCCGCGCTTGTTGAGCGTGATTTCACCTTTTTCCTCGATTTCGTTCCTCAGCTCGTCAATGAACAAAGTCCTTTCGTGCCCGAGGCAAGTGATTTGTATTTGGTGGTCCTCCTGCAGACAAGTCGCATCGTCGAGGAAGAGGGTGTTGCCGTCTGCGCCCCACCCGGTCTCCATCGGGTCGCCGCCGTTGAGCGCGATGATTACGCAGTCCTCGAGCGGCGCGTTGTCTTCGCCGACCATTACGATTGCGTCGTATTCTTTTGAGATTGTGCTGCACGCGCCTACGGGCGGCGCTTCCCTGCAGATTAAGTCGAATTCCAGCGTTGCTTCGGTGCCGGTGAGCGTTGTGACCTGCGCCTCACAGTTTTCTTTGGTTATCTGGATGTCGATGCCTTCGCCGGGGTGGTCCAGCCCGGCTATCCCGTCCTCATTAGTAGTTGCTTCGTAGTCCCCTGCGATTACCGTGGCTCCAGCGAGCGGTGCCCCTCCACTAGTTACGGTAACAGTCAGTGCCGGCCCTCCGGCGCCTCCAATCAAGAGGAATGCAACGAGCGCGAGAAGCACGATTAATCCACCAACAAACAGCGGGAACGAGGGTATCCCCATGTTTTCGATGGGGTCCACGAGCTTGTACACGGGCACTCCCTTGTCACTCAGCGCGTCGAGGAGTGAGTACCACTTCGTCTCGACTTGCTTGTAGATGGCAGTAATCTGTCCAGCGTCCACAATAAGCACCTGACTTCAATTAGGTAATAGAGTATATAAACAATTTGCCCTCTGGAGAAATAGATTCAACCGTTACAAAAAGAACCCAAGTGGGGGATAAGCCAATTGGCTTATCCTCCGGTTAAAACCCGGGTTGCTCCGGTTCCAAGGGAGTTTACTCGTTGGATGGGTTGAGGTCCTTGCCTGCGGTCGAGGACGGGCCCTCGCCCCGGTCCATTGGAACCACCCCAACGACGCACACGAAATCGTCGCACGAGTCTAGGGCTATCGAGACAACGTCTGTTACAACGTCGCTGGCTCCTCCGGAGTCTGAGCCAATACCGCTGAAGTCAAACTTCTTGGCCGATGCCACCATGTAATATAGTTGGTTCGGCTTCAGCCCATCTTTTTCCGGCGCACACACAAACGCCTGGAATTCGTCGGGTATGCCAACGCCCAGCAACCGGACAACTGGGAGTGCTTCCACAATGTCGCTTCCGGTCATGCCTGGCTCTTCGTTACACTCCAGTGCTACGTCTGATTGCATGTCGTCTTCAAAGGCGGATTCCATACCCACATCCACTAAGTTCTTTTGTATTGGGGTAGCGTATCCTTGCACTGTGGCTACAACCAAGTATCGCGCCAGATTAGCCGCCCCAGTGGTTGAAAATGTTGTTTTCGCTGCCGTGCTCACGGCCCAAGCCATGGCGTGTCTTACCGATATTTGTGCTTCTTGCTTAGCCGCTTCCCATGTTAGTGTTGATGTTCCACCGGTGGCCAGCATTGTTCCGAGTATCAATACGTCAACAGCTCCTCCAGTCGCGCATTCGGCGGACCTCCCGATTTCCATGGTCTTTGTTTCGCTACCGACATATTCTGCGATGTCTTCTTTTGCCCACGGGCTATCAAACGTATCTTGCCACCAGTTCTTGACATGGTCCGGATAATCCTTATCGGTTGCTTGGTACGCCATGACGTAGGCAACGCCGTCCTCGTCAATGTCGTCCGAGCCGAACCCGTCGTCCAACTTGATTGAGCCTGCTTTGTCGCCGAGGTCGATGTAGCCTTTTGCTTCAATCTCTTCTGCCGAGGACTTGTCCCTAACCATGCGGCACATGTCTATGAGGTCCTGGTACATGTTGTCAATCGTTGGGGTCTTGATGCCGCCGTCCCACTTGTTGATGGTCTCCTTCTTGAGGTTTTTGACCTCGTCGGTGCAAGTTACCTTGAGTGAGTCCTCGTGGAAGCTTATCATCGCCGAGTGTACAGTGCTGTTGTCGATTGGCGAGCACACGGCGTGCTTGTAGGTTCCACCGTAGGTGTTTCCGTCCGACCGGAGCTTGTCCTGCAGCTCGCAAGCGTACTCGAAGAAAGCGTCTTCAATGGTCGCGCGAGTGCCAATCTCGACTTTACAAGACTCCACGTTCGAGTAGTCGTCCTGGACGTCAAAGAAAATCTCCGGATTAATCGCGCGTCCGCCCCCCATGCGGCCTACTCCCAGTGCCTCCATGTCAAACGAGGCGTCGAGCACTTCCGCGGGCTTCTCGTCCCACGTGAGCTCGAACGACTTCGTTGCCTCTTTGCCGCCGCCCGCGCTTAGGTCAGTGCACGTGATGGATGCCCTATTGATGTAGTCTTTTAAGAGGGGCATCTCACACGTCACGCGCTGTTCACGCAGTGAGCCAGGTTCGGTTGGCTCGCCAGTGCATGGGTATGGTGTGTCCGGGCTGAATGCGTTTGCGGCGTCTACAGTGTAGCGTTCGAAGTCAACTTCACACGGCCCGCTCGGGTCGAATCCGTCCATGTCGAACACTGTGAACGAGTACTCGAACATGCCTCCCTCTGGGCTCCAGAGCCCACCGTCAACCGGCTCTAGCTCAAAGTCGCCAAATACTGCTTTTCCTTCCGCGCCCGAAGGCATGTCCGGCAAGTTGAAGTGGAATGTGCTGTCCGACGGCTGCATCTGCCGGTCCTGCGGGTATTTGAAGTCGTAGTCCGTGCTCATGATGAAGTCTTCCGGCACCTCGAAGTCAGGCTTGTCGTCGCTGTACCTCCAGATGCTGACAGTGCCAAGCGACTCGGTGTTGCCGCTCTCGTCTCTGCACTCCAGCTCGACTTCAGTTGCCGCGTCCATCTCGGTGATGAACGGCGACCAGCACGTCAATTCGTCGATGAAGTAATACCCCGCCTCTCCAGGCACGGACTTGGGTGTAATTTTGCAGCAGCCGTCGAGGTATGAGGCTATGTCTGTTTTCTCAATCACCCTCGGGCCGGACGGATTGTCCGAGCTCACTGGCACGCCGTTGTTGTTATTATCCACGGTGTCAACCGTGTCTTCAAACTTGCCGTCGTTGTTGTCGTCGCACTCCTCGATGTTGTCATAGGTGCCATCAGGCAGCTTCAGCTGGCAGAACTGCAGCGGCGAGTACCTGTCCCGAACCTCAAGGGTCCAGTCCTTGGTCGTCGGCACCGAAGTCACTGCCTTGTTGGTCGTGATTATTCTTGGCAATGGCCGCACGAGCTTCATCTTGCTGTCGTCAAGAGTTATGTTCGCCCTGAGCTTGTGCGATGGGATTCCAAACTCGTTCACGCAGTACGCGCTAACCCACTTCAATCCACTTCCTTCCATAAGCTCCCACGGCATCGAAAGCACTTGGTAGCTGCCCTGATGCAGGAACTCGGCGGACGGGATTTCCTGGATTGCCTGGCCGCTCGCGTCAAGGTTCGAGATGAAACACACGTCTGGGTCGCCAGTGACGACGAACTCGATGTCAACGTCCTTGCTCCCAACCATGCTTTCCTGCCTGCCTTCCATGAACGGCGTGTAACCGTAAATCTTAAAGTCGCTTAGCACTGGGCCCGTGAGGTCAATCAATTGGTCTGCCAACCCGTAGTGCGCCGGGCTCATGGTCATCTGGAAATTCTGTTTGTTGAACACTGGCCAGCCCGAGTTCTCAACGCCCCAGCCGTCGGTCAAGCCAGTCGTGAAGTAAATAGTCATGGCCTTGGCGAACGCCATCCTATACTTGGGTATTAAGGTGTAAGCCCCGCCCGGGCCCACAATCTTGTCTTCGTCATAAACCATTCCAATCAGTATGTCGTCCCGGTCGGTCACGTGGTAGTATCCGATTACTGGGAAGTCGTCGCTCACGCGCTTCGCCGCAAACGTCGGGCAGTCGCTGGAGTCGCCCTTCTCGCACTCTTGGTAAGTGAAGAAGGTCATGGCCTCCTGGCCCGTGCGCTTTTGCGTGTTGTAGGCGTCGTGGCCGAATATCAGGGTCGCGTCAATGTCATTGCCCTGCTCCTTGGCCTTCGCGATTGCGTCCAGGAACAACTGTGCCTCGCCCTGGAAAGACATGTAGCTCCCGAAGTCCGGGCGCAGGGTCTTGTCGTAGTTCATGAGCCCCATGATGTAGTGCGAGCTCGCGTCATTGCACCAGGTGCTGCTGTTGTCCATGGTGAAAGTCACTTTGATGTCTTCGTCAAGGTTCATCTTCTCGAGCGTCACCTGCACAATGCCGCACTCGGCATCGCCCACAAGCCAGAGGTCGTTGCTCGTCGACGACACGGCCGCACTTTCCTTGTTGAACACGTTGTCAATCGCTTGGATGCCTGCCTCGGCAGTGTTCTCGTTTACCGCGGTGTCCATTATCGCCGCGCCGAACTCGTCGTTGCCGAACGCGTAGAACTGCGCGTCACTGATGATGGACGGGTCGAGGAACAATGCGTCCGCCGCCTTGGCAATCGCGACGCTCAGCTGCTCGGCGTCACACACGAACGCGTAGTCGCCGTCCGATGCCACGGCACACGAGTCCGCCGTTATCTTTCCGGGCGGCAGGTCTTCCCGCGCCACGTACTGGCCGACGCCGACCGCGTCAATCGACGGCATCTCGCCCTCGTCAATCTGGCACTTGAGGTCAACTGTGTAGTGCGGCGTTGCCGCGACCTTGTCCACCTCAAGCTCCAGGATGGTTGGCGTGAGCTCTAGCCTGCAGCGCGTGCTTTTCGCGGTCGCGGCAAGATTGATTTCTGCCCTTCCACCGGCGGGAATGTCAATGCCCTCGCCGATGCCGGTCCCGCTCTTCGTGTCGAGCGGCACGTTGCTCGAAGAGAACGTGGCAACGGTCATGAGTATGTCCCAGCCATCGCGCTCAAGCCTGTTCATGGTTACGTGCACTGGCTCGTCCCACGTGCTCTTGATTTCCACTTCGTCGTTGAGTGTGTCGCCCAGCGCGAACACGTCTTTCTCGAACATGAGCGCGGGGAACTTGGGAATGAACTCAAGGCCTGAGACACCGGACTCGTACTCGAGCCTGCCGAAGTACGGGCTGTCCGCCGTGATGCTGACCCCTTCCTCGCTCTGCGGCGGCAGGAGTGGGTCAACTGTGTATTTGTAGTACGGCTCTGCGCTAAGCACCAGCGCCGCGGCGCCGCTGCTTGTGCCGGTGAGCACCTGGACTTCCGCGTCCGCAGTGACGGTCTGCTCTGTGCCAAGGGTGCCCTTCATGATTTTCACTTGGATTTCGTCGGTCGTCTCGCTGACCCCTAGCTCTGCAAGGCCTGTGTTGAACGGGGTCACGAGCATCCGGTAGTCCACCGGGCCGTACACGACGGTCATCGCTGGAGCCGTTGGCTTGGTGCCGCCGGCCTCCCAGATGTAGACACTCATCAGGTTGTCGGTGAGAGACGTGCCGTGCCCCTCGATGAGCAGGGTCTTCGGCGTGTCGACGGTCGTCTCGTAATAATTGGCCTGTGTGTCCGCGAACTTGATGGTGGAGTCCGCCGCCTCGACCAGAACATTTGCGCTGGCCTCGCCGGTCAATGACAGTTGCAGCCTGAAGTCCTTGTTGTTGGTCGGCAGGGTCTCGCCCTCCGGGTAGTCCATGTAGCACGAGTTTCCGCTTTCGTCTCCGTTGTCATAGCCGGGGATGCAAAAGTTGGACGACGCTACAATCATTGCCTCGACGCCCGCGATTGGGGTCGTGCCAACGCGCGCCTCGCGCGTGACCTCGTACGACAAGGAGTTGTCGTAGTCACCGAACAGTGTGAGCGTGCCCTTGCCGCGCTCCTTGGCGCGGAGTGCCACGACAAGTGTGAGCTCGTCGTCTTTCTCTAGGCCGTACGCCTCTTCGGAATTGGTAATGGTAAAGTCAGAGCCGCTCAGCGCGAACTCCGCGATTTCGACAGTTCCCCCGGCGGCGCGCTTGATGCTGCCGGAATAGGCAACAGCCTCTGCCTTGTCGGGCAGGTTGTTTGCGTCAACGCTCCACGACTGGACTGCGGAGCGGGCCTTGGCCTTGACGTGCAGGTAGAACGGCGAGCCGTTGGGCACGTCCGGCTCTAGGATTGAGCCGCCGGCGAGCTGCTTCGAGAAGTACGCCTCGTAGGAATAGAAGTCGCCTGTTTCCAGCGCGGTGTCTGCCTCGCTGTCGCCGACCAGTGACACTGTTTTCTCTGCCCACAGGCCTTCGTTGCTCGTGACTTCTTCGCCGCCGGCTGTCCACGTCGCGCGGTAGCTTATCTTGACTTCGCCGCTGGACGCCAGTGCCTTTGCGTACACGGGTATGTCAACTGTGTAAGTCGTCGGCTGCGTGTAGTGGCCGATTGTGATCTTGATGTATTTCGAGACGCCGTCGTTGTCTGGCTTTGGCTCGGACTCGTACTGGTATTCGTCCGCCTTCTCGACGGATGCGACGAACGGTTCCTGCGACGAGACGTCACTCAAGTGGATTGGCTGGATGACGAACGGGGTGCGCTTGATGTCCTGGACACTGCCCGGATCCCCCAAGAACATTTCCATGGTCGCCGACTCGTACGGCTGGTTGGGCCTGTACTCGGGCAGGCTCATCCGCATGGTGAGCGTGGCTTCGGTGCCCTTCTCGATTTCGAACGGAGTGGTGACGTCTACTTCTTCGGAGACGCGGGTGAGCGTGATGCTTGTCTTCCTGTGCTGCGTCATGGTCGTGGCGCTGGTCTTGACCGGGCCGTACTTGGTGCCGGTTTGGGTGTCGACGTATTCGGCCACGAGGAAGTACCGTGTGCCCTGGTCCAGCGTGAAATCGACTTTTCGTGTGGTGCCGCTTTCCTTGGTGTCGACGGGCTCGTTGTAGTCCGCGTTCCACAGCGTCACCTCAACGTCTTTTTTGCGCACGGCGTCGCCGCTGAGCATTACTTCGGTGAGCACGGTGAGCGTCAATTGGTTTGGCATGACGCTGATTTTCTGGACGGTTGTGTTCTGTGCGACTACCTGGAACGCTGGGAACGACTGTTCCGAGATTGCTCCGGGCGGGGTCGCGGTGATGTAGTAAGTGCCTTGCTTGACCTTGCTGAACACGCACCTGCCGTTGCCGGGCGTGATGCAGCTCATCCAGCGCGTGTTGTTCGCGTCCTTGGAGTAGAGCTGGAGGCGAACCTGCGGGAACTCTTCCTGCACTCCGGTCGCGGTGAACGTGTCCACGATGATGGTGCCGGTCTTGGTCGCGTCGATGGGCGACATGAAGACGCTTTGGTCGAGTGCGCCGGTGACCGTTGCAGTCCCAGCGAAGAACTGGGGGTGCGTCACGTCGACCTGGTACTGTGCCGACTGGAGCAGGCTAACCTTGTACGAGCCGCCGCTGCTGGTCGTGCCCTGGGAGATGACCTTGTCGTCGCGCATTACGGTGACCGTGGCGTCCGCGATTGCGGTCTGCCGCGCCTCTTCCTTCACGTAGATGGTGGTTTCGAACCCATTGGCCATGTTGAGTATGATTTGGTTTTGTGTTTGGGTGAGCGTTGCCTTGTACGACGACGCAGACGTGTACGGCTGGTACGCGCCGTTGGCGTCCTCAAGGTGCACGTGGAACTCTTGCTGGTCGGGGAGCACGAGCTTTGCGCTTCCGGTGGCGTCAGTGATTGCCTCGCCGACCACGCCCGCGAGCAGAAGCGGCAGCGGGTCTCCGTTGGAGTCAACGATTGAGACGGCCGTCCCCTCGAGGGGGGTGCCCTGTGTGTTCTGGACCTTGACGTAAATGTCACGCGTTATTTCGACTGGCGGGAGGTAGACCGGGGTTTCGGGCTGGACGTCTTCCTTGACCACTAGGGTCAGCTGGCCGAACAATTGCAGCTCGTTGTACATCCCGGAGACCGTGCCTTCCCACTTGTGGTATTGGCAGTCGATGAGTGCCCGGTTGTTGTCCTCGGGGCAGCTGCCGCTTCCCGAGATGTCGAGCTCGCCGTTGCTCGTTACCTTGAACGGGTGGTCGATGGCCTCGTTCTGTGAGTCGTATACCCGCATGGTGCATGCCGCGGGGAGGTTGTTTTGGTCGTCCGCGAGCTGGGTCACGAGCTTGTCCTCGCCGAGTGAGGAACAGCCCGCGAATTCCGGTGAAACGCATTCGACTGTTAATTCAATGGAGTCCATGTCGGCGGTGTCGAACAAGTCGACTTCCCTGCCGCATAAGTCCGTAGTGACTTCCACTTGGTATTCCTTGTTGGCGTCGAGGCTGAAGTATGCCTCGCCCCTGGAATTAGTGTTTTCTTCCGCCACAGCATCCGCGTCGACTATCATCGCGACTGTCGCGCCCTTTATCGCGTTACCGTCAGTGTCGAGCACTGTGACAACATAGTCGCCCCCAACCAGGTCCGGCGCGGCCCCGCTCATCATGTAGGCAGCGATTGCGATGAACACAATCAATATGCCAGCCACAAGCGGCAGCGACGGAATGCCCGCGTTTTCGATGGGGTCGATGGCCTTGTACACAGGAATGCCTTTCGAGTCTATTGCGTCAAGAAGGCCGTACCACTTTTCTTCCAGTTGGGAATAAATAGTTTTCAAATCCATGGAAATCCCTCGGCTTGTAAAGTTATGCTACTCTGAATATATATAAGGTTCACCCCGGAATCCAGCTGCACTCGTACTCCAAGCCGCCGCCATCCTCGGTAGTATACGTGTAAGTGCATTTTCGGAGGCTGCTGACCTCGTCGCTGCCCGAGTCTTTTGCGTCATCTTTCGAGGTGATGTCCAGGTATTTGTCCGAAAACGTCCACAGGCCTGTGTCATGCCCTCCGGCAGCCACTTCCGGGTACGCGTCTTTGCCCCGGTTGTACTCGGCCATGAACACGGGCCGCGTGGGCTCGGCGCTCGTGGTCGTGCTGCGGTAGAGGCGGTACGTTTCTTCCACGCGGTAAAGCGTCCTGGAGCTGCATTCCCAGTCAATCGGCTCGGAAATGAACCACGGGCAGTTGCCGCCTTTTCCTCCGGCGCACGGCGTGCTGCACGAGCCCGCGACGCAATTGGCGTACACATCTTTGCCCCCACCGAAATTCTGCCGTATGCCGGAACAGGTCGTGCCAGCGCTCCTGGTTTGATAGAGAGTAAGGAACTGGCCGCACCGCCAGTTGTCCCCGCCCGAAAACCCTTTTCCTTCAGCGTAGTACTGCTTTGAAGTCACAATCAATTTGTAATCCAGTGGCTTATCGAACCCGACTCCGAGGCCGTTCAGGATTTGGCCGTTGTCGAGGATGCTCTCGAGCATTCCGTCGACCTGGTCGCCCATGCGCTCGGTCAGTTTCTTGTCGTAGTCCGCGCTGGTGTTCACGACAATCGTGCTTGAGCTGTATTGGATGTTGTCGAACGTGGTGTCCGGCACAAGGCAGTTGTAGACAATGCCGGACGTCGCGCATGCCCCCGGCGTAGCAGAAGGCGAGATGCACCCGCCCGGGAAAACGGTTCCCTGCTTTGCCACGCTGCTTCCCAAGCTCATGGTGCTGCCGGTCTTGCCTTCCTCGTCCGTGGCATACCCAGACACGAAGTTAAGAAGCTTCGCCCAGTTGTTGTCGTCGTCGAACGAGGTGTCGAACCGAAAGTTCTGCGTGTCTTCCTCGCCGGTGATTACGTCCGCGCCCTTCACGCGCTTGCGCGCGGGCGTAAGAAGCTCTTGTATATAATCAGTAAGCGTCTCGCCGTCATCGAAATAATCGTACGGGTCGACCGCGCCCAAGTTGCTTTGCTCGACCGCGAAGCCGGGCGCCCAGTCGCTCGCGAACGTGTTCTTCCCCGGCGTTCCATAATACCTATCGTGCTCCGCGTAGTTGTAGTGGTACCACTCGCTGCCGTCGGTCTCTTTGTAGTTGGGGTTGTGGCTTTCTTCGCCGCCGGCGCCGTGCCAGCTTTCGTTGAGCAATTGGAATTGGTTGAACAGGTCCGCCGTCAGCTTCGCGTACTGCATGAACGGCTCGTTCGTCGTGTACTCTCTCTGCTCGGGGGGCATGAACACCTGCAGCCGCTTGCCCTCGCTTATGACTTCGGCGATGGGCTTGCCCTCGAGCTCGCTGAAGTCGACAGTGACGCGTATCCTGCCGTCGCCGCAGTCACCGCTCTCGTCGGGGCGGAACGGGTCATAGTCGATTTCGCAGTCCAGAAACTCGATGCCCGTTATTGCCTCGTCGAGCTCGACGTCGCTCGGCTCTATTCTTGCGAGGTCGTACTTGTTCGCGATTGCCGCGAGCGTGTGCTCGATGCTTGACTTGACAAGGCCCTTGCCTATCAGCTCATTCCCAGCCGTAAGGTTTACTTCGTTGAAGGTCTGCCCCCAGCAAGTCTCTTCCGCGAAGCACGGCGTGCCTTCATCGTCGCAAACGCAGGGGTACGTGTTCGTTCCGTCGTCGCACTCTGGCTCGTCAAAGTTTATGTTGTCCGCTATGTCAGGGGGTGGGCAATCCAAAACTTTTATTTTCATGACCGGCTCGCCGGTCCCCTCGTAAAACTTTTCGAGCCGCGAAGTGATTGCGGTGCGGACCTGCTCGACCACGGTGGTCTGCGCCTCGGACGCGAGGTTGACGAGTTCGCTCGAGCGGTACGACTTGACGCTGCCCTGCACCGCGATGCGCTCGTTCGCGATTATGGATGACACTATGAGCATTGTAATCAGGATGACGAGCAAGCCCACCATTGGGGTAAAGACAGCGAAGCCACGCTTATTCTTCATTCACTCCCCGTTACCAAGCGGGGCAATTTAAGCTTTTCCGCTTTTCAGTTGCTTGATTTTTTTCTTTGGCACCAAATCGTATGTGTGCTTGTCCCGCAGCAGTGTATCGTCGGGTCTCGGCGACACGTCTTTCCCCCTCACGACTTCAAGAATCATGCTTTCAGGCACTCCCCTTTCCCCACTCTTCTGCCGCTTGGCTTTTTGCGTCTTTCGCGGCACTGCCCCGCTGCTCAAGCCATCGTCGTCAGTGATTGGCTGCAGTTCCCGTAGAGGCTCCTTTTCTTCCAGTTCTTCTTCCGGCAATGGCCACCCCTTCAGCGGCTTCTCTTCTTTCACCACTGGCGCTTCCTCCACTCTCTTTTGCTCGAGCACCTGGATTTTCCCTTCAAGCTCCACGATTTTCTCTTCAAGCTTGTCGATGTCTACTCCCTTTTCCGCGACAAGTCTCAGGGCATCGCTTGCCTTGCTTTTGCTGGTCTTTACTTCTCCCCACAGCTCCTCGTGCCTCTCGACCAGAGTCTTCCAGTGTATGAGCCGCCTCGCCCGCTCGCCCATCAGGTGCACGTCGTCGTGGGTGACGCCCCACTTCCCGGCGAACTTGTTGTACTCGTCAGTGCCCCACACATTTTCGATTGCCTTGCCGTGCTCCTCCAGCGCCTCGCGCTTCGCCTTCCTCCAGATGATTGGCGCGAGTGCGCGGCCGACGGCTTGCGTGATGCGCGCGAAACCCCTTTCCTTTCCCCTCAGTGGAATCGAGCCGTGGATAAATCCTTCCTTTATCCCGCCTTCTTGCTGGGCTATCGCTCGAGGCTTCAGCTTTTTCTTTTTTTTGAGGAGGGGCATTACCTTTCTTTAAGCAGCTTGTGCAACTTAACCTTTTCGCCAATCACGTCCCGCAAATACCAGGCCCCATAAAACCCGACAATTGCGACAACCAGTGTCGTGCGGAACAGCGCGGAATGTACGGCTTCGACCGCGCCGATTCCCCACGCCTGCCACGCGAGCAGCGTCGCCGCGATGCGCAAGGAGTTAATCGCCATCACGAAAACAAACGCGCCCGTTACCCCAAGGATTCGGTCGCGCACCGTGCGGTCCTCGGTCGCGAACATCGCGCCCGCCAAGACGGCGATCTCAATGTCGCCCACGCAAAGCGGAATCACTTGCACAGAAAGCGAGTTGAAGAAAACGAGTGCGCCCTGGGAATACGCCGAGCCAAAAAGCGACAGCACCGCTGCCGACATTGCCGCGGTCAACGGCTTCAGCACGGGCATCAGGCCCGAGGCAACGAGGTACGCCAATCCGCCGAATACCGCGGTCCCAACAGCAAACCTTACCCCTTTCCGCTTTTCGAGCAGCATTACTCTTATATACTCCCCCCACGTTTTTAAGCAGGATGGCTGAGGAAAAGAGCCCCTACACTGTCAAGAGTGAGGGTACGACCAAGTACCTGATTATTGACTGCCGCGGCTCGTCTTATGGGCCTAGCATCGCGGACTATCCGCAGCGTATGTCCGAGGTAATCGAATACCTTGGCAAGACCGACGCAGACCGCGTGGTGCTCGCCGAAGTCTACGAGCGAGTCTACGACGAAGAGCAGACGCGAATGCTCAAGCAGCTCGCCGAGCTGGTGCAGCGGCTTCGCGTCAAAGGGGTTTGGTCGCCGCAGTACTTGGGCGGGGACGCGTGTTCCCAGTACTTGCCGACGCGCCACGACCTGGTCGTTAACATTGCTTCTGACCTGCTCCGCACCGACCCGATTCGTGCCTACCTGAAATGCGTCGAGGCAATCCAGCGCGAAAAGGCAACGCTCGCGCAGCTTCCGCCAGACCAAAAGAAGTGCACCGAAACGTACCTCACTACTTTGGAATACATCAAGGCAAACTTCGAGGCCACCGACCTAATCCAGCGGCTCAAGACCTACGTCAGAAAGCTGAAGAAGCTCCCACCCGGAAGGGGCTTTTACCACACGGTTTTCGAGGCCCAGCTAAAGCCGTCGTTCATCGGCTCGCGCCTGCTGTTCAAGCTTCCCGAGCAAATCGAGTTGCTCGACCAGTACACTGTCAAGGGAACGACCGTCACGATTTACAAGCACCCCGAAAAAATCGAGTACTTGTACCACATCAACCCGCCCGAGTACGCACTCACTCCCGAGCAATACTTCCTGCTCAGCAAGACAAAAGAAATAGTCAGCGAGTACCACCCCGAGGGCCTGGAGTTCACCGAGCTCGCGACGAGCAAAGACTATTTCATGCGCATCTACGAGACAACAATCGCCGACTTGGCGAGGCAAAATGACATCGAAGTCACGCAGTCGGACGTAAAGCAGCTCGCGCAAATCGTCGCGCGCTACACCGTTGGCTTCGGCATGATGGGCCTTCTCCTCAGCGACGAGCGCTTGACCGACGTATACATCGACGCGCCACTGGGACAGAAGCCGGTCTACGTCGTGCACAGCGACTACGGCCCGTGCCAGACCAACGTGTTCTTTTCCGGTGAAGAGGCGAACTCCATCATTTCCAGGTTCCGCTCGCTGTCCGGGAGGCCGTTCGACGAGGCACACAGTGTCTTGGACTTCGACCTGCACGAGTACCACACCCGCACCGCGACCATCGGGCCGCCGCTGTCTCCGGACGGCGTCGCGTTCGCGCTCCGCCTCCACAAGGGGACGCCGTGGACCCTCCCGCAATTCATCGGCGTGAAGATGATTACGCCGGAGGTCGCGGGCCTGTTGTCGTTCCTCATCGACGCGCAGGCGTCGTCACTGATTGTCGGCTCCCGTGGCTCCGGCAAGACGTCGATGATGATGAGCCTGATGCTCGAGATTTTGCCGTCGCTCCGTATCATCACAATCGAGGACACGCTTGAGCTGCCGGTCGAGCACATGCGCAAGACCGGCTACAACATTTGCCGCCTGAAGACGCGCTCCGCAATCACTGTCGGTGCAATCAGCTCCGAGGTATCGCCCGAGGACGCGCTGCGCACCGCGCTGCGCCTCGGCGACTCTGTCCTGATTATGGGCGAGGTCCGCTCGAAGGAAGCGCTTGTGCTTTACGAGGCCATGCGCGTCGGCGCCGTCGGCAACGTAGTCATGGGGACGATTCACGCGGAGAACGCTTACTCGGTCTGGGACCGCGTGGTCAACGACCTCGGCGTCCCGAACACTTCGTTCAAGGCGACGGACATGTGCATTGTGTCGGCGCCGATTCGGTTCAAGGGCTCGCTGCAGAAGACGCGCCGCCTCGTGGAAATCACCGAGGTCGGGAAGACCTGGTACGAGGACCCGGGGCGCGAGGGTGGGCTCATCGACTTGATGACCTATGACGCGACGACCGACACCCAAACGGTCCATAAGGACAACATTTTCGAGAACTCGCAGTTCTTCAAGAAAATCCAGAGCCGCCGTGGCATGGACATTGACATGATTTGGGAGGACGTGCAGCACCGCGCTTCTTCCAAGCAGTTCATGGTGGACATGAAGAACGAGTACAAAATCCCCGGCTTGCTCGAGGCGGGCTACACCGTGCGCGCGAACGACAAGTACGTGCTTATGCAGGAGCAGTCGCGCCGGGAAATCGGCGCCGTCGACTACCCCAAGGTGTTGGACGAGTGGAAGCAGTGGGTGAAGGAAGGCTTCGTGAAGGAATTGGTTTCGAGGAGGAATGCACTTGCCAAGGTCAAGCCGAAAGCCAAAGAGTAAGCCCAAGGCCAACGTGGCGGAGCTCCTTTTCGGCGGCGGCAAGAAGGCCAAGACAAAAGAAGTGGTGAAGCCGAACCGCTACATCAACTTCTGTAAGTACACCCACAAGATGTTCGGCTCGGGCGCGAAAAAAGAGTTGACCGAGCAGTACAAGGTCGCACTTGCTTTCCTCGGCTGGAAATTGAAGCCCGCGGAATTGAATTCCGCGCCATTGTTCGTTATGTACGTCGGCGTCGGCATCGCGTTTGTGTGGGCATTGATGGAGTACATCTTTTCCACGATGATTGGCCCGATAACAATCGCCGGCTTCACTTTAATCGGCCATCCATTGACCATGGACTTGGGGCTGTTCTGGTACTTCGGGCCGTTCGCGCTCGCGATGTACGCCATGTACTACGTGCAGTCCTACCCAATGAAGGAAGCGGAAAAGCTGCGCATCCGCTCCCTGACGTTCATTCCCGAAATCGTTAATTATTTTGTCATGGCGATGAAGGTGACGCCAAACCTCGAGCGCGCCATTGGCTTCGTGGCGAAGCACGGCCAGGGCCGCATCGCCGAGGACTTCAAGGACCTGCAGTACGACATTCACGTCGGCAAGTACCGGTCTGTCGAAGAGGCTTTGGACAACATGGCGTGGAAGTGGGGCGAGTACTCTTCCGAGTTCAAGCACGCGCTCATGCTCATCCGCTCGTCCGTGATGGAGGCGGACGAGAACAAGCGGAACGACTTGCTCGACAAGGCAATCAGCGACGTGCTCGAGGGCATCCAGGAAAAAATGGATTTCTACAGCCGCGCGATGCACCAGCCGAGCATCTACCTGTACTACTTCGGCGTGCTGCTCCCGCTTTTGCTGATTATCATCATCCCGGTCGGCGCGATGATGGGCGGCGAGGACATCGGCTGGCTCGCCGGCGCTTTCCCGCTCGCGGTCATTTACAATTTGCTTATTCCGGTGGCGTCGTTTTTCCTCGCGAAGAGCATTCTCGAGAAGCGCCCGCCGACGCGCGAGGTCCCGAAGGTCCCCGCCGACATGCCTGGCCTTCCGAAGCCGGGATGGTTCAGCATTGCGGGCTACCAATTGCCTGTGCGTGTAGTCGCTTTCATGATTTTCGCGGGCCTCGTGGTCGCGTCGTTAATCGGCACGCCCTTCCTCGACCCGCAGCCACTGTCTTTCGAGTCGGGGTATGACAGCTACTGCCTGCTCGGCGGGCTCGGCCCAATAACCGACGCCTCGGGCTTGGTCCACCGCACCATCGGCTGCATCCCGTACCTGCAATACGCGGGCTTCATGCTCGGCATCGTGTCGGCGTTTGGGTTCTTCCTGTGGTCGAGCTACAAGGACAGGTGGGCGATGCAGCGCGAGCTCATCGAGATGGAGAACGGGTTCCAGGAAACGCTTTACATCCTGGCGTCGCGCCTTGGCGAGGGCCGCCCCATGGAGGACGCGATGAAGCACGCCGCGGAGTTCATTCCCAACTCCCAGGCGACAAAAAGAATTTTCCTGCCGACGCTCCATAACGTCCGCATGCTTGGCATGACCGTGAAGACGGCTTTGTTCGACGAGGCGTACGGATCGCTCCGGTTCATCCCGAGTGGGTTCATCCACGGCACGATGCGCATCGTGGTCGACTCGCTGGGCCTTGGGGTGCAGACCGCAGCCCGCTCACTAATCTCTCTCTCGCTGCAAATCCGTGACATGCAAAAAGTCGAGAAGGCGCTGAAGGCAATGCTTTCGGACATCACTACCATGATGGCGACGATGAGCATGTTCATCGCGCCGGTCGTGCTCGGCATCACAATCGCGCTCCAGCAAATCATCATGAGCGCGATGTCGTCCATGGGCAAGTCGGGGCTGAGCGAGGGCTCGTCGAGCATGCCCGGCGGGGCGTTCGAGATGCCGTCTTTGGGCGGGGCGGATGTGTTGGAGAGCGCGGCGTCGCAGGCCGAGCTCCTTTTAATAATCAGCTTTTACATGATTGAGATTGTGGCCATCCTCATGTATTTTGCCTCGCACGTCAACGAGGGCGACAACGACCTGGCGTTCAAGATGGCGTTGGCCCAGGCGATGCCCATTGCCATGGCTATTTTCTTTGGCGTGACGTTTATGGCGATGAAGATGACTGCGGGGGCAATGTAGTTGATTGGCTCCAAGGGCCAGCAATGTACCGGCGTCTTAGGGGGGCTCTGCCCCCCTGCTACCCCGGGAAGCAAACCCCCCGGCCTGCTTCGCAGGCGGTTTGGCATTGGCATCGGCTCCCGCGGGCAACAATGGGCCGTGATGAAGCTTTTGCAGGGCGGGGTCATTGCTGTCGTCATGCTGATGGTCGTTTACGGGGTGGTGCAGTCTGTGAGGGAGCAGGCTCCGGCGGCGTCCGTGTTTTTCGTCACATCCGAATTGCTCAGCTCTGCCTATGCGGGCAGGGAGACGGGCGTGAACTTCGTGAGGGAAGCGATTCTTGAGGAAGAAGAGTTCTCTTCCGAGGCATTGGTGTTCAAGTCGGGACTGCCGTCCAACGTAGACGTTTTCATGCATTGCCGCCATCCGTATTGCCTTGAGGGCGAGGTGCCCGTGACCGTGCTGGGGAAGTGTGGCCTCGTGACCTCGAGGTGCACCACGATGGGGTTCGCGCCGGGCGAAAGCATCGATGTGTGCGTGGTTTGTGAGGAAAACAAGTGCCACGCGTGGTTTGGCGAAACTGTTTGCTAAAGCTTTATATATCTCAACTCATTATCCGTTAACGAAGGGGGTTATCCAAAATGCAACGTGGACAAGCTTTTGACGCTTTCAAATTATTGATTGCTGCGGTGGTGGCAGGCGCAATCCTAGTGATTTTGCTGAACATCATCGGCGGAATTACGATTGCCAGTGAAGACCCGTTGAGGGTCATGGGCCAGGAACTGAAGGAAGTCCGTGGCGGGGGCCGTGCCTCTGTCTCGAACGTCGTCAGGTTCAATGAGGACGAAGAGTTCTTTGCGAACGCGGTGGCTCGCGCTGCCGAGCTGAACGAGTACTCGGTTGGCTTCTGCTGCGAGGGCAGCTCAATGAGCCAGTGTACGGGCTACGAGTTTTCTGAGGCCCAGTTCGAGTGTACTGAAGGCACTGCAACCACCGAAGGCCATTTGGCGGTGAAGTCGGACGTGTCGGGATCGATACGCGCGTACTGCCCGAGTGGACGAGGCGAATTGTGCAGCATTGGCTTCAGGGCTGAGCGGTAAGGTTTATGTGGCTTAAGTGGCTGCTGATGGACAAGAGGGGCGACGTTAATTGGACGCCCATCTATCTCTTGATTTTGGCAGCCATCGCAGCCATTTTGCTCATCAGCGTAATCAAGCCGATGTTCCAGTCGGCGGTCGCTGGCGCGGTCTCCGCAGCCCCATAAGAATTTAAACAACTCTTTCTTTGTTTTTGTTATGGCTAGTCGTGGACAAGAAGAGGCCCCGTTTTCGCTTTTGCTTGCGGTCGCAATGATGGCGATGGTCATCCCCGTGGCCGCGTTTTTGTTTGACTCTTTCCAGTCGTGGGAGTGCGAGCAGAGGGTGCAGAACAACATGCAGGGCTTCGCGCGCGACATCGAGCTTTCGTCGACACTGGGGGGCACAAAGCGCATAGTGGCGGTCGACCTGGCGCTTTACTCGTGCCCGGGATTGAGGGTCGACAACTTCACGCTGACGCCGCAAGGCCGCGACGCATGCCAACAAATTTGCCATGATCCAAATTGTATGCTACTCGAAGGAGTGTATGAGGACAAGGATCCATACACTGGGGAATCGCTGGGCTTGGCCCAGGCGACGTCGCCGGTGTGCGTGCGGATTCCGGTGAACATGGAGTTCATCACCGACGAGTGTTTTAGGTACGACTACGAGGACATTGCCGCGGGGGGTACCATGCTTATCCCGGGCTATTACCAGATTGCGTTGATAAAAGAGGGCTACAAAGTTTTCATGTGCAAGGTCCCGAACTGAGGTGGTTTTTGAGTGAAGCGCGGCTTGGGAATGTGGATAATGAGCAAGATGGTAATGCTGATTTTCTTATTCTCGCTCGTGCTTGTGCTCACTTTGTTCATGCGGGTCTACAGCGAAAAAATAATTTCTGACACCGCGCGCAGCCACACGCTTTTGTGGGGCGAGGTCGCGAACGGCGCGTTGCTTTACCGGGCCAGCACCGACAGTGTCTACTTGTCGAGGCTCATGGAGGTGAGGGAAGCGTCGCGCCCCTACACCGTGATGGTCAAGCGCGTGTCCAACGAGCGGGTCGCGATTTTTCTGGCGTGGGGACTGCACGAGACCGAGGACGAAATGACGGAAGACGGCATTGTTGCAGCCACAGCAGTAAGCATGCCCTTCGACATTTCGGACGACCCGAACGGCGAAATCCTTTTGTTCGAGGGCAGGGACGGCGAAGTCGGCTTCAGGGAAGCGTTTCCCAGCGACACGCTCATCGTCTCGCCGTCAGTGAATTCCGGCCGGGACGACACAATCATATTCTCGCGGAACAACACCGTGTTTTGCGTGGGCACTGTCAAGGAAGGCGTGCCCGTCGAGGCTTCTGTAGAGCGGCTGGGTGAGTGCTGCTATGGGGGGTGGGAAGATAATTCCAACTGCATCTAGGGGATACCTCGGGCCGTTGGGCGACGACTTCCCCGCGATTTTCCCGATTGCCCTTGGATTGATGCTGTTTTTTTCGGCAATCACTTTGACGTACGACTATTATACCGAGAAGCGAAACGCCGCGCTTTTGATAGAGGCGAACGTCGCGCTGGCAAAGGCGGCGCGCTCGCAATTGGTGTTCTCGAAAGAGTATTGGGGCGACGACACCTCGGGGATGTGCGCGCTGGTGGACCGCACCAAGGCGAACTATGGGGTGCGCGCGAAGCTGGAGCTGAAGAAGCACGACCCCGGCGTCCCGGTGGAAACAATTGAGTTCATCCCGCGCTTGACTTCGTCGCCGTTCAACGACCGGCTTTACGAAAACCCGTGCGTCGACACCGAGGACGAATACGGCGACTCCATCCCATACGAAACAGACTTCTTTATCTCCCTCGTGTACCCTGTTTTGATTGAGGCCGAGACCGGCAACGAGCTGGCGACTCTGGTGGTGACGACGTGGACATGAAGAGGGGCCAGGCAATGGTCTTCGACGCGATTTTTTTCCTGATGATTTGCGGGCTCGCGGCGGCCGTGCTTTTGTGGGCGGGCTCTGTCTACGGCAACAAGAGCTTCGAGGCCTACCGCTACATTTACTTTTCTGACTACGTCGGCAGCTCTGTCGTGGCATTGAGCAACCTGGAGTACGAATACGACATTGGCGGAGGGGCGGTGCTGAAGCCGTGGCTGAACGAAATGGGGTCGTACATGCGCGGTGACTTCAACAGCACTAGCGGCCGCTATGCACTGCTTAACTCGCAGTGGGAGGAGCTTTGCGAGCAGTCCCCCACGCCGCTTTTGCTCACTTTGTACAGCGAGTCCGACGGCGTGCGCGTCGGCGACACGGAAAACCCGATTTACCTGGACTGCGGCAACTTGCTGTCGCGCCTCCGGAACCCTGACGGCACAATCAACTTTTACAAGTTTTCGTATTACTCTTCGCCCATCGAGCACAAGACGTGCGGCACTTTCCGGTGCGTGATGGACATAAAGATTTATTACTGAAGCGCGTATGGTGTAACCGAATGCTGCTCGAGATTTATTTCACGTTTTTGAGGCTGCCGCTCCTGTACGGCGACTACCAAGCGACGCTCATAATCGCGTTTCTTTCGTCGCTCGTGGCGTTTGCCGCGGCGGTTGCGGCGAAGCTCGCGCTCAAGAACCTGAAGCCGTGGTACTTTTCCGCGTTTCTCGCGACAGAGGCGTATTTCCTTCTGGCACAAACCGTCATCGCCTTCTGGTACGGGACGGCTATTCCCATCCTGACTTTTTTCGAGCCCGCGACCTATACCTTTGTCGTCTTCGTGATGCCAATGGCAATGGTCTACCGCAAAATCATGGAGAAGTGGCCGGTGCTGCCGTGGCACCTCATGATTTACTTCCTGTCGCTTTTGGCGTCCTTAGTCTTCTGGTATTTCATGGTGTTTGTGTTCCAGGTCTTTGCGCTGCTCTAGCGCTGACGGAGAAGACGCGACCTTTATATACTCTTTAATGGTATAAACATAGTATGGATAGGGCGTCTGCTGTATTCATTTTGTCCCTCCTATTGTTCTCGCTGTTCACGCCGTTCGGCGTTATGGCGCAGGAGAACGGCGAGGAAGAAATCGAGCTAATTTCTGGTGAGCCTGAGCTAATTTCCGAGCCTGGCAGCACGTGTGCGGTTGATTCCGCCCTTGAGGTTGTGGAGCTTGACTACCGTCAGGCGACTGCCTTGCAGGGGATTGTGACGCAGGACGTCGCGACTTCTGCGGAAGAGTACCGCCGCCAGTCCGCGCTCGAGGAATTGGGCGTCGACACCCGCACGGACCGCTCGAAATTGCTCGACAACTACAACTTTTATTTCATGGGGCCTGACGGCGCCGTGTTTTACTACGAGGTTCTCGATGATTTAATGCGCCCGGACAACGGCTACTTGATTGGCACCGAAATCACCGGAAGAATCGAGTACGGCGGCCACCTCCGGGAAAACCTTGCGATGTGCGGGAAGAGCCCGTCGAACGTGACCGAGAATGTGTGCGTGGCTAAGGGCGACTTGGACAAGCGCGATGCTTACATCGCGGAGCTTGAGAAGGCGAAGACGAAGGCCGACTTAATGTCTTTCTTCGTGAGCCTTGAGGGAATCGGCGAGCTCGCGCCTGCGGATGTTTTGGACCTTGGCCAATCCCGAATCCGCATGACGGAGTTCACGACGAGCATGGCCACGAGCGGCCCCGGCTCGACTGTTTTCATTCTTCCACAGGCACTCGTGATTTACACGGCTGCCATGAAAAAGCTGGACATGGTCGACTTAGTGGTCGGCGTTGTTGGCGCGGCTGCATCGTTCAAAACTGCAAAACACTTGAAAAAAGGAGCGAACGCCAACCAACGAAAAGGGTTTTTCCAGTGGATTAGGGATGTCGCCACCAGCAGGGGAAGCGCCGGCAAGATGATGGACGATTCCTTGGCTATGACTGACCTGCGCAGTTTGGCGAAGACGCATGGGGGTTTCGCAGACGACGTTGCGAGTCTGGATCCAAAAGATCCAAAGCAATTGGAGGCACTAGGAGAATTGTTTTCGACGCGAGGGGAGCAAGGCATAAAACAGATGGATGTGTTGAGGGCCAAGGCCCTTCAGAACATTGATGAGGTTCCCATCAGTAAGGGGATGATGACGGACTACAATTACTACACTAATCTGAACTTCATCCAGGAGTTTGTTAATGACCCTGAAATGGCTCAAGAATTGTATCGGTTGAATGGGCTGGGTGATGGGGGAGTTTCAGAACTTGCCCAAAACCAGCGGCTGCTTAATTATTTGAATAATAATTTCCCCGCTGGGCTGCATTCTTATGACGATATAGCCACCTACCAAGGGCAGCTCGCCAAGTACGAAAAGAATATTATAGACGCAGATACCGGAAAAGAGTTGTTCAAGCAATACGACGACTTGGGTAGAGCCATGAAGAGCGGGGATATCCAGTCGGCTGTCTCGGGGCAAGGCCTCGTCGCTAAGATGGAACGGGGCGTTGCAACAGTTGACTTGGACTATATGATGGAGGGGAAGGTAGCCAAGGCAGAAGACTGGCTGAAAAGGCGGGACGAGCTTTACGAAGGCTACTTGCGCCTGCCAGTAGATGAGAGACAAACAAGATGGGGAGACGACTTTGACTTTTACCTCCGTAATGAAAAGAATATGTTTCGTCAGGGTGGACAAGAAGTCTTATCGCCCCTGGGCTATGAGGATCTTGCCAAAGAGTTAATGGGCGAACAGGACGCCGGCATCGCGCTCCTCGATGGAATTGTCGGGCAGAGGGCTGCAGGCGGCCTGAGGCGGTTTGGCACCGCTGTTACGAGTGGCTCACCCTCAGCCATTTTCAAGGAAGTGTTCCCTGACGCAGCAGAAAGTGCAGCTAGGTCAGGTGGAAGCATTGGCGTTCAGGTTGCAGTAAACTCGCTTAACCGCCTCGCCATAGCTATTTACACGAGCCCAGGTACGCTCGCGGTCATGGTCGCGCGCGGCCTGCACTCGGTCAACGACTTGTTCTTCCGCCAGGGCTTCTTCGAGCTCAGCGGCGCGGGCCTGACCCTCCGCTACAACAAAGACGAAATCGGCGAGTACTACCAAGACGACTCAGTCATCGTGCTCCTCGCCCAGAACAGCCTCGTCAAAGGCTTGTTGTCATCTTACACGGGCGGCGAGCTCGGCGCCATTTTCTTCGGCGTGCTTGGACAAGTAAACGAAAACATGGAGCCCCTCGTCTCGAAGGCAAACCTGCTCGGCGACGTCCTCGTGTTCGGCGGGATAATGTACCCGCCCAGTGGTGGAGTAATCGAAGTAGTCGAAGAAAACCCGACCGGCACCACCCACATCGAGCAGAAAGGCGACCATTACATCATGCACATCCGCGAGTGGGATGACCACGTCTACTCAGCGGTCGAAGACGTCCGCACCATGCACAAAAAAGGCGGCGAAAACAATCTCGTAACCGCAATGGGCATGTGGACCAACAAGATTGACTTGTACGGCCACATGTACGAGGACGAGCAAAACCTGCCGGGCGGAGTCTTCACGCAGTTCGACTCTTTCATTAAGAAGATAGGGAACTGGGGCGTGTTCACCAACATGCTCCTTGCGTCATCTTCTTATTCACTGTTCTTCACCCGCGGGACGCTCGGCGGCCTTGGGCTCGGTGCGAGCGTACTTGGCGCACCGCTCGGCTTATTCCTAACGACGAAGAGCTCACTCCTCGCGGGTGAGGCGTTCGTGACCGCGCAGTACACCGACATGGAGGACCTTTCCCAATGTGTGCGTACAGGCGAGTCCGACAACCCTGATTTCACGTGCGACGAGAGAAAAAACTGCGCCACGGTCCTGAGCAGCTGCCTCAACCAGGAAGGAATGGGCAGCACTGGAATGGTCGGCACTGCAGTAGCCGACGTTGCGATTGCATCCATGGGCTTGGCTGGTCCCGCCGGCGCGGTAATAGTGCTTGCAGACGTCGCGCTCGCGATTTACAAAATCCAGCTCCGCGAGGCGTGCCTCCGCGACTTGGGCACGTGCCAGGAACACACTTTCACGATTATTGGCGCCGCGTCCTACAGCGACCCGGTCATGATTGCGGAGCAGCAGCAGGCAGAGCAACTGAAGTCCCTGCCCGGCCTAGAGAACCTGCCCGTCGGCGACTTCCTTGACGCCAGCGGCCTCGGCGACGTCACCAACCCGCTGGAAGAGTTCTCGCAGCAGCAGCTCAACGTCCACACCGAGGGATACGACGCGTCCGGCCGAATAGCGATGGATGAGGTGTACTACGCGCACCTGCAGGACGTCTCAGTCCAGTGGCTCGAGGGCAACCTACCGATTAACCTGTGTAGCCTTGACGACGCTGGCAACCCAATGGAAGAAACATGCCTCAACATCCAGGGCGAGTCGGTCACGGTCGGCGGCAGGACAATCGTCACGGACGAGTTGGTGCCGTTCAAGTGGATGGACACCGAGCTCCCCGCACTAGTGATTCCCAACACCGCGATTGCGGTGAACACGCCAGCGGCAACTGATTGCATGCTGTTCTCGGTGGACAAGACCGGGACACGCCTCACAATCAACCAGGACGTCGTCACAAAGTTCGAGGAAGAAGGCTTTGACGAAGTCGCAAGGATGATGGGCACGCTCCGCGTAATCAACACGGACGGCGGCTCCATCTACCCGAGCGTGGACTACAACGGCGACTTCCGCTTCGAGCACGACCGGCCCGACGGCTCGTTCGGCTTCAGCGAGGAAGACGCCACCGTCACCGCCACAGCGAACGTCTTGTTCAACGACGAGACACTTGGCTTCGAGTCCGCGGTGTTCACCGGCGGCTCGATAATCAAGAAGGGCGACAAGATTTACATTCTCCCCAAGTACTTCATGCCGACCATGAGTGGCAAGCAGTGGCTTGACTACACTCAGGGCGTGCCTTTGCGCAGCGTTACCGGCGAGCAATTGGAAGTGTTTGACGCACAGAACAACTTGCTCGGGCTTAACGCGGCGGTCGCGGGGGTTCCGGGCGGCGACAAGCTCGGCACCATCACGAGGCTGGACGCGTGGAAGGACATGAACGGAGACGGAGAGGTCCAGGACGAGGAGAAGGCGGGCTGGAGGTTCTTCACCGACGAGGACAACGAGACCAAGTTCGAGTTGTTCTACAACGGGGAAAAAGAGATTTACGACGCGGACCAAGTCGAGATTGACGAGGCGACCGGCGACATACTGGTGTACGAGAAGGACCAGCCACACGTCGAGGCCAACCTGCTCCGCGAAATCCAGACCAAGGTAGACTCGCTTGGCCGGACGCTTTTGACGATAAACGACGGCAAAGGCAACATATTGCTCGAGGAAGCGCTCGTCACTTATCTGAAGGGGACCGGCGGCGCCATCCGCTACGACGCGGACAACAACAACTACATATTCGTGAACGGCCAGCCGGTCGAGCTGAACAACGACTTCAAGCTCAACGGCTTCAACCCAATCACCGGCCGCACTGACCCGCCGCTGCTGCAGCCGAGCAGCGTGCGCAGCGAAGTCAGGGAATACGAGGGCGAGGACATCACCCCGCCGGCGGTTCCGCTCCGCGGCGAGGGTGCCGAGCTGTTCATGTACCTGCTTTTCTTGTTCGCGGGAATGTACTTCATTTACCGCAAGACTTAAGGGGTGTTTTTCTATGGAACCTGTTAGGGATATTCATGCAACTGAAAGCGTCGAAGAGCTGATGAGCCAGTACCTTGGCTCCGGTGGCTTCACGGCAAAAAAGTTGGGGGTAGCCACGGACATTTACAAGCGCATGCTCGACGGGGACTGCACAAAGTTCTTGTCGTTTCCCGCGTGCATTATCGCCACCGGGACGCGCGGCATCATCAAGGAGATGGTAAAGGAAAAAATGGCAGACGTCGTCATAACGACGTGTGGCACGATGGACCATGACCTCGCGCGCTTGTGGAGGGATTACTACCACGGCTCTTTCCAGGCGGACGACGCCGAGCTGTACAAGAAGGGCATTAACCGGCTTGGGAACGTCTTCGTCCCCAACGATTCATACGGCGTTATTCTGGAGCAGAAAATGCAGGAAATCCTCCCGAAGCTGCACAAAAAGAAATCCGAGTGGTCCACGCGCGACCTGGTCTGGGCCTTTGGCGAGGCAATCAAGGACGAGGAAAAGGCGGAAGAGTCCATTGCGTACTGGGCGTGGAAAAACAAGGTCCCGGTTTTCCTGCCGGGCCCGATGGACGGCGCGTGGGGCTCACAGCTTTGGATGTACTGGCAGGACAGCCACAAGGACTTCAAGGTAAACCTGTTCGAGGACGAGCAGGCACTTAGCGAAATAGTCTTCGATGCGAAGAACACCGGTGCCTTGATGGTTGGCGGCGGCATCAGCAAGCACCACGTGATTTGGTGGAACCAGTTCCGCGGGGGCTTGGATTACGCGATTGGCATGACGACTGCGGCGGAGTGGGACGGCTCGCTTTCCGGCGCCAGGGTCCGCGAGGCAGTCTCGTGGGGCAAGGTAAAGGAAGACGCCAAGTACGTCACTGTCGAGGGCGACGCGACAATACTGCTGCCGCTCCTCGTGAGTGCCCTAAAGAAATAGTTTTCACAAGCTTTTTGTTACATACGGGAAAGCGAACAAATTGTCTGCTATATGCAGCGGCGGCCGGGCGTCATCAACCTTCAGATTGTTGTTTTCGTCGAGGTATTCCTCGTTCGCGGACACGGCGACGACTTTTCCGACGACCATGATGTGGTCCCCCGCCTTTTTCGAGAACTCTTCGTAGCACTCGATGTGCGCAACGCACTCCGAGAGCCGGGGTGGCCTCACTTTTTCGGCTGGCTCCGTTTTCAGCTTCGCTTTGTCTATCTTGCTCTCGTTGGGGTCCCATTTTCCGCCGGCAATCCAGAGCTTGTCCAGGATTTTTTCGGTCGGAACATTAATCACGAACTCTTTGACGCGGGTCATTGCCCAGTAAGAGTGCTTGTTCAGCCCCACGCTAAGCATCACGAGGGGGGGCTCGAACGAGACCGGCGAAACGAACGAAAACGGGGACACGTCGGTCCTGCCTTTTTCGTCAATGGTTGTGACTAGCACGGTTAGCTTGGGTGACATTAGCCGGTAGTAGTCCTGGAGCCTCACGAGCCTAGTTAAGCCTCGGAAGTATAAAATACTTACTGGGGGGCTGAGAACGCAGGGAGTGACAATTGCCGCCGGCCTAGGGGGGATGCCAATTGGCATCCCCCTAGTTCAGTGTGGATTCCCAAATCGGTTTGCAGAAGCCTTAGCCGTACATAGGCGTTTTTTCTTCCGCTTCTTGGTACTTCATCTTCCCGAGCTTGATTTGGGTGAGCATTTTCTTCATCTTGCCCTCGATTTCCTTGGCCTCGCCCAACAGGTCCGCGGTCTTTATGTCGTAGCCGAGGAACTTTTCGAGCCGCTCCAAGAGCTCCGCCGCGGCACCGGGGTCTGGGTAGCCGTGCTCCGTCTCAATCAAGAGGCTAAGCGCGGGGAACTTGATGGCGTTGCACTTGGCCATGAGTATTCCCGACACTCCGGTCGTCACGCCTTCTGTGATTACCTTTACTTTGTGCTTCTCGAGGTCTTTTATCATGCCATCGGTCGAGGCAATCCCATAAATCTCGGACTCGCCCGCCTTTTCCCGGGAAGTCATTCCCGCCAGTGAAATAATCCGCTTGATTTTGTTTTCCTGGGCCCACGCGATTATTTGGTCGGCGATGTCATAGACCGTGCTCGCTGGCACGACGAATTCGGAGAACAACAGCACAAGCTTGTGCTTGTGGTCGACGTAAATCCGTGCGGGGAAAAGGGGCTCGCCCTTGTGGATGGACGCCATCGGGGGGAACTGCCGGGACATTATGTAGCCGACGGGCTCGGTCTTCTGCTTTTCCGCCAAATAGCCCACGGCAATCGTGCCGATTAGGCCAATGCCTGGGAATCCCTCCACCAAAGTATAGCCCTCGACCTTTTGGGGGTGGGTCTGGACTATTTTCACGACTTGCTCCTTCTCTGCCATAAAACCCATTATTCGCTAGCGGTTTAAAAAGCTAGCGGAATGTTTTCGCGCTCAGCGTGGCGAGCCGCACGTCAATCACGGCGCCAATCTGCTGCGCCTTGAGCCGGCAGTATCCCCTGTCCTTGACCCTGAAGCGCACCAGAACGTTGCCCGCCCACGCAGTCGAGTGTATCCTCTGTATACCCTCCTTTCCGGGCTATTCGTTAATCCCCATTATCTCTGAATAGTAATTGCAATAGGTGGTAGGGGGGTGTCTCATACGACCATCGCCGCTTTTGCGGCCAAGAACAATGCCATTGACAACGGCACCAGCACCGCCGCGTAGACAAACGCCTTCTCAATGTTGTTTTCCTGGTAGGCGACGAACACGGACGCAATCACCGCGTACTCAAGGATGTAAATCTGGCTCCCGAGCAGCGCGCTCGCCAGCATCGCCTTCGGGTCGGCGGGCCCGAACCCTATTTCGGCGAGGCCCGTGAAGTTCAGCGTCGACACCATCGACACCAATGCCCCGAGAACGAGTGGCACAATCACACCCCCAGCAAGCAATAAGGTATACTTCTCTATCGCGGTGGTCGCGGCCTGCTCCCGCACCACTTCTGCGGCGCCGCTGATTTCCTCGGCCGTCTCCCGCAGCGAGTCGCCCATGTCCGCGCCCGTGCGGTAGCCCTGCAAAACCAGCCCAATCGCGCGTTTCAGCAGTTGGGAGTCGTTGCACTCCACCATGGCCTCGAGTGCGTCGTCGACCGCGACGCCGTTCGCCACCTGCCTGTTCGCTTTCGCGAATTCCCCGGCCAATGGCGTGCCCCCCTCGGCCAGCTCACCAACCAACTCTTCCATGGGCCTTATTGTGCTGGAGGCGGCGCGGTAAAGCGCTTGCGGCAGCTCTTCTTCCATGAGCCTTTGCTTCCTTGCCCAGAAATACGTCGGCACCGCATACATCGCGGCCAGCGGAAGCAGCGAAATCGTACAAACGAGCCACTCGTGCAATGCAACTCCCAACACCAATACTGCCGCCCCTGCCCACATGGCGCGCCCCAGCCACTGCCTGGCGTCTCCCCACCCCAGGCCGGTCATTGCCTTCTGCACCCCAAACAACAACCTGTCCATCATGCGAAGAATGGCCTCCTCAGCTTTATGATGGCGAGCATCGCGCAGTCAATCACTGGAAAAGCGACCACCGGAACCCAAAAAGCGTCGCTTGGCGTCAGCTTCACGCTCATGAACGCGGACCCCACAATAACGTACGCCTGGAACAGTGCCGGCAGCACCGCGGACAACGCGATGAAGACGAGCGAGTACACCGCGAGCTTTCCCGCGTACTCGCGCAACGCCGCTTTTTGCGCGGCAGCGATTTCCGCGCTCATTTTTTTCAGTGCGGACACGCCGCCTTTCTTGGCGTAAATCGTGTTGAGCTGCATCACCGCCTTCTGCATTTGCTTCGAGTCAATCCTTTCCGCCATCGAGTTAAGTGCCTGTGGCACCGGCGCCCCCAATTTCACTTCGCCCAACGCAATATGCACGTGCCTCGCCAGCACGGAGTCGCCGCAGCTCTGCCGCAGAGCTTCCTCGAACGGAAGCCCGACCGATACCAGCGTGGCCATTGACCTCAGCACGAGCGGCAACTCCTTCTCGGCTTTTCCAGCCAATGACTTCTTCCTGTACCACGGGATTTTGTACACGGCAGCAAATACAATCCCCGCCACGACCGGCGCGGCTGTTGGCCAGGCGGCAAGCATTGCCATGAACCCCGCTCCGGCAGAAGCCGCGCAGTACTTCAGCCACTTTTCCCTGTCCTGTCCCATCTCTGCGAGCCGCAGGTCTTTCTCAAGCCCCGAAAACAGTTTCATTTACCTGCCTCACCGCCTCTGTGAAGTCTTCGGAAGAATCCGTAAGCGCTTTCTCGCGCTTCGCCCATTCCCCGTCCAGCTCGTCCAGCGAAAACGCCTTCATAATCTTTTTCCCCACCTGGCCACTCCCAACCCTTACTAGCTTTCCCTTTGCCGTGTCGTAGTCGAACAAGGGCTTTGCCCCGTTGGCCGTCACTTCGCTTATTTCCATGACCCTCCGCAATTCTTCCGTCCGCTTTTCCTCCGGGTCGTACCGGTCCCACCGCTTCTGCACGACAATCAAGTCAATGGTGGGCAGGTCATGGTCGCTTATTCCCAGCGCCTTCAGGCGGTTGATTGCCTCCCGGGTGCTCAGCGCATGAAAAGTCGCCACGCTTCCCTTTCCCTGCCCGGCGAGCATGGTGTCCATCAATGCCTTTGCCTCGCCAGCACTCCGCACCTCGCCCACAACAATCCTGTCCGGCCTCATCCTCAGCGTGTCCCTCACCAAATCACCCATTTTTATCCCTAGCTCGTGGTTCACGGTAAGCCGCACGCTGTGCTCGTGGGGGATGCTTATTTCCGGTGTCTCTTCCACGATGATCACGCGCTCGGTCAGCGGGATAAACGCGCTCAGGCAATTCAGCGTCGTCGTCTTGCCCGACCCGGTCGACCCGGCCACCAAGATATTCAGGTCGCACTGCATGGCCATCCACAAAAACGCCATGGCTTCCGCGCTGATTGTCTCGTTGTCAATCAACTGCCTCGGCGACAGTGGCTTTTCGGTGAACTTCCTTATCGTCAGGCAGGGCTGCTTCGTCACCGGCGGAATCGCGGCGTGCAGTCGCGACCCGTTCGGCAGGCACGCGTTTATCCTCGGCTTCTGCAGAGTAATCCTCCTCCCCAGCGACCGCGCAATCCGGTTGATAACGCCAACGACTTTTTTCGCGTCGAGGAAAGCGACGTCTGCTTCGAGCCAACCGACGCCGCGGCGGTATACTCTTATCGGCTCCCCTATCCCATTCACAGTAATCTCCTCGAGCGACTCGTCCGCCAGCAGTGGCTCGAGCACAGAAAAGCCGTGCACCTCGTACTTCATGAGCCGCAGCAAGTCCTCGTGCTGCCCTTCGTCCAAAACCAGCCCCTGCGCCTCACAGTATTCCTCGAATACTTCTTCTACGTCTGTATCCTCCTGCTTGGCTGCCTCGCGGAATGCCTTGACCACCCCCTCAACCAATCGCGCTTCCTGGCAGCTTGGGAAATAGACTCCAGTGTCATACTCCCCACCCATTTTTTCCCAGCCGAGTATCCTCCGCGTCTCTTCATTTTCTTCTTCCGTGGCATCGAGCCGCAATCCTTTCACACACACCTTCGCGCACTTCGGGTCCCCGCCGCACAAGTCGCATTTCCGGGCGTACCCGTCCACATAAATTGCGTTGTACGGGCACGTCATGGCACAGAGCCCGCACCCATCACACTTTTCTTCGTCAATGCCCCACACGCCGGTGGCTGCCTCGTAAAAAGCCCCGTGCGGGCAGGCCTTCACGCATTCCGGCTCAAGGCATTGCCTGCACTCAAAGTTTGCCTTGTGCGGGCATGTCTCTACGCATGCGTTGCAGTGGCTGCACTCGTCAACTACTAACCTCATTCTCCCTCTCCCCCATTAAGACTCCTCTCGCATTGGGTTATGCGCTTGAAGAATAAAATACTTACTCCAGTTTCACCGTGGCTCCCAACTTGTGGTTTGCAGTCCCGGCCTTCATCTCGACCACGTACTTCGCGGGCTTCTTGGGGGTGTAGTTAAGCGCCCACGGCCGCAGGGTGGCTGTGTCAACCACCTTCCTTTCCGTGTCAAGAAAAACGGCGTCAATCGGGAACCGCATGAACATCATGTGGATGCTCGCGCCCATTCGTGACTCTTTTCCCAGCACAAGCACTAGTGGCTTCTTTACTTCTTTCCGGAACATGAGCCCCAGGAACTTCTGCCACGGCGTGGTCGCCCACTCGACTTTCATGCCCTCTCGACCGTTATGGCGTTGACCTGCCACTTGTCCTTTGTCGCGAACCAAACCTCGTCGACTATCTTGGTCTCGTCAATGTCCTTCATCGAGTAGAACACGTACTTGCTGCCCGGCCCCGGGCCACTTCCGCCGCTTTCTTCGCCGCCCGGGACAACGCTCGGGTCTGTGTCCACGTGCTTCCGAATCCTCCAGTCGTCGACGTACTGCTGGCCGTAATAGTGGCTGGTGTACGGCTCGCCCGCCACGATGGCAATCCCGTCCTGGAAGTCCTTGACCTGTGACTTCGGTATCGACGGCGGGACAGTGAACACGCTTCCGGCGCCTTCCTCGATAATGTCCGCGTTGTAGTTGATTCCGTCGTCCCAGACCATCAGCGTGTACTCGCCCGGCCCAGCAACCTTCCAGTTAGTCGGGCTGTCGGCCCACACGTTGTTCACCGCGTCGTAGTACCACCCGCTGCCCGCGTTGTCCATGTAGTGCACGTACAAGGTGTGGTCGTCCAGGTAGCGCTTGATGCCGAACCGTGCGTTGGGGTTGAACGCAGTGTTAATCATCGGAACAGGCACTGCCGCCCAGTTGCTTAAGGCCAGTGCCTCGATGCCGCCGTTGCCAGTCGCGCCGCTCTCAAGCTTCGCCTTGGCGATGAACGGCTCGCCGGACAGGATTGTCCCGATTAGCCAGCCGTCCGCGGCCGCCACTGATTCCCCGTAGATCCTTCCGCCAACGCGCTCGATGCTTCCCGCTCCCGCGGGGTTGAGCACCAAGTTTCCGGCCTCGCCGTCGTCGAACGAAATGAACACCGCGGTCCCGTCACTCTCACTCGGCTCTCCAGCGTTGCCGTAGTACATCCACAATGGGTTGGGCCCGCTAGCCAAGTCGGCTTTGACCCAAATCACGCTCGTCCCGCCCGGGTTCCACGTCTCTATCCAGTACGGCAGTGGCACCTTGGCGTCGTCGGCGAACCGTATGTCGCTCCCACCTGTCTCGGTGGCGCCGTAGTTGAACCCAGCGTCCAGCTCGACCTTGACTTGGTATTGGCTCATGCCATCAGTGTTTTCTGTGACGTCCACGGGTATCCTGAGCGGCCAGTTGGTGTTCCACCAGTTCGGCGCGAACCCGCCGCACGAGCCCTGGAAAGTGCTCTCCATGTTTGCGCTGAACACGTCCCATGCCTCGGGGGTGTACGCGAACGTGTCGTATGTCCCGTCCGTGTACCACACCGTAAGGGCCTTGAGTATTGTTGCCGTGTCGTTCTTTTCGTCTGTGAGCTGTGCCGCGTCCTTTGCCGTCACCACACACGTCCACACTTCGCCTGCCGCGATGTCGCTGGACGTGGGTGCGCTGGTGGCGGTGCACACCTGCCCGTTCTGGCAGGCCATGCCCGTGATGTCCCACGTGGCGATTGGCGCGCCGTTCTTTTTCCAGGTGACGTCCGCGGTCAAAGTGTCGTTGAAGTCAACGTCTGTAATCACCCACGAGCACCCGAGGCCGTCCACTACTGTTGGGTGCGCCGGCGTGACTTGCACGCTGCTGAGCACGGGGTCGTTGGTCTGGACCTGGAACGTCCACGTGCTGCTCCAGCCAGACGACGCCCAGCTGTCGTGTGCCTTGACTTTCCAGCTGTAGTTCCCGCCCACCAACTGTTCACTTGCCTGGATTATGTATTGGCTGCTTCCCAGCCCGGTCTTGTGCAGGCTGGTGTATTCGCCGGTTAGCTGCGTGAGCGTTGGCGTGGCGGTCCCGTCGCCGGCAAGGTAAATCCGTATCTTGTAGTCGCTGTCTACGTCGTCGAAGCTCCCGCTTGTCGGCGTGGTTATCTCTGTGAGCGACCCACTTGTCACGTCGGTGCCGTACGTTGCCTTGACCTGCCCGCTTACCAGCCACTCGACCTTGTCTATGTAAGAGCTCGTGCTCAACCCGGAGTGGGTTATGCTCAGCTTGTTGGGCACGCCCTGCGGGACAATGGTCTCGCTTTCCCAGTAGCCGTATGCCTTGTACTGGTTTCCGTTGTTGAACAGCTCTGTCACTTCCGGCCCTGTCAACGGGCGGTCGTAAATCTTCATCTCGTCAAGCACCCCACCGTATTGGTAACTCGAGGTGTCGCCGAGGTTGGGGTAGTCTGCGAACGCTAGTTCTGTGTCGAACGAGTTCAGTGGTCCACTGGGCGCATCGCTGAATGCCACTTCTTGGTCATCCAGGTACAGGCGCATGGTTCCGCCGTCGTACGTGCCGGTTGCGAGGTGCCATTCGCCGTAGTCGTAGTTGAGTGACCCCGCTCCCGTGTCGTAAAGCACCCCTCCAACCGCCGCGTAAAACGCAAGCTTCTTTTCGTAGTCCACCTTGTCTATGATTGTAAGCGTGTACTGGTAGTGCGGCGTGGTGTGTGACGTGAAGGCCTTCATCAGCAATGTTTTTTGCTCTCCTATGCCTCCAACGTCCGGGTTGAACCAGCTCGCGACTGTTATCTGCGCCGGGTTCAGCGAGGGGTCATTCTGTATGGTCACCTTGTCGTTTGACCCGTCGAAGTGCAGGCCACTGCCGAACTTTCCGGCGTCTGGCGTGGCTTCAGTGATTGTGCCGTGGTTTGGCCCGGCCTCGTCCACCGCGTCGCCTTCCATCCTCCAGTACGACACGAGGTTCGCGTCCTTGGCCGCGTAAGGCATGTCCAGCTCCAGCCCACTGCCCTGGCCGTACCTGTCCGCGTCGGTCGTGGTGTTGGTCTTCGCGCCGTTGTTGAAGTTGGTTATCGTGAAGCTTGGTGGCGTGTCGCCCCACAGCAACACTTCGTAGTTAATGCTGTCGTTTTCGTTGTCACTGCTGTCCTGCCAATCAAGCGTCGGCGTCAGCGTCGAGACAATCGCGCCGTTGGTCGGTGACACAAGCACTGGCGTGGTCGGCGCGGTGTTGGGCATGTTGTCGCACACTTCGGTGGACTCGTTGGTCTCGATTCCGTTGGCGTTGCGGGCCCTGACCTTGTAGCACATTTGTTGGCCGCTTACGCTGGTGTCGTCGTAGTACGACGCGGTTATCCACCCGCTGTCGGTTCCGCCCTGGGTGTTGTTGACGTTGTATTCTGTGCCCGCCGCGTTGCCGTTCGGTGAAATCGTGACGTTGCAGTGGTCTGGGTTTCGGCTGCACGTGACGCTTGCCCCGGGTGTCACCGCGAGCGTGTAGTTGCACGTCGGGCTCGAGAACAATCCCCAGTTGTTGGCGTTGTCCCTTGCCCGCACTTCGTAGCACGCGTATCCGTTCGGCGTCAGGCTGGTGTCGTTGTACGCCGCCACTGCCGCCGCCCCGCCGGTGCCGTTGCCAGTGGTCTCGTTGACGTAATAGTCCTGCAGGCCAGTAACAACTGTCGAGAACTTGGCCGCGCCACGCTTGTAGTTGCTTACCACTTCATCGTCGGTGAGCACGCGGTCGTATACCATCACTTCGTCAATCACGCCGTCAAACGAATAGTCAATGTTGTTGTACCCCTGTCCAATCGCATTTACCGTGAATTCTGTTGATGCCGGCGTCTGGGGGCTGCCGACTTGCACGCCGTTCTTGTACAGCGTTACACTAACGCCGTCGCTCACGAGTGCATAATGGGCCATCGTCGTGAAGTCGGTCAGCTCTGGCCAGTCGAGAGTGCCACTGTTGGACCTGAACCTGAAGTAGCTGCCTTCCCAGAACCATATGAAGCTGATTGTGTTGCTGGTGTCGCCCATTATCATTCCCTTGATGTCTGCCCCGGCGTCTTGCCGCGCCCAGAAGGTCGTGCTCCACACTGTTTGGGTGAGGGGAGTGGCCAGTGCTACTTTGTCTGTGTTTCCGCCAGTGAAATCAAGTGCTGTGCCGTAAGCGCCTGTTGCCCACGCCGCACCGCTTACCGTGCCCTCGTTGGTGCCAACGGAGTCATACGTCGTCACTCCGTCCGCGCTTCCCGTGCTGCCTTCACTGAACGGCCAGTAGCCAATGAGCTCGCTGCTGTCGTGATAATTGTCTTCGTTGCCTTCCGAGTCAAACGCCTTGACGTAGTGCCACCACCCGGTGCCGACGTCTCCCACTCCACTCCACGAGGCCTGCATTGCGGTGCTGTTGATGGGCAATACAGTCGGCGCTGCAGGAGTGTTCGGCCCTGCCGTGTCGCTCGCGCCAGTGTCTTGGTATGTGTTCGTGCTAATCAGCGGCGTGAACTTAACGTTTTTGAACACCATGTTCCCGTGTTCGGTACTGAAGTCGTTGCCCAAGCGGATGGTCCCCAGGCTGCTGGCCTGGTCCGCCGTGTATATCACGTTGCCGTCGTAGACAACCCGTATGTGCGTCCCGTCCAAAGTGAACTTCCAGTTATGGAATTCGTAGTCGTTTACTATGCCAAGCTGAACTCCACCGGTCATCCATATAGAGAAAATGTTGCCGGCGTCGACATAGAACGTGTTTGGGACTTTGGCTATTCTGTACCAAGTGGACCCCGGCTCGGGAGTGTTTGCCTTGAGGTCGAACTCAAGTGTTCCATACACCCCAAAGTTTTCTTGTGTGGTTAGGTGGGCTATCCCCGTATTGTCGTCGAGTGTTACTTCGCTGTTGGACACTGTTATGGATGCGTCGTTGGTAGTTAGTTCGGTCCACGTAGCCGTGTCCACAGCCGCGCCATCGAAGTCATCCCACAGCCCGTCAACTGGCTCGTATGCCCCGTCAAGCGCCGCAGCCCGATACAGCCCGTACTTCGCCCGTGCCTGTATCTCTGCCGCGGTCAATGCCCTTCTCCACACGCGGACTTCGTCGATTTTGCCGCTGTATCCTTCATTGGCTGCTTGTGATTGACCAATTTGGAGGGCAGTGCTTGGGTTGATGTCCCCCATTGAGGTTCCAGTCCAATCGTTGGCCGCGTCTTCAACTCCGTCTATGTAGATGTATGTCCTTGAGTCGTCGTAGTCATACACAAACGCTAGGTGGTGCCACACGCCGTCGGTGACGGTTGTAGTGCCCGCGACACCGGCAGAGTTACTCCCATCAGTTATCTGGAACACAGGGTAGTCACCACTGCTCGTGTGGGTCCTGAGCAGCCAGTAGTCTCCTGCTTCGTACCTTCCCATGACACGTATGTAGCCGCCGTTGCCCCCGCTCTTCTGGGTTGACTTGACCATCATTTCTGCGGTCCACCCCTGCTGTCTCGGGTTCAAGGCTTCGCTGCTTCCAGCGCTGACGTAGTTGCTTCCGTCGAACTCAAGCGCCGTGTTGTGCACGCCATCAGTCCACGCGGGGTCACCAACAAACGATCCGTCGTTTCCGAACCCAGTCGCGTCGAACGCGTCCGTGCCAGTGCCTTCATCGAAGTGCCATTGGCCGACGAGAGTCAGCCACTTCACCTCTTCGTCGGTGAGCGCGCGGTTGTACACGCGAACGTCGTCCATGGTTCCAGTGAAGTGTTTTGCCTTGCTTCCGTCCGTGCCAATCACGTGGTCCTGTATGTACGCGCCGTCCGGTATGAACGGCTCGATTCTTGAGCCAATCAGGTTCCCGTTCACGAACACCTTGCCTTCGGTTCCGTCATAAGTGCATACGATATTGTACCACTTTCCTGTTACCATGCCGTGGGGGTAGGTGAAGAAATGATACGCGCTTCCGTCACCAACATACCATTCCAGCTGCGAGTTATCGGCATCATCGAAGCGCAGGGAATAGCCGTGGTAACTCCATGAGCCGCCGAACAGGAACTTGTCCACAACAAACGCATCTGGCTTCACCCACATGGATAAAGTGAGTTCAGTAGCTATGTCTAGTGTTGGAGCGTCCCCGAGATTGATGTAGCTGTTGTCCAGCTGGACTGCGTTGCCTGCTAGGCCTGTAACCCATTGTGGGGTGCCGACTATAGTCCCATCGATGTTGCTTCCTGATGAGTCATATGTCGCTATGCCGCTGCCCTCCTCGAACCTCCAGTGCCCGACCATTCCGCTGTCAATGTCCGGCGCGATTTCGTCGTTCGCCCACGTCCAGTCCAAGTCAACGCGGTTGTTCACGTTGTCCGGCGTCGCAGTCAAGTTCGGCGGCGACGGCCCAGTCCTGTCCAAAGTAACCGTGCACAATTCGTTGCTCCAGCCGCTCCACGAGCCTCCCGACGGCTGGGCCCGCACGCGGTAGCAGTACCATGTGTTGTCCAGTCCAGTGTCAGTATAAGCCGTGTTTGTTCCGCTGTACCTCGTCAAGAACTTGTCGCGCTGCACTTCGTAGTCAGTTCCGGCTGGGTTGCCACTCCAGTTGACTTCCACTCGCCCGATTCCAGAGTTAAGCGGCGTGCCCTCTGCCGTGATGGAGTCCATCGTCGGCACGCTCGCGTCGGTGTACGCACACGTGTCCGCGGAGTCCGCGCCTTCGTTGCCGGCGTCGTCCCGGACCTTGACACTGTAACAATACTCAGTCGCCGGCGACAGCCCACTGTCGTCATAAACCAATCCGCTTTGCCACGTGCCATCGTTGCACGCGCCGGATTGGCAGGTGAAGTAGTACTGCAGGCTCGAGTTTCCGCACCCGTCGTCTGTGCCCGCGGTGGCCGTGACCCTAAGGCTGTCCGTGCCGAGCGACACAATGTTCGCTATCACGCCGTCGTCTGGATTGGACTTGTCGATTTGGACGGCAGCGCTGTTGACCGTTTCCTGGTTGTCCACCACGTCACTTGAGTTGTACCTCAAGTACTTGGTGCACGCGGTGCCTGCCGAGCAAGTCACTGTCACCGGAGCCGAATAGCTTGTCACAGGGTTGCAAGTGTTTGCCGTGTCCACGCAGTACAGCGTCGAGTCCACGCCGACTCCTCCAACATCGTCGCCAGCAGAAAGGCTCACGACTTGGTCGACGGCGTTGCAGCTGCCAGCGCTGTGGTTGTCCGTCGTCGTCGGCGCAACCGAGTCAACGAGGTAAGAGTCGCTCGTCACCGGCGTGGAAACGTCATGAGTGTCGTTTGTGACGCACCGCACGTATTCGGTCCGAGTCGTCACGCCACCAGTGGCATACGAGCAAGACAGCGACGAGTATGGATGGGCATCGTTGCTGCTGCACACGTCGTTGATGTTAGTTGGCGTGCACGTGTTGGCCTCGTCCGTACAGCAGTGGATGTATAGCAATTCCTGGTCCAGGTCGTCAACCCCGCCGATTGTAAGCGTCTGCTGGGCCGTACCCTTGATTGGATCCGTGTTGCCGGTCGCGCTCCCCAGCGTTGGCACGTTGTTGGCTACGGTCTTGCACACCTGGGTGTACTGGCCGGTGAGTGTTCCGTCGCCGTTTCTCGCGTTGATTTTGTAGCAGTACGTCTTGTGCGGGTCGAGGCCCGTATCAACATAGGTCTCCCTTACCGTAATCCACCCAGAGTCCGTGAATCCTGTTCCGCCGTCGGTGCTCGTCGCGGTTATATAATACTCTGTATAAAGCGGGTTGTCGCCCATACTGAAGGGAACGTCACACTTGTACCCGCTGCTGGTGTTGCCGTCGCAGACCATGGACCCAGCCAGGATGCTTGGCTTGACCGCGAGCGTGTAGTTGCACTGCGTGCCGCCCACGTTGCCGACGTTAAGCGCGTTGTCCCTCGCCGTTATGTTGTAGCAGTGCCGCGTGTTCGTACCGAGGCTGGTCGCGTTCTGCGGTGATGTGGTGTACCACTGGTCCAGTGAGGTGCCGTTCACGTAGTAGTCATTAATCCCGGTCGTGACCGTGCTTTGCTGTATCAAGCCGCGGTGGTAGATGCCCGCGACTTCTTCAGGTGTTAAGACGCGGCTGTACATCAATATCTCGTCGAGCGAGCCATCGTACGCGTATACTCCACCGGTGGTTCCGCCTTGTGCGCCAGTGAGGTCCCGCCCCAATTGCAGCGGCGCGGTCTGGAACGCGATGGCGATGTGCGGGCTTATGTCTGTCTCTTTTTGGAACGCGCCGTCTATGTAGAACCGCCTCATGCCGTCACGGTCATAAGTGACCGCCAAGTGGTGCCACTCGCCGTCGGTGTAAAGCCCGTCCGAGTAGTCGGCGACGTTGATGCCGTTGTACCTGTCGTACACCTGCACCTTGTCCTGGTTCGGCGGGTCGTTCGTGCCCCTGATTGCGGCTACGAAGAACGTGTTCGGCGCGCCGGTGTGGTAGTTGTTCTGGAGCATAATGCCCTGCCAGTTGTCCTGCGGCGTGTCCGCCTTGAACCACAAGGTATAACTAAAGTCGTCGTTCGCGAATGCGTGCGTGTTGGCGATGGTGACGTAGTCGTCGGCGCCGTCGAAGTCCAATGCACTACCGTACTCGCCATCGACCCACGTCGCGCCGTACACAGTTCCGTGGTCCGTGCTCTCGCGGTTCAGCGTCACCGCGCCGTCTGCGCTGCCCGTGCTCCCGTCGCCGAGCGGCCAGTAGCTGACCAGCCCGTTGCTCGGGTGGTAATTGTCTTCGTTCCCAGTTGTGTCAAACGCCTTGACAAAGTGGAACCAGTCGTTGCCGGTGTCACTCACACCTGTCCACGCGACTCCTAGTATGGAAGTGCTGTACGCGGTGAGCGTCGGCGCGCCTGGCGTGTCGGGCGCTTCGGTGTCGCTTGCGTCAGTGTCCTCGTAGCTGTTGCCCTGCAGCGAATAAACCTTGACGTTGTCGTAGTACACTTTGCCACTCGCAGCGTTCCTGTCGTCATAAAGGTCGAATATTCCGTTACTGCTGCCTGCCCACTCGCGGATTAATTCGTCGTTCAAGTAGAACCTGTACGTCGTGCCGTCGAACTCTAGCCGCCAGTGCTGGGCATAGGCGTGGGGTATGGTCACTCCCGAGACTTGGTAATTGCCTGCGGTGTATTGCCGTATGTAATGTCCTCCGCCATGGATTCCGGTTTCAGCCCAGTCAGTGACCTTGTCCACGGTCATCACGAACGGCTCGCCCGCCGCGATGTTTTCTGTGAGCGTGAGCGAGCTTTCAGAGGCGGTCGTGCTTTGTGTAAACACTTGCCCATTCTCGACGCCCCATGTGCTCCCACCGATGCCCGGCGTCCACACAGGATTGCTCGTGTAATCCCCGTCACTGAAGTCGTCGGCCGCGCCCTTGATTGCATCATAGTTCGCTTCAAGCATCGCAGACCTGAACGGCATGTACCAAGCGCGCGACTGCAGCTCCGACGCTGTCAACGCCCTGCGCCACACGCGTGCCTCATCAATTTTTCCGTTGAAGCGCTGGGCTGAGCTGCTGTGCCTGCCGATTACAAACGGGTTTGTTGGGCAGATCTCCCCGATGCTGCTTGCGGAGGCAGTGCCTGTCTCAACTCCATCAACGTAAATGTATATTGTTGAAGAAGTCCTCACGCCTGCCACGTGGTGCCACTTGCCGTCGTTTATGTCGACGGTTGAGGTGGCGGTCGCCGAGTTGCCGTTTTTGTCCCTGACCCAGAACAGTGGGTACTCGGGGTTGCCAGAGCCGGCTGTGTGGGTGGTCCCAAGCCGCATGGCATCGCTATTGGATGAGCCGCCGCAGTCTCCGTTATACATTCTTTGCATAATGACTGGAGAAGCTTCAATCCCCCCATCGCTTTTGACCATTGCCTCAAACGTGAAGGCGCCGTCCTCCATCTTAAAGCCGTTCCCGGTGCCAGCGTCGATGTAGTCGCCAGCCCCGTCAAAGTCAAGCGCGCTGCCGTGCACGCCGTCAGCCCACGTGGCTCCAGTTATCGTCCCATCGTTTCCGAACCCACTCGCGTCGAACGCGTCCGTGCCAGTGCCTTCATCGAAGTGCCACTGCCCCACGAGTGTCAAAGCCTTTATTTCGTCTTCCGTGAGCAAGCGGTCGTACACGCGCATGTCGTCCAAGTACCCGTCGAAGTTCCAGCTCGCACTACCCGCCTTTTCGGAGCCAAGACTTATGCCCTGGGAGTTGTTGAGCCAGTAGTCGAAGTTAGGCATGACGTACCGCTCGTTCAGCACGCCATCCTTGTAAGTCGTCGTCACGCCGTTCTCAATGGTGAACGCGATGTGGTGCCAATTGCCGTCGTTGAGCCCATAAACGTAGTTGATGTAGCTTGTGGTGATGGGGTCAGTGTTTACGTAATAGGTCAAGAGCCCAAGGTTGCCGTCTCCCCACGTGGGATTGCGGTAAAACATCCACCCGCTAGACCCGTCGCGCTTTCCGATTGCGGCGGAGGACTCCCATGTGTTTGCGTCTTCCTTGACCCAAAAACTCACCGTCAAGGGCAAGTAGTTAGTGGTTATGTCCGTCGCCGTCCGGCCGTTTACGAAGTGGCCCGCCTGTCCCTGTATCCCGTCCACCCATGAAATGCCCAGTGGGTTGGTTCCATCGTGCCCGTTGCCTGAGCTGTCAAGCGTGTTGTCCTCCAGCTCCCAGTGCCCAACCAATCCGGAGTCAATATCCGGTGCTATCTCATCGCTTGCCCACGGCCACGTCAAGTTGACACGGTTGTTTGCGATGTCCGCTGTCGCGGTCAAGTCCACTGGCGACGGTCCGGTTCTGTCCAATGCTGTCACAGTAATCGCCGGTCCGTAAGCACTGAAGTCCCCTCCGCCCCCATTCGCCTTTACAGCGAATGAGTACACAAAATCGTCCTCGAGCGTTACGTCAATCCCGCTCGAGCCGCCCCAGTTTACATAACTCATCCATGCTGCGCTGGCTCCAAGCGTTCCGTCCGCCTGTACGTGGAGTCCGGTGGCCACGTCTTTTATGTTGTAGAGCACTGTGGCCGGGTTCCCGTTCTCGTCGATAACGATGTTCGCCATCGTGAGCCCGCTGTTCAATGGGCTGCTCTCTGGCAAGAGAGTCACTGTCGGCGCCCCGGGCACCGCTGCATTGCTGTAGTCACACACTGGTGTCGTGGTCCACGCGCCCTCGTTGTCCCACTTGTCCTTGTACTGGACAATGTAACAGTACTGCGTGCTTATTGCGAGCCCGCCGTCAACAAACGACGTGCCTGTCTGCCACGTGAAGTTCGTGCCGCCGCTGTTTCCAGTCGTCTCGTTCGCGCGGTAATAAATCGGGGCGAACGCATCAGTCGCCGTGGTCGCGGTGACAGTCACCTGTGTGTCCGAGTCCACGACCACACTCGCAACCGTCGCGGGGTTCGGCGTCGGCGCCCCCAAGTCAACGTTAATCATGAACGAGTCCGCGGTCCCCCACGTGCCAGCGTTGTTCCGCGACCGGATGTGGAAGTACCAAGTCCCTTCGGCCAACCCGGTCGTCACGTTGCTCGTGCCGGCCGACGTCGGCTCGGTCCCAGTCCACGAGTGCGACGAGCTCTGCGTCACCGCGGTCGCGTAGTACTGCGTCCCGCTGCACGGCTGCGGGTCGCTCCACGTGAATGTCGCGGTCTGGTTCGCGTACGCAGTGGTGCCAAGGGGGTGCGAGGTCGAGGTGAGCGACCCAACTGCACCAGGGGTGTTAGTATCTATATATACTGTAATACTTGGGTCTTCCCAATCACTATACCTGTCCGCAACGTCGTGGCTGCGGTACCTGAGCTTGACTCCGTAGCAGTCCGGCCCGTCCCAATTGAAGTTCGTGCCGCTGGTGTCAATGGTGGACCAGCCTTCCCACGCTCCCAGCACTCCGTCCGCCATCACGGCGCGGTCCCGTTGCGTGTCATGTGTTATTGGGTCCGGTGGTGGGCTCCTGCCTTGGTCCGAGGCAGTCTGTGTGATGCTTATGCTGGTGCTTGATTGGTATCCGCCGCTGTAACTAATCGTGGCGTATGGGTCCACAAAGTCACCATAAATGTCGTCTTGCATTTGGATGGCAATGTTGCCCGCCTTGTCTGCGCAAATTGCTTTAATCGTCCTAACGCCTTCGTTCGGTTGCGGGAGGAGTGTGGGCCATGATGGCGACCAGTCGGTGCCGGGCCCCTCGGTCCAAAGCTCGTGTGCCAAGTGGGTGTCGTATTGGTCGCCGGTGCCCTCAATGGTGGTCCAGTCGACGCTTGACCCGTCCACGGGGTCGCCGTAGTTAAAGAATGCGTTGTCCGGGCTATACGCCTCGCAGCTCACGTACGGGCACGCCGGGCAGCCGGTCTTGTCCAGCAATTCACAGTCGGTTATCCAACAATTCTCCAGTCCGGCCACGGCGACTGCTTGCCCTTCGTATGCATCAGTCACGTTCGTGAAGTTCACGGTGACCTGCCCGTCCACGCCCGGGGGGTAGTTATCACAAATTGGGCTGTTGCATCCCCTGCCGTAGCTAACATCTTGGTTCCATGTGTCGTACAGCGTTATGGTCCCGTCCGGCGGGCTCCAGTCAACTATCAATAAGCCAAAGGCTGTGCTGACCATCAAAAGCAGCGCGAACAATGCGGCGTACTTCATTTAGAGCCACCTCCCGCATCCGGTTACGGGGTCCGCACAAACCGTTGTGTCGTCAATGAGCTGCATGGGCAAGTCAGCGCCGTTGTTGTCCTTGCACCGCAAGGCAAGCATGTACTTGCCGTCAAAATGATAATTCAGTAGCGTGCACCGCACCATTGTGCTGATTGCGCCCGGCTCCTCCACAACGCATTCCCACTGCGTGGCGTCGTTTGTGCCCGTCCCACAAGACGCGACGCCGGTCCCGCTTTCCATGAGTATCTCGACTGTTGGCGTCGAGTCAGTCACAGGGGACTCTTCGTCCCGTTCCACTGAAAGCGCTTGCGGCTCGATGCAGTCCTCGGGGCACGACTCGCGCGTCTCCACGCCGTCACAGACGCCGTTGTAGTCGCACAGCTTTATTGGCTGCTCCGGGCCCGCGGGCAGCCCCGGAATCGTGATTGGCTTGATTATTCCCTGGTCGCTGGCCATGAGGAATGCCGCTGCTATGACTGCAACCACTATTATTCCTCCGACCACCCACCAAACTTTGGGGTCGACCTTGATCTTTTTCTTCTTAGCCATTGTATCACTCTTCTTCTGCCCAAGGCCCCTCGTTTTGTGACGCGTCCCTTGCCCTCACTCTCCAGTACCATGCGCCCTGGCATAAGCAAGCAGTCCCCCCGCCGTACATGCCTGCTGAGCACTCGTGTGTTGTGCTTGGGGTGTACGAGCACGAGACACCATTGCAGTACGTCGCCTGCGCAATCCACCCGGTGTCGAACCCGTCGTTGTCAAGCCCCACCGGGTCTGTCACCCAAGTATTATTGTCCCTCGCGACCTCAAGCTCGTAGTCCTTTATTCCTGAGCCACCGGTGTCGACTGCCTCGTCCCACTGGAACGTTGGGCACGTCGCGCTGGTGTACTGCACCACTGTCAATGCAGGCGCGCCGGGCGCGGTCTTGTCGACCATGAATTCCGTGGCAGTCGCCTGGTACGCGGTGTTGCCCACGTTGTCCTTCGCGGCCGCGCAAATCCATTGCTGGCTTGTTACTGAATACGCCACTGTCTGCGTGTAGTCGCCGTACGTCGTCGAGCACGCCCCCGCCGACCCGCGGTTGTAAACCCTGTAAGTCGCCGAGTCGCACAAGCTGCTCGCGTCGCTGCACGAAACACTCGCACTGGCGTCAGTGTTCTGCCATCCCGCCGGGGCGCCAGTTGTACTAACACTCGACGGCCCGGTCGTGTCAATGAAGTACGGCCCGAGGTGCTCTGCGCCATTCGGGTTTTGGGCGTTGTCCGGGTTTTCCGCCACAACGTGGAGGTACCAGTTGTTGCCGTCCGCAGTCGCGGTCTTGGTGAGCAGTGTCCCGTCCCACGTGGTCCCACCGGTTGGGTTTGTCCCCGGGTTCTGGTCCCAAACGTAGTAGTAAGTAGCGCCGTCCGAGTTGCTGACCGTGAATTCCACGGTGTCGTCCGCGCTCCATTGGCTCGCGGTGTGGCTCACCGAGAACGTCGGGTCGACCGGCAAGGTGTACTTGCACCCGGAGCCGCTCGCCGTTCCCTCGTTGAGCCCGTTGTCCCGCGCCTTGACAGTGTAACAGTACTGCGTGTTGCTCGAGAGGCTGCCCGCGGCCTGCGCGCCGCTCGTGTACCACGCGTTCAGGCTCGTCCCGGCGACGTAGTAGTCTTTTGTGTTTGTGATGACGGTTTCCTCGTGGACTTTGCGGAGCCGTAGGTCCCGCACATATGCGCCGTCTGCGGTGTGCTCGTTGTTGGGCCCGTGGTAGCAGCCGACCACGTAGTCCGTGCCGCCAGTGCCCACGATGCGGTTGCACTGTCCCCAGTCCCATGTTGTGGCGGCGCTTGAGTCGCTGCACGAGTTTGCCCATGGCCCGGTTTCATATATGTAGCAGCTCACCCAGTCACTGTCCGCGGCCGAGAGGGGGTGGAGCTTTTCGTAGAACTGTATCATTATCCTTTCACCGGGCTCAACGCGCCCGCTGCTGCGGAGCGTGGCGTCGCTCCAGAAGGGATATCCCGCAAGCCCGTAGTACTCCTTGATGCTGGGCCAGTTGTTGAGTATGTTGTCGTCGTTCCCGTTGTCGTCCCATGCAGTAACAACGTGGAACCAGTCGTCGCCGTTGTCCGTGACCTCAGTCCAATCAACACTCAGGCTGCTGGTTGACACCGCCGTGACAGTCGGCGCGCTTGGCGTGTTGGGCCCGGTCTCGTCCTTTGCAACCGTGTCGGTAATCTCGTTGTCGTAGTTGAACGGCACGAGCCTGATGTTCTTCATTCCTTCGCCGCTGATTGTGATTGTGTCGAATGGGTCGTTGCAGGACTGGAGGGTCGTCTCGCCGACGAATACGTTGTCCTGATAAATCATAATGTCGGCGCCGTGCTTGATTATGTCTATGTTTTCCCACACTCCTTGGCCGATTGGCGCGGTGAATGATTGCTGCGTGCCGCCGCAAGCAGTGTTCTGCAGCCGCACATTGGTGAGCGATGTCCTGTCGACAATGTACTCAAAGGCGCCACCGTCCTTGAACTGCACTTCCCACGCCTCGCCGCCGCTCACGTCTTCCATGGAGTCGAACTCCAGCCAGAAGTCTTGAACATAGTCTTCTGGCGCGAGTGTGCCGCTGGTGGCGCTAATCAGCCCGCCGACAGGCGTGTACGTGGCGCCTCCTGCATTGTTGTCGGCCCGCAGCACTCCGTGGCCTATTACACCCGACTGCATCGCATCGATTATCTCGCGCTGCGTGAGTGCCGTGTCGTACACGCGGACTTCGTCGACTTCTCCAAGGAATTGGTACCCGCCGCCGCAGCTGTTTGAAGTGGCTTCAGCCCCGACGCACAAGGGGTTGTTCGCGTTGTACACAATGTTGCCGCTGGGGTTTGAGTTGGAGTCTACTTCAACGCCGTCTATGTACAGCTTCGCGGTACTGCCGTCGTATGTTCCTGTCATGTGATGCCATTGGCCAGTGTTCAAGTTTGAATGTGCGTAGCTGACAACGTGATAGCTCCCAGTATGGACGAGCATGCATACTTCTCCGGGGCAGGCCGCTTCGTTAATGCTTAACTGGTATCCGCCACCCTCTGTCTTCGAGACTATTCTCTGGTTGTTGACAAAGGCGTCCGCGTTGAACCACGCCATGACCGTCAGCTGGTCGGGTGCAAGGCTCGCGTCGTACGGAATATTTACATACTCGCTACTGCCGCCAAAGTTCAGTGCGCCTCCAGTGTATGTGTCTGTATTCCCTGTTGTCCAGGTCCCAATCTTCGTGCCGTCGTTTTCGCTGGAACTCCAGTCGTCCGTCGCCGCTCCAGTGCCTTCCTCGAACGGCATGTAAAGCACTAGGTTCGAGTCGCCCTGGGTCCACTCGAACGAAACACTGTTCGCGGGCACTGGTGGGTCACGCGGCCGCACCCAAGTAGAGCACGTCGAGACGTCACCGTTGGCGTACGTGCCGAGCCCACTCACTTTCGTGCTTGCGTAGTTGCACGCTGCGGTGGGCGCGCCGCCGTTCCCAATCCACACCGAGCCAAACCTTCCTGACCCGGAGTAAATCCAGGAGCCGCCGTCGTTCCACATGTTGCCGTTCAGCTTGTCCGCCGCCCACGCGTCTGGCTCGCTGGTCGGCTGAGTGGTCACGGTCGGGTACTCGTTGGCAAACGCAGTCAACGGAATCAACGTAACCCAGTTCAAGTCTCCATTGTACACTGAGCTCTTGACCATGAGCCTTGGCTGTGGGCCCCACGCCCACTCCTGCAAATACTTGCCAGCTGTTATTCCGGGGTCGGTGTTCGCTATTGGCTCACGGGAAAGGAATACTTCTGCGTTGACCGCGTCGTTGTCCACGAGCGTCCAGCCGCCGCCGTCAGTAAGCATGTCACAGTATACTTCGAATCCCCCGCCGTCCTGCAGTGGGTCAATCCAGTACACGCCGCTCGCCACCGCTCCCCTTTCTTCAAGAATGTGCACGCAGTCAGTCGCCGGATTGCCCTGTGTTCCGGTCGCGTTGTAGACCGGGCTCGTGGGCCCGGTGCGGTCGGCATTAATCCCGCACACTGTGCTTGACCAGCTGCCTGGCGTGCCTCCGCCGTCAACGCCCCGCACGTGGTAGCAGTACTCGCTGTTGTCGTCGAGGTTTAGGTCTGTGTAGTCCGTGTTGCCGCCTGAGTAAACGGTCGTGGTGTCTGTCGTCCTCTCGAGGTCGTACGAAGTGGCGCCGTTGCCTGTCCAGTCAATAAGAAGGCTGTCCTTCTGTGCGACTAGCAGGCCGTCCTCCTCCGCAGTCACGGAGTCCAGCGTCGGCGCGGGAGTGGTGGTCCACGCGCATTGTTGGGCGGACAGCACAGTCTCTTTGTTGTTCGCGTCTTTTGCCTTGACTTTGTAGCAGTAGTAAGTATTATCGGCCAAGCCAGTGTCGGTGTAAGTGTTCCCGGACGCCCAGGTCCGGTCGTTACAAGCACCGGACACGCAGTCAAAGTAGTACTGTACTCCGCCTTCACAGCCAACGTCACTCACAACGCTTGACGTGAGCGCAATTTGCTGGCTGCCGGGCGTTATCACGGTGATGCTCGGCGTGCTCGGCGGAGCCTTGTCGATTTTTATGGTGCCCACGGAGTTCACTGTCTCGGTGTTGCCCGCTGTGTCAGTAGAGAAGTACCTCACGTACTGCTGGCAATAGCCGCCGTCGGCGCACGTGACGCTCGCGCTTGTGCCACTTGTGGTCGGGGTGCAAGAGTTCCCGGTGTCAACGCAGTAATCAGTGTCCGCGAGCCCTGACCCGCCGGTGTCTCCTGGAGTCAGCGTCACTGTTTGGTCGATGTTGTGGCACGTCACCGTGTCCGCGTTGTCGCTCGTGGTGGGGTCAAGCATGTCGACCTGGAACTCGGTTGCGGTGCCTTGGTACTTTACGTTGCCCGCGTTGTCTTTTGCCGCGGCGCATATCCACTGCTGGCTCGTGACGGAGTACGGCACTGTTTGCGTGTAAGTTGCGTAGTTGGTGTCACACGCCCCCGCGCTCCCGCGGTTGTATACTCTATAAGTGCTTGTGTCGCACCCGCTGGTCGCGTCGCTGCACGAGACGCCCGCGCTTGCGGCGGTGTTCTGCCAGCCCGCCGTGCCCCCGCTTGTGCTGACTGATGTCGGCGCAGTGGCGTCTATCTTCCACCCGCCGACCGAGAATGTTTGCGTGCCCCCGGGGTTGACTGCGCCGTCTGGGTTCGCGCTTATGAGGTGCAGGTACCAAGTGCCGTCCGCGGTGTCCGTGAACGTGTGTGGGCTTGTGATTGTCGAGTCACCGGTGGTAATCGTGTCGCTTGACGCGCCGTTCCAATCGTAGTGGTACGCGTTTGCATCGCCGTCGATGGTGAAGGAGGGGTCGTTGTTGCTGCTCCATGTGCCAGCCACGTGGCCGGACGTGCAGATGGCGTCAGGGTCTTCCGGGAGGGTCCATTTGCACGTCTGCGAGCCGAAGTCGCCGACATTCGGCGTTCCCGCATTGTCTCTTGCGCGGACCTTGTAACAGTATTGAGTGTTAGCCGACAGACTGGTGTCGGTGTAGGGGGTCGCCTGCCAACTACTGTTCGTCCCACCATCGCCGCTGCCGACTGTGTTGTAGACATAATAGTCGTCCGAGCCAACGCCGGTAGTAACTGTGGTCTCAGTGAGCTTGTGGAGCGTGCAGTCGTCCCACCACGTTTGGCCGGTGGCGGTCCCCATTGTGTACCGGAGGAGGCGCACGTCGCCCGAGGCACCGGAGGTGAATGACGTGTGTATCCTCGTCCAGTCTGTTGTGCCGCTCACACTGTTGAAGTGCAGGGTCGTAAACTGGTGCTCTGGGTATATCCTCGCGTATCCCGCGGACAAAGCAGTCTTCACCATGCACTCTGCGATGTAGTCTGTGTTCGGCTCAATGTCAGTGCCTATGATGAAGTCCGAGCCGAAGTACTTGGTGCTTGAGGAGGTGTCCTGCCGGACAGAGTATCCACCAGTGTACGCGACAGAGCTGTCCACTGTGTACCCGCTGCTGACGAGGCTCCCAGCCTTGAAGTAGCATGGGTTCGTGCCCTTCTCGCATCCCCCGTCGTGGAAAATGTTGTCTTCGTTGCCTTCGTCGTCGAAGGCCGTGATGTAGTGGTACCAGGTGTTGCCGTTGTCCGCGGACGTGCCCCAGTTCACGCGCATGCTGTTAATCGCGATTTGGTCAATCGTGGGCGTCGCGCCGTTGTTCGGTGCAGTGGTATCTGCCGCGCCGCTGTCCCCGTACTCGTCGTCAGCGATGAGCGGTGTTACTTTGATGTCGTCAAATTCTGCGGCGGTGTACAGCGTCAGCAGGCCGATGTACCCTGTGGACATTGTGCTGTCCGTTAGGTCCGCGACCAGCACTCCGTCGACATAGAACTTGAGGTTGTCTCCCACTACTTTTGCCTTCAGCTCGTGCCATTCGTTCATGGCTAGGCTCATTGCGCTTGACGTGAATATGTACGCGGCATCTTGGTAGTCATAAACTCTCCACGTGTTGTCGTCTTGGTGGTGGAAGATACCGTAGTACGTGTTAGAGTTCTGCGCCCTCAACATGAGACCAACGTTTGGATACGTCTCAGTGATGGTGGTTGGCTTTACTTTGACAGAAAACACGTAGTCGTCCCAACTGGAGCTCCCGGCGGTTATCTTTGTCCAGCCGCCGCCCGTGAATGATTGTGTCAGTTTTTCCGAGCTCACGGCCCAGGTGCCAACGGGCACGGTCCACGTGGGGTCATTTGTGTAGTCTCCGTCGCTGAAGTTGTCGGCTAGCCCGTCGGCCGGCCCGTACTCCCAGGAAGTCGCGCCCCTGTGCACGCCGTGCGTGATTAGCCCTGACTCCATGTCGTTGAATATTTCTTCTTGCGTGAACGCTTTGCCGGCATAAACCCTTAACTCGTCAATGCTTCCGTCGAAGTAGCCGACGCCATACGGTGGGTAAGTCGCGGGATAGTACCCGCCGATGCGGTTCGACAACGGATTGTCACCCCAAAGCAATACATCTGTTTCTGTGCTTGCTGTCCAGTAATATGTATTGGACTCGACGCCGTCGATGTAGAACTGCACTGTCTTCGACGCCGTATTAGTGCCGGTCACCACAACCGCGACGTGCTGCCACGACCCCGGCACGAGGCTGTTTGTTTCCGAGCCCCACACGTTCCACTTCCACGCTGGAGTGCCGAGCACCAGCCGTAGGCTGTTCACCTTCATGCCGTTCGCGGTGTTTATGTTGGTCTCGAATCCGTAGCCCTTGGTCACCACGCCGTTTATCACGTCCCTCGTGGAAATAATCGGCCCAACGTCTTGCGACAGGTCCGGATTTATCCACCCGACTATTGTGAAGCTGTTGGTCCCGGCGCTTAGGTCCAGCAACGCCCCCGAAGGCACGTCAACGTAATCCGTGTTTGCGAGCACGAAGTCCAGCGCCCGCCCGTATTGCCCACTAATCCAGTCCGGGCCCTGCAGCGTGCCGTCGCCGCCGGCCGGGCTCCAGTCATCAGTTGATGAGCCACTGCCTTCCTCGAACGGCCAGTAGCCGACCAAGTTGTCGTCGCCCTGGTCCCAACTCAAGTTTACTTGGTTCAGCACGTTGTCCGCGGCCGCAGTCAGACTGGGCGTCGCGGGGGAAGTGCGGTCAGCGGTCATCGCGCACTCTTCCGTGCTGTAGCTTCCGTATGAGCCACTCGGGTGCGCCGCGCGCACGCGGTAGCAGTACTCCGTGTTGTCGCTGCCGGCCGTGTCAGTATACGTCGTGCTCGTCGTGTTTGCAATCCAGGCCTGGTCGCGCTCTATTGAGTATATAGTTCCGCCGGGGTTGCTGTTCGCGCTCCACGACAAGTCAACGTTGCCTCTTTCCGAGTTAAGCGGCGCGGCTATGGACGCAGTCGCCGACATGCTCGTTGGCTGGTTCCCGGGCGTGATGCCACACACTTGTGAAGACGCGCTGCCTGTGTTGGTCGCGCCGTCTCTCACTGTAATGGTGTAACAGAATTCCGTTGCTGGGGCGAGCCCCACGTCGGTGTGGGTCCAGTCGTTCAGTGTCCATGTCCGGTCGTTGCACGCGCCGGATGCACAAGTAAAGTAGTACCAGTTGTCGCCCCAGCACCCAACGTCCGTAACCTGCGACGCGGTAACGGCGAGCTGGCCCGCGCTTGGCACTATGCCAGTGATGCTTGACGGGTTCGGGGGCGCGCGGTCGATGCTAATGTTTCCACTGGACTTCACGCTCTCAAGGTTGCCGACCGTGTCCTGTGATTGGTAGCGCACGTAGACGTCACACGCGTTGCCGGCGCCACAGTCAGTTGGCACCGAAGTCCCAGTCGTGCTTGGCGTGCAGTCGTTGGACACATCGTCGACGCAGTACTTGGTCCAGTCAACGCTTGCGGCACCAGCGTCGGTCGGTGAGAGAGTTAAGCTCCAGTCCCCACCGTAACAGTTGTCGGCGACCCCGTTGTCAGTCGTCACTGGCGCGTCTGAGTCAACGTCATAAGCGTCGTTTGCGCCACCAACTTCCATGTGGTATTCAGTGCCGTCGTACGTGCGGCAGTACGCGGCTTCACTTTGGGTTGCCCCGGCAGTAGCGTCGTACGTGCACGTCATGGACGAGTACGGGGATGAGTACGTGGTCTGCCCTTCATTACAGACGGTGTTCCCGGTCGTGGGCGTGCATGACGCTCCTTCTCCGATGCAGCATACAAACTTCAGCGGGTCAGAGTCCGCGTCGCCTTGGCCGCTTGGAGTCACTGTTTGTTCGCCCCCACCCTGGATTGGGTCTGTTGAGACCGTGACACTGCTGAGCGTGGGCGGGGTGTTGCATTCGCTGTACGCGCCGTCTATCGTGCGGAAGTAAAGGGTGCTGGTTCCCGTGGCTCCGTAGAGCACGCCGATGTCGCCCCGGCTGCAGAGCGGCGCGTGCGCCTCCATCACTTGGTGCGCGCTGTTGCCGCTGGCGTGTAGTGTGTCTTGGGTCTGCCAGGCCCCCGCGTTGTTTCGCTGCCTGGCGTAGACATAGCCGACGACGCCGTTCCGTCTAGAATAACTATAAAACGTGTTGCCGTTGATGTCGCTCCCTAGGTTCCCCCAGTTCGCATAGCTGGTGTAGTAGCTCCATGGGGTGCTCCACGTGCCTCCGGTCAGCGCGCTTCCTTTCGTGTGCCACTGGGTGTGGCTGCTGGCCCCTTCAATCGCGACGTGTGGCACTTGGTAGCTCGAGCTTTTGGCGGGGGATGGGACATTTATGGAGCAGGCTTCTACGTAGTTGCTGCTGAGCAGGTCGTTGTACCCGACTGACCCGGCAAGGTTTTTCCAGGTCTGGCCGGCGTCCGTCGATGCGGTGTACAAGCATTTTCTGGTGCTGAGTGCACCGCCGTCAACCCACGTCCGGGTGACTAAGTGTATCCTTCCGCTGGTGTCCCTGTCGATGCTGGGGTGGACGTAGCGCTGCGTGGTGCCGCTCGGGAGGTTGTCGACTATCTGCTCGGTGCCCCAGTACGGCGAGATTCTAGCGGTGTCGTAATCCCGGTAGTAAACCCGGTACCGCAGTGTGTCTTTTACGTAGACGAAGTGCGTTATGTAGTGCGTTACCATGTCGGTGTACTGCTGGTACACGATGCTCGCCAAGCCATAGGTCTGGCCGTTGTAAATTGTGCCGACCGAGGTCCAGCCACTAGTGCACCCGACGTCAGTGTCGCATTTTGCGTAGACTAGCCTCGGGCTCGCGTCTACTTCGGCATAAGCGAGGTGGATGATGCCACTCGAGACGTCGAGCCACATCGAGCCCCTCTCCGCGCTATTAAAGATGATTACCGGCGTAATGAAGTGGGCCGCGCTCGTCGGCTCGGTTGAAGTGCTGTAAGTATAGTAGAGCTTGTCGTTCGTGCCATCATGGAAAATAATGTGGTAGAATCCATCGCGGTCCCGCCACACGTTTTTCGCGCCTGGGCCGCCCCCGGGCGAGTCGGCGCTGGCGTAGCTGGTTTTGAGCGTTATTTCCGTGCCCAGTGCCTCGACTGTCACAGTCACCAATAGCAGTGCTATAACAAAAACAAAGAGCCATTTCATTGGGAATCACCTACACGTATAACGAATTCTTCTGTTTCTTCGAGTGAGTCGAAGTTGAAGCACGTAACTGTGATTTCGCTGGGCGTGTAGCTCGGCGCGTTGATGCCCGTGAGCGTGCACGTCACAAGGCCGTTGTCGGTGAGGCAGTACCATGTTTCAGTAAGGTCTTCACAGACTTCGTACTGCGTGGTGAATGTTTTAGTTGGAATGGGAATTGGCGTTGGCTCGGGTGTGGCTGTTGGTGTTGCCGTGGCTGTTGATGTCCCTGGCGTGGGGGACACGAATGGCTCCAGCGTTGCCGTCGGCTCCGGGGCTTCCTCCGTGTTTGTACAGCCAACCAAAAGGGCTGCCAATAACAATACACTAATTACTTTCAGCAATCGTCACACCTCGAGCTAAGAATATGGAGTTTGTCTGCGTAAACGTGTGGAACACTAATCACTTCGACTTCGTTCGCAACGCGCACCACCGCGTCGCCCGTCGGCACGCAGTCGAACGGCACGCCGCTGTTGTTAGTCGTGGTTCCGGCGTACCACTCCTCGTACCCACACGAGGTCTTGAACGCGTCAAACGGAACGTGCTCGTACTCCAGGTCCACTGGAATGAACGCGCCGTACGGCACGTACAAAACAGTGATGTTCACCGACGCCTCGCCGAAGTAGCCGTCCTCAATCGCCGTCAAAGTCAAAACGGTGCCCGAGCTCTCCACCGAGCTCACCACAAAGCTGGACTCGTGCAGCGTTGATGGGGCATCGCTCCACCAGTCGTAGTCCCTGTCCTGCCCGCCGGCGGTGACGTCCATGTAAACGTTCGCGGAAGGCGACACGACGATGCGGTACTTGACTTCTTCGCCGCGGTTGAACGTGTCCTGGGGAATCCAGCTTGAGTCGTACGTGGTGATGTCGACGACGGACTCCTGGACGTAAAACGCTGTGCTCATGGAGTCGGCCGAGCTGTCCAGCGATATTTCCCACTCGCCCGTGGTCTCGTCCACGTCAATGGTTCCGAACGTAGCGAAGTTCGCGAAGCCTGTGCCGCTTTTTTCCTGCTTCTCTTTTTCCTGGTCGTCCGGGTAGTTGATGGTCACGTTGGTGTCGCTGGGCGCGGGCGACGTCACGCGGTAATAAATCGTGTCGCCGGGCGCGTAGTAAGTGGTTTTGTGGGTGTAGTCCTCGTCCGCGTACAGCTCTATCCCGAATTCCACGGCATAGGTGTGGGAAAAGCTCGTCGTCAAAACGTTCTCGCCCACCGAGAGCTCGATGTCACAGTCGATTTGCTCGCTGTAGCTATTGATTGGGGTCCGAGTGCAGTCAGAAGTAAACCCGTAGCCTTTTTGGGCGGCTTGGGTGGTGAGCTTGGCCTCTACCTCTTGGTAGAACGCGGGGTTTCCGCTGTAGAGCCCGCCTTCGATGGATGCCTTCAGCTCTGACTCGTAGCCGTCCATAATCGTCTGCAGCATTGGCTCCTGCTCGATGTCCGTTTCTTGTTCCAGTTGTTTTGACTCGGTCGTGAAGTAAGCAACCCCCACGACTACCGAGATCATAAACACCAGAATCAAAATATAGAATTGTCCTTTTGTTCCTATCTCCATGTTCTCACCACTACTTGTCTTGGCGGCAGGCCCCAGCGCGTGACTGAGCAGCTTGCCGTCGCGATATCGCCCGTCTCAGGCAGGTTTCCGCCGGACGACTTAATTATATCGCCGGAGGTTATATTTACTACTATTAAGCTATATTGAATGTCTTCGGGAAGGGCGTAGGTCATTGTGCTGGTAACCCAGTTCATGGACGCCGCGCTCATGAAAATCGCTACTGCCCTGTCGCAGTTGCACATCATGTTGGACGAGTCTGTCGCGTGCCTTTGCAGCACCCGAAGGTTCGTCGCCATTGACGTGGGGGGGTTTTGCTTCACCACCGCTGTCATCAATGTAAACAGCAGCATTATCACTATCAGGACCTCGAGGATGCGCATGAACCCTTTCTTCATGCCGCCCACACCTCCATTGTGCCGGCGCGGTAAGCCCATCCGCTCCAGTACACGATTACCGGCCGCTTGATTACTCCGACTTTGGGTATGTCGGTGTTGCATTCCCACGTGGCCACTGACGTGGTGACCTTCCACGCGAATTCCATTCCGGCCATGGTAGTGTTGTAACTATCGCAGTCTTGGCCGTCCGCCCAATCAAGCTTGGTCTTGTTAAGCACTCCTGGGGTTGACGAGCCGCTCACCATGTCCGCGAACCCTAGTTGCGTGGGGCTGGCGGCCCAGTTTTCCGGCTCGCCGGGGCTGGCAATCAGTGTGCTGGAGTAGAATTCTACCGCGATTTCGCGGACGTCGCTCCTCTGCATTTGGGGCGTGAGCATGAGTGCGCTTTGGAAGTAGATGAACCAGAACGCGACCAGGAAGAGGGCGGTGGCTACGACGAATTCTATTCCGATTGACCCTTTAGATGTTTGCGTCACTGAATGCCACCTGGTACCTGTCGCCTGCGTACTTCACGCTGTATCGTATCATGGTTGGCTGTAGGACTGTAACTTCGCCGCTTTCGATTGTGAGTTCCCCGCTGGTGCATGGCGTGCAGCCGAATGATATAAATTCGATTTGGCTGCCGCTAAATGCTTTGTATTGGTTTCGGTTGCGTTCTTTGGCGAGCGCTTTTACTTCGGTCGCCACGTCGTTTGAGTCAAAGCTTTCCGTGAGCTCTCCGACGCCTTCAATGGACCGCGTGGTAACGCCTGAGGCGGGTGGGATGTCGAGGATGGTTTCCCCGATTTTTTCCGCGATGGTCGCGGGGGGCACGAGCTGGAACGCCAGGAGCGTGATTATCACGAGGATGATTGAGTGCTTGATGCCGGCCGTGACTTTGCCTTCGCCCATTTGTCCCGAAATCAGGCCCGCGAACAGTGCCTCGAGCACGGTGACCTGGAACAAGAGTTCCCTGAACTCGAATTCCGAGATTGACCCGACCGAGCCTCCGAGGAATTCGCCGGCTGCCTGCATTTTGGGGATTGCGGGGACCAATGACTCTGTCAAGACAATAATGATGAACAGCAGCAGCAGGTAAATCGCGTAGATTGTCATGGTGTAGACTGACAGTTTGGATTTTCTTTCGGCCTCGAGCTCTTTGAGCTTTCTTAGGTCCGCGGAAACGGTTTCGAGGATGGTGGTTACTTCGCCGCCTGCCGATTGCGCGGCGGTGATGATTGAGATGGCGCGGTCTATCATGGGGCTTTCCACGCGGCCCAGCAGGAGCTGCATGGCTTCTTCGAAGCTTACTCCCCACGACAGTTCCAGCGCAATTTTTTTGACTTCGGGGGAGAGGTTGCCGTAGTCGTTGGATGACGCGTTCTGTATTGCTTTTGCGAGTGTGACGCCGCTTCGCTTGAATTCGGCGATGTCCCTAAGGAAGTCGGGGAAGTGCTCCTCTATGCTGGCGAGGCGGCTGTGCTCGACGTAGATGTAGAACGAGAACGGAACGCTCATGATGAAGAATCCGCCGAGGGTCCATAGGTTGAAGTTTTCGGGCTGGAAGATTAGGCTGAAGAGTACCATGGCGAATGCGATTAGGGAGAGTAACCAAAGCACTTTCCAGCGCTTTTTGATTTTCCTCAATTGGTCGCGGACTTCGGTGATTGCCCTGTTCACTTCTCTTGCCATTGAATCATATTCCTGATGGTTTGCTGGTTTCGATTAGTACGATAAACCCGATTGCGGCTAGCGGCAGCCCGAGGTAGGTGGTCAGTTGGAGCACGAGCTTTACTGGGACGGGCAGCCCGCCGAGTATTCCCATGATTGACAGCAGCACGAACACCATGACTATTCCTGCGACGAAGACCGTGGAGTAGATTTCGGCGAACATGGATAGGGTCTCGATGTATTTGCCTTCAATCCGCCTTTGCTCTTCCATGAGTGCTTTTGACTTGGAGACAAGCATTTGGCGCAGGTCCCCGCCCGTGCGGATGGTCGCGACAATCGACCACAGCAGGTCTTTGAACTTGTGTGACGGTGTGCGCTGCGCGACGTCCGAGATTGCGGACAGTGTGTCGTACCCGAACACCACGATGTTTTGCGAGATGCTCCTGCATTCTTTCGCGATTTCTCCGTAGTCGTCGAACTGCCCCATCATTTGGAATATCACGTGGGGCGGCACGCCGGTTCCAGCAATCGTGGCCATGTGTGTGGCGGCGAATGCGACGTGCTTGTCGAGTGCGTTCTTGAGTGTGTTGACGCGGTACTGTGGGTAAATCATGTAAATCAGGACGACCATGCCGGACACAAGCGAGAGCCCGACGAGCTCCGATATGAGTATTTCGAGTATTCCCCCATTGAGGAACGTGGCAATCCACACCCAGATAATCACGAATGCCGCGGGCAGCGCGATGAGGTTGGACAGGATGTACGACGCGATGTATTCGTCGAGCGCGACCCCTAGGTCTGCCTTTTGAATGGTGACCTTAAGGCTTTCGAAGTACGGCAGCAGGTACCTGACCTGGCCCTTGAGCAGCGAGTACGCGAGGAGCGAGTACTTTTTCGTTGCTATCATATGTTCTTGAGCACCTCTTCCGGGGCGGAATAATATTTTTGGATGATTTTGCCGACGTCAATGTAGTACCTGATGTTGTTTTCTTTCATCCACTTCAGGATTTGGCGGCGGCGCTGGACTTCTTCCCAAATGTCTTTTTCTTCGATTCCCTTGTCCTCGATGATGCGCTGGAACACATAGCTCTTGTCGCTCGAGAACTCGAACGTGTCGGTCGCGGGGTTCCACCTGAACAGTGTGTTGATGATTGGCTCCTGTTCCTTTGTCAGCCCCAGGACTTCGACGACTTCCTTGATGCGGCGGACCTCGATTCCCTTGATGCGCGCCTTCGTCAGGATGATGATGATGTTCAAGTGCTGCAGAAGCCCGGCCGATAGGTTAATCGGTGGCGTCTGAAGACGGTGCATCACCGCGTCTACGGAGTCGCCGTGGATTGTCGCCATGCCTGCGTGTCCCGTCGCCATACCTTGGAACAGTACGTACGCTTCCTTGCCACGAACTTCTCCCACAATAATTTCGTCGGGCCTCTCACGAAGCGCGGCACGAAGCAGGTCGTACATGCTTATCTCGCCGGACTTGCGGCCAGTTAAGTCCGCGCGGCCGAACCCCGTGCGCACGACTTTTTGCAGCCAGTGCTCGTGCGGCAGCCTTACTTCGGGCGTGTCCTCTATCGAGATAATCTTCATTTCGGCCGGGAGGAACATGCTCATGGCGTTCAGGAAAGACGTCTTGCCGGTCGCGGTCCCGCCGGCGTACAGTATTGACTTCCTGTATTCCATCGCGACCCATAGGTACGCCCCAATCATTTCGGGGAGCGTCCCGAAGTTCAGCAGGTCCGTAATCGTCAGCGGGTCCTTGGTGAACTTCCGGATTGTGAATGTCGAGCCCTGCATAGCAATGTCTTTGTGTGACGAGAAAGTGGCCTGAAGGCGGCTTCCGTCGGGCAGCGCACCGTCCAGGAGCGGCTCTGCGACCGAGATGTGCTTGCCGCAGCGCTGTGCCATGCGGATGATGAACTTGTTCAGCGTTTCTTCGTTGTGGAACATGAGGTTGCTGGGGATGCTTGCGTACTTGCGGTGGTAAATGTACAGAGGTATCTTGACGCCGTCGCACGAGATGTCCTCAATGTTGGGGTCGTGCATGAGCCCCTCAATTATTCCCAACCCCAGGAAGTCGCGGTACATGTAGTACAGGATTTTTTGGTACTCGTGCTCGGTGACGGCCATTCCGTAGTCGCGGATTACCTTGTCGACCTTTTCCTTGAGTATGTCCCTGACAGAGGTCGTGCTCTTTATTTCGAAGAGGTTGACGTCGAGCAGGTCCACGACAATCTCTTTTATCATTTGGAGGGTGCGCTGCTGCTCTTTGGTGAGGTGCGGCTCGAGTATGTAGTACGAAAGCCTGCTCTCGTTCTTGTCCCAGAACAGGTTGGCGAACGCGAACGGCTTGACGAGCGAATAGATTTGGTTTACTTCGGTGAATTCCGGGGGCTTCCACGCCACCCCCATTTTTTTGAGGTACTGCGTCGGGATTTTGTGTGCCTTGAGCGGGATGTTCTTCATCTTGCTTTCTTTTTCGATGCTCTCGATTTTTTGCTTCATCTTGGCGTAGTCCTGAACAGAAATCTTGACTTCGGTTGGCTGGACTTTTTTGCCTGCGCGGATGGCGGAAAAGTCGACCGCGTGCGGAATGTTTTCTCCCTCCGTGTCCTCGGCCTTCTGCCCGGTCTCGAACTCTTCCTTGATTTTCTTTAGCTCTTCGACTTGCTCTTCCTGGTCGTCTGCGGTTTCTTCGGTCTTCATCCTGCCGAGCGTTTCGCCCATGTCCGCCACCTGAAGGTCGTCCCCAATGTCCCTGATTTCGGGGAGCGTGAGCTCTTCCTCTTTTTCCTCGGGCTCGTCTTCAGCCCGCTTCTTGCGGATTTTGTTCGCGGTCCTTTCGAGGAGCTTTTTGGACAGGGGCATTTTTTCAACCTCAGCAGTTCAATGACAATTGGTAATGTGTTGTGTTGCGGCTTGCTGTTGCGCACACCGCGGGCGGGAAGGCGGGGGCCGTGTTGATGTCGACCTTGCTGGCGTTCAGGTACAGGGGCTGCCTCGCGGACATGTCCGACCACTTGAGCGACGTTACTGTTATGTACACCACGTCGTCAATGTCCTCCAGCTTTACCGTGTATTGGCCCGCGTAGTAGTCTTTTGAGAGTGGGATTCGGAATGTTTGGTTTCCGGACTGGCCGGGGTCGAGGTACTGCATGATCGTGACCACGTTGCGCCCGACGTATTCCCCGACGTTCACGAGCGTCTGCTTTTGTGACTCCCGCTTTATCGAGTCTTCGAGCGCGAGCGTGGCGTACGCAATCGCCACGACCATCAGCAGGCCAAGCGCGATGCGCGCGACGAACGAGACGCTGAACTGGCCTTTCAGCAGACCCTCACCTCAACAATGGGCTTGCTTGACGTCGCGTTGTACCCGGTTTTTTTTGCGGTGAGCTGCGCGCGCGGGCCGCTCCGCCCCTTGCACACCGTGCTTTCCTCTATTTGAATGTCGTCGTAGCACGCAACTATTTCGATTACCTGCGCTTCGTCGCCGCCCGTGCTGCCGCGGAACACGTTCGTGTACGGCATCCGTGACATCTTTATTCCGGTCGCGTCGTCCTGGATGACGATGGTTGTGGAGTTGCATGTGGAGTTCGCGGTCTCCTCCAGCCGCTCGTAGACGTCAGCGTTCAATTGCGCGGTGTACTTAATCCAGCCATCGCTTTCGTCGACTTGTATCACGCCCTTCCTGTAGTACAAATTCATCGTTGTCGTGAAGTTGGTGTCGCCGTGGCTCACCGCCTGGACCAGTTGGTCGACAGAAATCATTTGTGACTCGATGTTGTGCGCCACGGGCAGGTCTTCGAGGCGCTGTATCTCGTAAGTGCCCCACAAATAAGCGGCCACGGACATCACAACTACTACGGCCAGAAGCAAAACGTACGATACAGCGGGGCTTACACCTTTCATCATGGTATCCACTATTCCGAGCGGAATAACACAACAAGCCTTTTTAAAGGTTATTACGGCGTAAAACCAGCCCTAGGCCGCCGTAAACACTGTTTCCTGGGGTTCACCTGATGGGCTCGTACGAGTCGTGGCTTTTGCCGGTGGTGTGGTACTTTATGGCGTTAGTGACGTGGAATTTGATGTAGTTGCCGTAGCCCCATCCCTTGACGCGGCGGAGCGAAACATACACAACTCCTTTTGGGTTATAAGCGACTTTTCCCACGCCCATGAGCTTGTGCGTCAGGTCAAGGTCCTCCGCGGTCACCAATTCGGTGTTGAACCCGCCGACTTCCTTGAACGCCTTGCGCGTGAACGACAAATTCGACCCCGCCGGAACGGGCTTCCCGAGCACGTCCATCAAGTGCATGTACTTGGACATCACGTTCTTGCAGACCCACGCCTCTGCCGCCGAGCCGTCGTACGGCACGATGTTTCCGTAAAGCCCGACGTTGCCGTTGAACTGCGTGGCGATGCTATCCAGCCATTCGGCCGGCGCGTGTATGTCCGCGTCCGTCGAGACGATAATCCTGCCTTTTGCCTTGTCGCACGCCTTTTGCCTGCCCGCGGCAATGGTTGGCTTGGGCTCGACCACGAATTTGGCGCCGTATTCGCCGCAAATCTTTTCGGTCTTGTCCGTGGAGCACCCGTCCCCAACAATGATTTCGTAGCTGCCGCTGAATCTTTGGCTGCTTAGGCTTTCGAGGCATGGCGCTAGATACTTCTCTTCGTTGAGCGTTGGGATAATCACGGAGACGTCCATTTACCAAAACCCTTTTATTCGGCGCAAGGGAATAATAGAGCACCTACCCTATTTAAAGGTTTTTGCATGCTGAGCTCAATCGCGTTTATTCCAGACGGCAACCGGCGCTACGCCCTAAAGAACGGCGTAAACTTCGCAAAGGCTTACTCCGTGGGCTTCGAGAAGACACGGCAGGTCTTCGAGTGGTGCCTCGAGGTCCCCAAGCTGAACGAGCTGACCATGTGGACCATCTCGACAGAAAACCTGTCCCGCACCGGCGTAGAATTATCGGTCTTCACCCGCCTGCTGAACCGCAAGCTCGTCGAGGCCAAGAACGACCCGCTCATCACGGACAACGACGTCAAGGTAAGCGTCATCGGCCGCCTCGAAATGCTTCCGTATTACGTGCAGGAGGCAGCAGTCGAACTGATGCGCGCAACCGCGGAAAACACTGGGAGGGCATTAAACCTTGCGATTGGCTATGGCGGCAGGCAGGAGCTCGTCGACGCGATCCAATCCGTGGTGGCGGCAGGCCTTCCGGTGACCGAAGAAAACATTTCCAACTCCCTCTACACCTCCACCGAGCCCGATTTAATCGTGCGGACGGGCGACACCCAGCGCCTTTCGGGGTTCATGCCGTGGCAGTCGGCGTACAGCGAACTGTACTTCTCCAAGAAATTGTGGCCCGATTTCGAAAAACCTGATTTTGACGACGCCATCTCGTCGTATTCCCTTAGGGACCGCCGCTTCGGGAAGTAGCTATAAAAAGCCCTTTTTTCATAACCGTGGTAATGCTCACTGTCATAGCCCTTGGGGGCAATGCCCTGCTCCAGCCCGGAGAAAAAGGCACTTTAAAGGAGCAGATCCACAACGCCGAAAAGGCCATGAAGCCCGTCGCCAAGCTGGTGGCAGGCGGCGAAAAAGTCGTGCTCACGCACGGCAACGGCCCCCAGGTCGGCATCATCCTCCTGCAGCAGCAGTGGCCCGAGACCCCTGCAATGCCCCTTAATGTCTGCGGCGCCGAGTCCCAGGGCCTGATTGGGTACATACTCCAAAAAACACTGCTTAACTACGGCATCGAGGCAGCAACCGTAGTCACCCAGGTCCTTGTGGACCAGGGCGACCCCGCGTTCACACACCCCTCAAAGCCCGTCGGCCCGTTCTACGACTCCCCGCAGCCGGGAATGGTCGAGGACTCCGGCCGCGGCTACCGCAAAGTAGTCCCCTCGCCGATGCCGAAGCAAATACTGGAAATCAACGCAATCAAGGCCATGTGCGAAAAAGCCGTGGCCATCACGTGCGGCGGCGGCGGAATCCCCGTGGTCAAGAACGGCGACACCTACGACGGCGTCGAGGCGGTTATTGACAAGGACCGCTGCGCCGATTTGCTCGCCCGCGACTTGGGCGCCGACCGCCTCGTGATACTCACTGACGTCGAAGGCGTCTACAAAAGTTTTGGCTCCGATGGCCAGGAGCTCTTGCGCGAGCTTACAACCACGGATGCCCGCGCGCTGCTGCCGTCATTGGCAGAGGGCTCGATGCGGCCCAAGGTAGAGGCGTGCATCTCATTCGCAGAGGCGGGAGGCAAGGCATTCGTTTGCGCGCTTGACCAGCTCGGCCCCGCGCTCGCCGGCAAAGCCGGCACAAGGATTTACAAGGGATAAAACCATGATTGTGATGAAGTTCGGTGGCTCGTCCGTGGGGGACGCGGATTGCATCAGGCGAGCCCATGGCATTGTGGCCGAGCGCCTGGACAAGAGCCCAATCATAGTCGTCAGCGCCGCGGCAGGCGTCACCGACTTGTTGCTGTCCAGCGCGCGGAAAGCCGTGTCCAGACAGAACGGCGTGGACGCGTTGGTCGATTCCATTACCAAGCCCCACACTGAATTGCTCACGGCCCTCGGGCTTGACGCCAATCTCCTCGACGCGGAGTTCAGCGAGCTGCGTGAAGTGTTCCATGGCATTCACTTGCTCGGCGAGTTGTCGCCGCGCACCAGTGATTACGCGATGTCGTTCGGCGAGCGCTTTTCCGCGAAGACAGTGGCAGCCTTTTTCACCGCCCAGGGCACTTCTTCCACTGCGGTCATGGGCTGGGACGCCGGGCTTGTCACAGACTCCAGCCACACGTGTGCCGAGGTCTTGCCCGAGACGTACAGCGGCATCACGCTCCCAACCGGCGCAGTCCCGGTGGTCACCGGGTTCATCGCCAAAAGCGCGTCCGGCGAGATAACGACGCTCGGCCGGGGCGGCAGCGACTATACTGCCGCGATAATCGGCTCTGCGCTCGGCGCGGAAGAAATCCAGATTTGGACTGATGTGGACGGAGTGCTCACGACGGACCCGCGGCTTGTGGGGGCGGCGAAGCGCCTTGATGCCATTGGGTTTGACGAGGCTTCGGAATTGTCTTATTTCGGCGCGCGGGTGCTGCACCCCAAGAGCATTTGGCCGGCGGTCAAGAAGAGCATTCCTGTGAGGGTGCTGAACACGTTCAACCCATCGAATCCGGGCACGGCCATCCTGCCGGAGGCAAAGGCGGAGCGCGAGTTCACGGCGATTGCGTTCAAGCGCGGCGTCACAGTGGTGCGAATCGCTTCGACGCGAATGCTTTTGGCCCATGGGTTCCTCGCCAAGATTTTCGAGGCGTTCGAGAAGCACGCGATTTCGGTGGACTTGGTCTCGACTTCGGAGGTCAGTGTCTCGATGACGCTGGACAACACCGAAAACCTTGACGCCGCGATTGCTGAGCTGGAGCAGTACGGCACGGTCGAGGTCAAGGACGGCATGGCCGTGGTGTGCGTCGTCGGCAGGCACAAGACAGGCACTTCGGGAAGGATTTTTTCGATTTGCGGCGACAGCCAAATCCCAATCAAAATGATTTCTTTGGGCGCGTCCAGAATCAACTTGTCTTTTGTTGTCCCTGGCGATGACCTGGAGAAGTGCGTGAAGGTATTGCACAAGGAGTTGTTCGAATGAAAATAGCTATTGTTGGGTACGGCCGCATGGGCCACGAAATCGCTTCCGTGGCGAAGGCCCGTGGAATAGGCTTTGTCACCATTGACCCGGAGGAAGGCGACTTCAAGGAAATAACCGCGGGTGCCCTCGAGGGCGTGGACGTGGCGGTGGACTTTACACACCCCGACACAGCGATTCCCAACCTCCAGAAGTACGCGGAACTGAAGACAAACGCTGTCATGGGGACGACCGGCTGGTACGGGAAAATGGACGACGCCAAAAAGCTCGTCGCAGATTCCGGCATCGGGTTCATTTGGTCGGGCAACTTTTCCATCGGCGTGAACATGTTTTTCCGGATGGTCGAGTCCGCCTCCAAGGTGGTGAACAATGTGCTGGACTATGACGTGTTCCTGCACGAGCTCCACCACAACCGCAAGGCCGACAGCCCGAGCGGCACGGCCGAGATGATTGGCCAGATCCTGCTCAAGAACATCGACAGAAAAGACAAGCTGGTCTACGACAAGCTGTCCCGCAAAATCGAGCCCGGCGAAATCCATGTGAGCAGCACTCGCGCCGGCAACATTCCCGGGACCCATGTTGTAGGCTTCGACAGCGGCGCCGACTCAATCGAGCTTAAGCACACGGCGCGGAACCGCAGCGGATTCGCCCTCGGGGCGGTGCTTGCCGCGGAGTTCGTCAGCGGAAAAAACGGGTTTTACACTATAGACGATTTAATGAATTCTTTATTGGGTGAATGAAAATGTTTGAAGGAGCTACAACTGCATTGATAACGCCTTTCCTCGACAACGGAGAGGTTGACTACGACGGAGTCAGGTCGAACGTCCAGAACCAGGTGAAGAACGGGATAAACGGCTTGCTCGCGCTCGGCACGACTGGCGAGACTCCAACCCTCTCCGCAGAGGAGCAGGAAAAAATAATCCAGATTACTATCGAGGAAAAGGGCGGCGCGTTCGTTATGGTCGGCACCGGAACCAACAACACGGCCAAGGCCATCGAGAACACGAAGCACGCCGCGGAGCTCGGCGCCGACGTGGCATTGGTAGTCACGCCGTACTACAACAAGCCCACCCCGGAAGGCATTTACCGCCACTTCAAGGCCGTCGCAGAATCGGTGGACATTCCCATAATGGTGTACAACATCCAGGGCCGCACAGGCAAGAACATCGAGACGCCTATCCTCAAGCGCCTCGCGCAAATCGACAACATTGTCGCGGTCAAGGAGGCGTCGGGCAACATCAACCAGATGGGCGACGTGATTGACCAGGTTGCGAACAAGCAGGACTTCACGGTCCTCAGCGGCGACGACGGCATGGTGCTCCCAATCCTGTCTCTTGGCGGAAAGGGCGTTGTCTCGGTAATCAGCAACGCAATCCCTGACAAGGTGGTCGAGTTCGTGAACTACGGGCTGAAGGGCGACTTCGAGTCAGCCCGAAAAATGCACTACGACGTCATCGTACCGATGGCGCGCATCGCGTTCATCGAGACCAACCCAATTCCCATCAAGTACATCTGCACCAAGATGGGCTTGGCTGGCGGCGCTTACCGCATGCCGATGTGCGAGATGCAGGACTCTAGCAAGCAAACGGTCGACGCGGCGCTCAAGGAACTGGGACTGGTTTAATGGGCGTCACGGTCGGTGTCTTCGGGGCGACGGGCAGCGTCGGCCAGGAATTGATTAAGGTCCTAGCGGACCGTAAGTTCCCGGTGGGCTCGCTGCGCCTGTTCGCCTCGGAGCGCTCGGCCGGCAAAGCAGTTGAAACTCCTTTCGGAAACATCACCATCGAGGACGCCAATTCCACGGACTTCTCGGGAATCGGCCTGGCGTTTTTCGCAATCGGCGGGGGCTGGCCCAAGGAAAAAGCGCCCCAGGCCATTGCTGCGGGGTGCTATGTAATCGATAACTCGTCGGCCTTCCGCTACGACGACAACGTCCCCCTCGTGGTCCCCGAAATAAACGCAGACGCAATCGGTGACTCCCACTTAATCGCTAACCCGAACTGCACGACCGCAATCGCGGCAATTCCTTTGTGGCAGCTCCACCAAAAGTACGGCCTAAAGAAAGTATTCATTTCCACCTATCAATCCACGAGCGGCGCGGGCGCCAAGGGCATGCAAGAACTAGAAACGGAAACGCGCAACCACTTGGACGGAAAACCCCCGTCCCACGAGGCTTTCCAGCACCCCATCGCGTTCAACGTGATTCCGCACATTGACTCGTTCGGGGAGAACGGGTACACGCGCGAGGAGATGAAGGTTGTGTGGGAGACGAGGAAAATCTTCGGCGGCGTGGACATCCCAATCAGCTGCACTTGCGTGCGCATCCCAACTTTCCGCGCGCACGCCGAGAGCATTGTTGTCGAAACAGAAAAGCCAGCCTCGCCCGAGGAGGTGCGCGATTTGTTCGCCAATACTCCAGGCATCGTGCTGAAGGACTCTCCGGCAGAAAATGTTTACCCAATGCCCCTCACGGCGTCCAACAATTACGACGTCGAAGTCGGAAGGGTCCGCCGCAACCTCGTGTTCGGCGACCACGGAATCGAGTTTTTCGTGTGCGGCGACCAGCTCTTGAAGGGCGCGACTTTGAACGCGGTGCAAATCGCGGAAGCTTTAATCGAAAAAGGTGTTTTCAAGTGATTGACCACAACAAATTAATTTCCTTGGCCCAGGAGTATGGCTCTCCGCTGTACGTGTACGACGGCGACATGGTGCTGCAGCGCTACATCGAGCTGCACGAGTTCATCAACTGGCCGAAGCTAAAGATTTATTACGCGATGAAGGCGAACTACAACCCATCCATCCTCAAGACGCTGGCCGAGAACGGCGCGTTTGTCGACGCGGTGAGCCCCGCGGAAGTGCAGATGGCATTGAGGCTCGGCTTCCCCAAAGAACGGATTCTGTACACCGCGAACAACCTGACCGAGCAAGAAATGCATGAGGTCGCCGGGCTTGGTGTCTTGTTCAACATCGGCTCTTTGTCCCGCCTCGAGAAGTACGGCGCGGCGTTTCCAAACACCGAGGTTTGCCTGCGGTTCAACCCGGACGTTGTCGCCGGTGAGTTCGAATTTGTACAAACCGGCGGTGACTTGACCAAGTTCGGGATTCTTCGGCAGGACGTCCTGAAGGTAAAGGAGATAGTCGCGCGCCACGGCCTTCGCGTGGTTGGCTTGCACGAGCACACCGGCTCGGGGATAGCCGAAACAGACAAGGTCTACCAGAGCATGGGCAACTTGCTGGCAATCGCGAAGCGCGAGGACTTTCCTGACCTGCGCTTCATCGACTTCGGCGGAGGGTTCAAGGTGCCTTACAAGGAGGACGAAAAGCGCATTGATTACGTTGCTTTCGGCAGGAGAATCACCGAGATTTTTTCCGAGTTCTGCAATGAGTACGGCCGCGAGATCGAGATGTGCTTCGAGCCTGGCAAGTACATTGTCGCCGAGTCCGGCTACCTGGTCGTCCAGGTGAACACTTTGAAGAACAACAACGGCCGCTTAATCGCCGGCACGAACTCGGGCTTCCCGCAGCTGATTCGCCCGGTGTTTTATGACGCTTACCACAAGATTGTCAATGCCTCAAATCCGGACGGCGGCTTCAAGAGGTATGATGTTGCCGGCAACATTTGTGAGACGGGCGACGTGTTCGCGTCGGACCGTGAGCTGCGGGAAATCCGGGAAGGGGATTTCCTGGTGATAGAAAACGCTGGCGCTTATTGTTATTCAATGGGTGGGGTGTACAACCTTCGCCCGATGCCGGCCGAGATATTTGTGTTCAACGGCGACGCCCGGCTGTCCCGCCGCCGCTTGTCCAACGGCGAATTAATCAACCAAGTCCTTGGTGAGTCACAGTGAAGTTCACGAAGATGCACGGGGCCGGAAACGATTTTGTGGTCATCAACGCGATGGAGGAAACCCTTCCGGCGGATCTTAACGCGTTCGCCAAAAAAATAGCGGACCGCCACTTTGGGGTTGGCTGCGACCAGATACTGCTCATTGACAAAAGTGATTCCGCGGACTTCAAGATGCGCATCTTGAACCATGACGGGGGCGAAGTAGAGATGTGCGGCAACGGAATCCGCTGCCTCGCGCGCTTTGCCCACGAGCGTGGGCTCACGGACAAGAAGAAAATAACCGTCGAGACACTCGGGGGCATTATCAAGCCGGAAATCGTGGGCGACCGCGTGAAGGTGGACATGGGCGAGCCGCGATTGCAGTCCAAGAACTGGAACTTCGGAATGGACAAGGTCATTGCCCACGAATTGAACGTCGGCGAAAGGCCGTTCAAGGTCACTTTGGTTTCGATGGGCAACCCGCACTGCGTCGTGTTTGCGGACGACTTGGGCTTTGACCTGCCTGTGCTCGGGCCCCTTTTCGAGAACCATTCATCTTTTCCCAACCGCATCAACACGGAGTTCGTGAAGGTGCTTAACGAGGATGAGGTGGAGGTTCGCGTGTGGGAGCGCGGTGCGGGGGAGACTTTGGCGTGTGGCACAGGGGCTTCTGCGGTGGGGGTGGCGTGTGTCTTGAACAACAAGACCAACCGCGGCATAACGGTCCACTTGGCCGGGGGCGACCTTGGCATTGAGTGGTCGGAGGACAATCATGTTTACATGACCGGCTCTGCCGAGTTCGTGTTTGATGGGGTGATTTGATGGTCGAGCGAAACAAGGACATTGCAAAGCTTCAGGCGGGATATTTGTTCCCGGAAATCAACAGGCGGAAGAACGCGTTGCTGGAAAAGAGCCCGAACGCAAAGGTAATCAGCCTTGGCATCGGCAACACCACGGAGCCTTTGTCGCCGTGCATCACCAATGCGCTTCGCGAGGCGGCCGAGGGATTGGGCACGCACGAGGGCTATTCAGGCTATGGCGACGAGCAGGGCCTTACCGCGCTGCGCGGGAAAATCGCCAAGACTTTTTACCCCAATCTTGCGTCTGCGGAAGAAGTCTTTGTCTCGGACGGCGCGAAGTGCGACATCGGCCGCATACAGCTGATGTTCGGCAGCTCGGCAACGGTTGCGGTCCAGGACCCGGCTTACCCGGTTTACGTCGACGGCAGCGTGATGATGGGGCAGACCGGTGATTACAGCCAGGCCCAAAAGCATTTCGACGGCATCACTTACATGACGTGCAATCCCGAAAACGATTTTTTCCCGGACCTGGAAAACACTCCGCGAACAGACTTAATCTACTTTTGTTCTCCGAACAACCCGACGGGCGCGGTCTCTACGAAGGACCAATTAACCGAGCTGGTCGAGTTCGCAAAGAAAAACAAATCAATAATCATTTTCGATTCCGCGTACCGCGACTTCATCCGCGACAAGGACTTGCCGCGCTCGATTTTCGAGGTCGTCGGCGCGCGTGAGGTCGCCATCGAGGTTGGCTCGTTCTCGAAGCCGCTTGGCTTTACGGGCGTCCGGCTCGGCTGGACGGTCGTCCCAAGTGAATTGAAGTTCGACGACGGCCACCCTGTCATCAAGGACTGGAACCGGGTGATGACCACGATTTTCAACGGAGCGTCCAACATTGTGCAGGCCGGCGTGTGCAACGCGTTGACCGAGCAGGGCCTCCGCGAGATGAATGAAACGATTGGCTTTTACATGGAAAACGCGCGGCTGATTAAGGAGGCCGTGACGTCCATTGGCTACGAGAATTATGGCGGGGTCAACTCGCCTTACATCTGGGCCCGCATCCCAAACAAGTCTTCGTGGGACGCGTTCGAGGAGTTGCTGGAAAAGAAGCACGTCGTGACGACTCCCGGCTCGGGGTTCGGCCCGGCGGGCGAGGGTTTCCTGCGGTTCAGCGCGTTCGGCCACCGCGAGGACGTCGAGGAAGCCGTGAGGCGCCTAAAAGAGTGATTGCATGTTTGACGAGTACTTGTTCAGGGACAAGCTGGACTCCCCAGTGCCAATCACGGGCTCGGAGGGCAGCTACCTAAAGGCTGGCCCAATCAAGTTCCTGGACTTTATCATGGGCTGGTGTGTTGGCAACGCGGGCTGGAACAAGAAAGAAATCAACCGAGCCGTCCGCGAGTTCAAGGGGCCCAATTACGTGATTCCCCGCGCGACTTATTTGCCCTGGGACGCACTCGCCAAGCGCTTGGCTAAGCTCACTCCGGGCAAGCTCCAGAAGAGCTTCCGCGCGACCGGCGGCACAGAAGCGGTCGAGCTCGCGATGAAGATTTCCCGTGCGTTCAACCGCCGCGAGAAGTTCATGGCGTTCGATGGCGCTTACCACGGCCAGTCTTTTTCCTGCCTGTCTTTGGTGGGCACGCACGAGGAAAAGTTCGGCCCGTATCCCCCGACCATCCGCCTCACAGTTGACGACTGGGAGGCCACCACTGAAAAAGCGGTCAAGGAAATCAAGACAGAGACAATTTCCGCGTTCATTTCCGAGCCAATCATCTGCAACCTTGGCGTCGTCCTCCCGCCGCAATCCTTTTTCGATGCGGTCCAGGAGGCGTGCAAGGAAACCAACACCGTGTTCATTATGGATGAGGTCGCCACCGGCTTCGGCCGTACGGGCAAGTGGTTCGCGACAGAACATTACAACCTTAGCCCCGACGTGATGACGGTAGCCAAGGGCTTTTCGTCTGGCTACGCGGGAATCGGCGCGGCCATTGCGACGCCCGAGGTCGCGGAGACCATGCGCTTCGAGTTCAGCAACTACTCTACTTTCGGCTGGCTCCCAGTCAGTGTCGAGGCCACGCTTGCCAACATCAATTACATCGAGAAGAACAACTTGGTGCAGCGCTCGGCGGAAAGCGGCGACTACTTGATGAAGCAACTGTCCGAGTTCTGCGAGCCCTCTGGAAAGGGCTTGTGCATCGGCTTCGGCGTGAAGAATAAGCAGATTTGGGACAAGTGCTTGGGTGACCGGCTGATTACGTCTGTGATGGACAGCCGCATGGTCCTATACCCGGCACTGGACGTGACAAAAGAACAGATGGACCACGCGGTCGGAATAATCAAGAAGCACTATTGAAGGTACTTCGCGTACTTCATCATTTTCATGGCGAGCCCCGGCTTCTGCATCAATGCGTTCAGCAGCGGCCACGGGCGTTCCATGTCGCCGTGCCTTTCGATTGTCTTCGCCAGGCCCTCCGAGTTGGCCAACTCAAACAAGCCGTCCATTTCGCTTGGCGGGATTTTGTCGAGCATGTTTCTTATCCTGCGGTGCATGCCCAGGTCCTTGCCATATTCCTCGCGCCACAGCGCCTCGTAGTCCGCCGGTTTTCTGTTCTCCCCAAGCACCGCGCCGCAAATCCTGGCGTTGAACCCGCCGATTGCCACGCCGCCTCCCGTGGTTGCCTTGACGTGCGCGGCCGCGTCGCCCACGAGGCAGGTGCCGTCCACCACCGCAGGAGAATTGTCGAACAACGGGATTAAGGCGCTCGCTTCGTTGTCGTATTCCAGCTCCATTTTTTTGGAGTGCAGCCACTTCATCAATGCCTCTTTGGGGTTGCCCGGGGCCATGGCGTTGCCCTCCGGCCAACGCCCAGTTCGTACCCCGATTCCGACCCTGCATTCCTTGTTGTTTACGGGCACGACCCACGCAAAGAATTCTGGGGTCCAGTGGATTTCGACAAAGTCGGTTTCTTTTTCCAGGTCCGCGGTGACTTGGTACGCATGAACGTATTGCCTCTTCGGCCCCCACTTACTCAGCGGCCCGTCTGCCGCGACGTCACATTTGCCTTCCCATTTTTTCCCGGTGATTATTTCCACGCCTTCTGACTGTGCTTCTTCGGCAATGGCTTTGTCGAGCACGGCGCGGTCCACAACAAGCGCGACTGGCCCGCTTTTTTTTACCTCGAGCTCCGTGCCGTTGGGCGAGTAGAAGCGCGCTCCGCGGCACTCGTTCAAGACCGAGTCTTCGTAGCCGACGGCGAGCTTGTCCAGCCCTTTTTTGGAAATCAAGCCGGTGCATTTCACGGGCTCCCCGACTTCCTTGTGCTCTTCATAAACAGTTACTTTCGCGCCGAGTGACGCGGCTTCTTTTGCGCAGAGCAGTCCGGCTGGCCCGGCGCCGACGACTATCATCCGGCCGCTTCCTCGAGCACTTTCGAGAACTCTTCGGCGAGCTCGTCCACGCGAGCCTGCGTCTTGGCTTCAACAGTCAGCCGCACAATGGGCTCTGTGTTCGACGCGCGAATCAACACCCACCCGTCGTCAAACTCAACGCGCACTCCGTCCATGGTGTTCACGTTGTCGCCGGCCATTTTTTGCTTCAGGCTTTCGATGAGCGCGAATTTCTTGTCGTCCCCCACTTCAATCGTGACGCGCTTCCTCGGGTAAGTCGGCACCTCGGAAGCAAGCTCACTCAGCTTTTTCCCCTCGTTTTTCATTGCCTCGGCAATCGACAGCACGACAAACACGGGGTCGTCGAACAATGCAATCCGTGGCATGGCCATGTGCCCGCTGTCCTCGTACCCCAGTAAAGCGTTATACTTTTTTCCTGCTTCCATGATGAACGTGTGCCCCACCGGCACCCGCACCACTTCGGCGCCCATTGGCCTCAAGTAGTCTTCGGCGACCATCGAGCACTCGACCGTGGCGATCACCGCGCCTTTTTCTTTCGCCAGCAATCGCTTCACCACTATTCCCGCGCACTGGTCCGCGGACAAAACCTTGCCTTGCTCGTCCACCAGCACCGCGCGGTCGCCGTCCGCGTCGAACGCGACTCCGAATCCCTCCGCCAACTCCCGTGTCTTCGCAATCAATGCCCCAATCGTTTCCTCGCTTGGCTTGGGGTCCCTGACTTTTAGCTGTGGGTCTTTCTCGCAGAACAGTTCCGTGACTTCCATGCCCAATGCCTTGAAAAGCTCGGGGTGTGTTGTGGTCGTTGCCCCGCCCCCGCAGTCCAGCACACACTTCACTCCGGCACAGTCAAAGTTTGTTTTGACCAGGTCCATGTACGGCGCTTTTGGGTCCAGCTCCCCACCGTCTTTTCCCTCGCCCAATGTCCATTCCTGTGATTTTGTCCTTTTCCCGAGTTCGGCAATGTCTTTCGACATGAACGACAATCCCGTTCCATAAAACACTTTGAGGCCGTTGTGGTCTGCTGGCAGGTGAGACGGGGTCACGTACGCGCAAATGTCTTTCCCGTGGTGCTGGGCGCAGTACACTGCGGCGCCGAAGCTTGTTTCCCCGCAGTCGAATACTTCGACGGGTGCCTGCAAGAGGCCTTTCTTTAGCGCTTCTGCCATTGGGGGTGAGGTCCATCGTGTGTCCCTGCCGACTACCACGCTCTTGAGCCCGCGCTCGAGAACCATTGTGCCGAGGCTTTTGCCGATGTTTTCCATTATTTCTTCGGTGAGGTCTTCGCCGTATTTGCCCCGTATATCGTAGGCCCTGAAGATGTGGCTCGGGAACATCACTCTTCCTTTGGCTTTACGTATTTAAATATCATCGCCAAAAAGAGTGGGATGAACATATGTATGGTCAACCCGTTCTTTTTCCCGTACATGGGGGGGACCGAGAAGCACATTTTCGAGGTCGGCCGAAGGCTGGCCAAAAAGCACCACGTGACCGTGCTCACGTACCGCTATCCAAAAGCACCGCGCCGCGAAGTCATTGAGGGCATGGAAATAATCCGCGCCCGAGCCCTTGTACTAACATATCTCCCCCATCCGCTGCCGCCGCCGATGCCTTTGGCCCCTCACGGGGACGCGGTCATCCGCAAGCAGGCGAAGTACAACGACTTGTTCCATTTCCACAACCGCTTCACTTATTCGGTGAACAGCTTCAAGGCCCTGAAGAAGAGGGGGAAGCACGTTTGCCTCACACTGCACAATGCGCGGCCGCAGGGCATCGACCCGATTACAGACGCGGCGGGCTCGTTTTACGACGACTTCTTCGGCGAAAAGATTTTCGGCCAGTGCGACCGCATCGCAGCGGTGTCCAAAAACACTCTCGAGACCACGCTTCCCGAGGAGTATTGGGACAAGGCGTCGGTCGTCTACAACGGCGTGAACCTTGAGGACTACGACCCCAAGATGGACTGCTCCCCGACACTCTCGGAGTTCGGCGACTTCGTGTTTTCGAACGGCCGGTTTGTGGAGCAGAAGGGCTTCAAGTATTTGCTGGAGGCGGCGAGCAACATCGACGCCCGCCTTGTTATTTTGGGCCGTGGCAAGCAGAAGGAAAAATTGGCGAAGCTTGCGCCGGACAACGTGACGTTCATCACGAAGCCTGTGAGCGAGCAGAAGCTGGCGTGCCTATACGGCGCCGCCAAAGCATTCGTATTACCCTCGTTGTACGAGCCGTTCGGCATGGCCCTTGTGGAGGCAATGGCCATGGAGACTCCGGTGATTGGCACGAGTGTCGGCGGTGTCCCCGAAGTGGTCACTCCAGAAGTCGGCAGCCTCGTCCAGCCCCGGGACCCAGCCGCACTGGCAGAAGCAGTCAACTCCATTCTCTCCACTCCCGACAAGGCAAAGCGCATGGGCCGCGCCGGCAGAAAGCGGGTCAAGGAAAACTTCACCTGGGACCACACGGCACGGGGATACGACAAGCTCTATGCCGCTTTGGAGTAAGCGTGTTTTCGGTGGCTGAAGCCGTGTAAGTAAAGGGTGTCACCTTTCACCGAGTAAATAAGTCTGAACGGTGGAATTCGCACCACGCGGTCACCCCTCAATGAAAATCTTAATGGCTTACCTAGCTGGGGGCGTGTCGCTATCTCAAGAATCTTCTTTTTTATCCGTTCCTTCGTCTTTTTGTCAGCGAGTTTTTCCAGCTTCTTTTTCAGCCTTGGGTTTACAATTATATTTTTTACCACGACTCTAGCTCCTTACGGAACCGGTTTTTGCTGAATTTGAGTGCTTTTCCCTTGTCCATCTCTTTCCAGGAATCTGCAGCGAGCTTCGCGTCCGCGAGCTCCTGCAGCAGCTCCCCACTAAGCCGCTTCAGCGGCTTCAGCACGAGGCCATCCTTGCCGCCTATTATGACGAGTTTCTCTCCTGCCTTTAGTTCAAGGTCTGCCCTCATCTCCTGTGGGATGACCAATTGGCCCTTGCTTGACAAGCGAACAACATCCATGTTCAAACTAACACCGGTAAGATTTGTAAGACTTATCTTATTTATTTGTTTCGGGCCCTGTTCTCCCCTCCCCAAAAGGAACAGGGCCCGGGGGTTGCCTCTCCCCAAACAACCCCACTGATAAGTTGTTGTTCAAACTCCTTTATATGGCTTCCGATTGGCGTTTAGAGCTACATACAGGCTTATTCCAATAATCAGAGGCATGTATGCTGTGTTTCTGCTGTTGGGAGTTGATTAACATGCCATATGCTTATTTTATGTTGTATACTACAGCCTATTGACAAAAAACCTCAGAAAACCAAGCCAAATAAGGAAATATTGGATACATGCTCGCCTTTTTCCCTGTTTTCGAGCGTGTTCAGTTGCTTGGCTTGAACTTGTAATACTTGGCGTTTCGGTAAGACTCGGTGAAGTCGGCGTTGTCTTTGAGCCACTCACCGATTTCTTTTTCGATGTAGATGCGGTCCCGCACGACTGTGTCGCCGTAGGCGCTGTGGAGCTCACGCCAGATTCCGGCGGCGTGGAACTTGCCGTTTCTTCCCTGGAGCGAGTTCGCGATTCCCTTGACGAGGTCTGCCCTGCGCTTTGGGCTGGCCGGGAACTTGCGCGGCAGTATTGGCATAGGGGTCTTGGCGGCTGGCTTCACTGGAACCTTCGGCACTGCAGCCGTGATTGCCCCCCGCTTTACATAAAACAGTGCCGCCACGAGGAACAGCAGCGCGCCCCACGCGAATGGCCCGGTGGCAAATGCCACTAAGCCGGTGAAGTCCGCTTTTTCTGTCTTGGGATTAGGTGTTTTCCCAGGCGAACTGGGGGGGCCGTCCATTGACGGCTCCCCTGTTGGGGTTGCCATTGGCTCTTGCACGGGCTCTTCTTCTTCTATCATCGGGAGCTCTATCTCGATTAGTAGTTCTTCCAGTGGCTCGGCAGTAGTGTTTTGTACGGTGGGTGGGGCTCCGCCGCCTGTGTCGCTGCTTCCGCTGCTGCCGCCTGGCCCACCTGGGTCACCACTGCCTCCGCTGCTGCATTTCGAGGTGTCGAACGTGCACGAGCCGCTGCATGATAGCGTGCCGCTTGCGTATCCCAGCCCTCCACAGGTCTGGCCATTGAGGTCCACGCCTTCACAGCTTTCCCCTCCTTCGATTATGCCGTCCCCGCACTTCGCCTCGGCGCTTCGCGTGGCATTGCTGCTGGTGGAGTCAATCCCGTCGCTTGCACTGGCCTCGCAGATGAACTCGTCGCCGAACGATACGTTGGCGCCGGGGACTGTGATGCTCGCGCTGCATGGCGTGTTGTTGAGGCAGCTTACTGAGCAGTCCCATTCGCCTGTGTGCACCGAATTTTTGTACCACTTGGCCGTGACAGTGAAGTTGTTTTCCTCGATGTCGGTGACTATCCATGTGCAAGACAAGTCCGTGCCCCTATACGCTGGGTTGGTTATGGCGTGGCTCTGGAACTGGGGCTCGTAGTTTGCGATTGTGATTGTGCTGGTGGAGTTGGTGGTGTCGGCGCCGTCGGTCGCACTCACCTGGTAAGTTACGTTGTCCCCCCGGGTGTAATTATTGTCTTGCGTGAGTGTCGAGACGTTCCCGGCTGTGGAGTTTCCGTTGAGCCACCACTCCCACGTGACGTTCAGCGCGTCTTCGTCGGGGCTGTAAATGTTCGCGCCAATCGCGATGTCTTGGTTCAGGTAGTACTTGTCTTCTTCGGTCGTCTCGACCACGGGCACCGCGTTTATGATTTCGATGGTGGCGTTTTTCATTGGCGCGCATTCACTGATGTTGTTGCATGCCTTGAACCCGAACTTGACGTTGTCGCCGACGTTGTACCCGCCTTCCGCGGCAGTGAGCGTGGACGAGTTATAGCTGTCTCCGGCCGGCAGGGACTCGTTTTTCACCATGGCGCCGTTAACCCACCATGTCCGCACCGAGCCGTTTTGCGTGTTGTTGTTCACGTCGCCGTAGTTCCCTGACCCCGTGAGGTTGCTGTTCCGGTACGCCACTTCCGGGCTAATGGCAACGCTTTCGGCGTATGGCCCGAACACCATGCTGAAGTTGCCTTGCTCTGCTTGGGAGCAGGACCAGTCGTAGTCGTCGCAGACAAAGACGTGGTATTCGTTGGTCTCGTTTTCAGTGCCGTCGACGGTGTACGAGCAGCTCATTTCGCCTGGCGCCGTTACCCATCCAGTCGTGGTGCACCAGTCTCCGTCGCTGCAGTTCCCGCCGTCTATCGAGCCGGTCTTGCACACGCGGACTTTCCCGTAGTCCCCGTCAGTGTCATTCCAGTCGCTCACCGTGAACGTGACTGAGTTGCCCGGCTTCTTGTCGCCCGAAGGCCCAGTGAACGACTCAATCACGGGGAGGTAGTTGTAGGAGTAGGTCATGTTCGTTGCCCGGATTTCGTAGATATCTGGTCCTGCAGTCCATCCTCGCTGCACATAAACATATGCTGAGAGTCTCATTTTCCCGTTAGTTTTGTTTATGATGTTGTTTGCCGTGGCTCCCGTGATTGTGTTGGTGTTGGTTACTCGTGCAACCGTTGAGGCGACGCTTACTGCCCCTTGGTACGTGCTACTATCGTAGTTCCAAACACCTGCAGAGCCTCCTCCGCCTGTTGAGGAACTCATGTATTGGGTACGGGCCTCAAAAAAGACTTCTGTCACGTTCTGCGTGTCACCCTTCAACGGCCAACTTAGATTTACATAACTATACAATTTTACTTGGCCGTTCCCGTTTGTTTGTACGTTCGTTGCCGAGCCAAAGTTCTTGTCGAACGCTGCTTGTTGTGAGGAACATCCGCAACCTATGCTCCAGCTGCATCTGTCGTCACTAGTGTCGCAAGTGTAAGTGACCGTCGAATAAGTCGCTGAACTATACGTCAACGTTTCTTGGTGTGGCCCGCCCAAGGCAAGGGCTGACCCTATGAACATTGTTATGAATATTGCTACCGCAATTCCTCTCCCCATACTAGTCACCTCACGCAGTATAAATACCACGCCGATAATTAGACACCTTTATACTATTTAATGGGTTAGGTGGACATTTATATAGTTTTTAAACAAGGCGCTGTAGCTTTAGTTTGACAATCGTTTTTATACTTCTTCTCCGTTACTGTCAGCGAGGTGTCTGCTGTGAAACATGTAATGAATATCGACGACCTTTCGAAAGACGAAGTCCTAATGCTCGTGGACAAGGCTATCGAAATCAAGGCCAACCCAGAAAAATACGCTCAGGCGCTCGGCGGCAAAACACTCCTGATGATGTTCGAGAAGCCGAGCCTTCGCACCCGCGTGTCGTTCGAGACCGGCATGACAAAGCTTGGCGGCCACGCCATTTTCTACTCGTTCAAGGACTCACCCCTGGGGAAAAAGGAGTCCATCTCCGACACCGCGAAAGCAGGCACGCGCTACGTCGACATCGTCATGGTTCGCGCCTATTCCCAACAGCAAATCCGTGAGTTCGCCGACAATTCCCGTGTCCCGGTCATCGACGCCTTGTCGGACAACGCACACCCTTGCCAAATCCTCGCCGACCTCCAGACAATGAAGGAAAAAGGCAAGGCCATTGAGAACATGAAGTTCTGTTATCTCGGCAACGGCAACAACAACGTCACGTTTGACTTGATGCGCGCGTGCGCCTTGCTCGGCGCGACGTGTCACGTTGGCTGCCCTGACGGCGAGGAGTTCAACGTGCCCCAGCGAGTCATCGACGAGTGCGCCAACTATCCCGGCAAAGTTGTGGTGACGCACGACGCGGCGGAAGCCGCGAAGGACGCGGATGTGGTCTATACCGACACGTGGGTGAACTACGGCGTGCCGCTGGAAGAGATGGAGGCGCGAGAAAAAGTCTTGATGCCTTACCAGGTCAACGCCGAGGCCATGAGTCACGCAAAGCCTGACGCCATTTTCATGAATTGCCTGCCTGCAATGCGCGAAAAAGAGCAGTCCGCGGAAGTAATTGACGGCCCGCAGAGCGTCGTGTTTGACGAGGCCGAGAACCGGATGTGGGCGCAGAACGCGCTGATGCTGTTCCTGTTGGATAAGCTGTAAACAACGTTGGGGGGCATCAATTGATGCCCCCCTAGTTAGTTTAGTTACCAGAAAAGATCTGATTGGCTTTCTCGTAGCTCTCGAGGTCGCCGATGTCGTACCACAAGTCGCTGAACACGTAGGCCTTGACATCTGTTTTTTTGTGGAGCCACGCCAAGAAGAAACCGGGCGCGTCTTTTGAATTCCCTTCGGCGAGATACTCCTTGAACATCGGAAGAGTTTCCTTGGGGTAGACATAGAAACCAGAAGAAATGAGTGACGTCTTCGGTTCCGCCGGCTTTTCCTCGAACCCGACAACCAAGTCGCCGTTTGTTTCGACGACGCCGTACTTGTTCGCTGCTTTTGATTTGTCTCCCAAATCGTAAAGCGCGACGAGCGGCCGGCTGTCAAAGGAGCCAACAAACCCGCTGAACTTCATTTCTGTGAGGTTGTCGCCGGCGACTATCATCAAGTCGTCGTCGATTCCGTACGTTTCAATAAGCAGGTCAATGGCGCCGATTGCGCCGAGCTTTTCTTCTTCGCTCAGTGTTTTTTCCACAGCCAGCACTAGCCGAGAATCGTTTTTCGAGTCAATCCATTCCTGGAACTGCTGCGCGAACAATTCGTTGGTCGAGACATAAATCGTCTCCAAATCCAGGCCCTTCATCTCGCCCCAGATGTAGTCAATCATCGGCTTCCCCCCGACGGGGAGCAAGGGCTTTGCCTTGTCTTTTGTCAGCGGCCAAAGCCTTTTGGCGTAGCCGCCTGCCATGATAATTGCTTTCATAATTTCACTCGTAGTTCGCGAGGTTTATCCTGAGCAAAAGGCTTAGCCCGTCGTTGCCCATGACCTGAAAGCCCGCGCCTTGGTAAGTCGCTTTCGCTGCGGCCATGCCCTCTCGTGACACGTTCAGGGTCACGTACGCGTTGTGGATACGGTCCTTCGCCTCAAGCCGTGTGTTCGCATTTTCCAAATCGGAGACCGCTGTTTCCAGCAGTTCCTTGCCTATGCCTTTCCCTTGGTGTTCTTCGGGCACACGCACATGTAGGTTTGCTTGGTTGACTGGTTTATTTTCGTGGATGCACTCGCCAATCTTCATGTACGCGCGTGCGCCGCTTGGGTGCTCCCACCTAGACTTGACTTCAGTTATCCTCAAGTCCCTTCCCTCCACGAGGAGAGGTACTTTTTCTGCTCCTCCGTGAGGGTGTCGAACTTGATGCCGACAGAGTCCAGATAAAGGCGTGCGACGTCGTCGTCCAATTCTTTGGGCAGCGAATAAACGCCGGGCTCTTTGCCCTTGAAGTTCTTGGCGATGTATTCCATCGCAAGGGACTGGTTGCAGAAGCTGAAGTTCATGACTTCCGATGGGTGGCCCTCGGCCGCCGCCAGGTTAATCAAGCGCCCCTCGCCAAGCACGTAAATCCGCTTGCCGTCAAGCAAGTACTCGTCCATGAACGGTCTTATCCGCTTCGATGACGACGCCGCGCCCTTCAGCCCGTCGAGGTCGAACTCGTTGTGGAAGTGCCCCGAGTTCGCGACGATTGCGCCGTTCTTCATGGACTTCATGTTGTCCAGGTTAATCACGTGCTTGTCGCCCGTGACCGTGACAAAAATGTCGCCAATCTTCGCGGACTCGGCAATGGGCATCACGCGGAACCCGTCGAAGTGCGCCTGCAGCGCGCGGAACGGGGACACTTCGGCCACGATGACGTTTGCGCCCATTCCCTTGGCGCGCATTGCGAGGCCTTTGCCACAGTCTCCGTATCCACTGACCACAAAGTTTTTCCCGGCAATCAGCACGTTCGTCGCGCGAATCACGCCGTCCATTGTCGACTGCCCGGTGCCGTAGTAATTGTCGAGCAGGTGCTTGGTGTCCTGGTCGTTGATGTTGATGATTGGCATCTTGAGCTCGCCCTGCTTGTGCATTGCCTTGAGCCTGATGATGCCGGTCGTCGTTTCCTCGGCGCCGCCGATTACGTTCTCGAGCAAGTCCGGCCGCTTCGTGTGAATAATCGTCACAAGGTCCATGCCGTCGTCAATCGTGATGGTCGGCTTCATGTCGAGGACTTTGTTTATGTAATCATAATACTCTTCGTTGGTCTCGCCTTTCTTGGCGTATACTTCGACGCCTTCTTCAGCGAGCGCGGCGGCAACGTCGTCCTGCGTGCTCAGTGGGTTGCACGATGCAATCGCAACAGTAGCGCCTCCTGCAATAAGCGTCCGTACCAAAACACCGGTTTCTTTGGTGACGTGCAGTGCCATGCCAATGCGCTGGCCCTCGAGCGGCTTTTCCCTGGCAAACCTCTCCCGAATTTTCATTAGACCGGGCATCTGGGACTCTGCCAGTTTCAGGTTGTTTTTCCCCTGCTCGGCGAGGCTGGAGTCCTTTATTTCACTCATAGTCCTCACTTGGGGCTCTTTTCATTTAAAATGCTTTTCAGAAAGAGGGCAGTTCTTGTATAGCTTCGCACCTATGCCGGGTGTTGTCTAGCGTGACTTCCTTGAGCCTGTCGAGGCTGAATCCCTCGGCGTTGAATGACGCTACGGCGCTTCCGTAGGCAATGGCCTCGCGCATCGTTTTGCCCGCGGCGAGGCAGCCCATGACGCCCCCAGCGAACGAGTCGCCGCACCCAGTTGGATCCACGACTTGTTCCAGTGGATACGCAGGGCACGAAAAGATGTCGCCACCTTCGAACAGCATCGCGCCGTTCGCCCCACGCTTGATTATTACTTGTTTTGGCCCCATGTTCAAGAGCTCTGCGCCCGCATCTTTGAGGCCTTGCGCGCCAGTCAGTTGCAGTGCCTCGGCGTCATTGATGAACAGTATGTCACTAGCGGCAATTGCTTCCAGCAGCTTTTCTTTTTTGCTGTCTATCCAATAATTCATGGTGTCCATCGCGACAACCGCGTTGGTTTGCTTCATCAGTTCAATCTGCATCTCGGGGTCAAGGTTGGTGAGCAGCAAGTATCCCGATTTCTTGTACTCTTCCGGAATCACTGCCTGAAACTTTGTGAGCGAGTTGAGGTGCGTGAAGATAGTCTGCGCTGTGTTCATGTCGCCTTCGTATTTGCCTTTCCAGTGGAACGTCTTTTCTTCGACGCGCTGCAGCCCGGTAAGATCCACGCCCTTGTTTTCTAACACCCTAGTATACTCCGCCGGAAAGTCCGCTCCTGCGACGCCGACGAGCCCTGCTTTGCAGAACAAGCTCGCTGCTACGCTAGAGTAGCATCCTGCGCCGCCCATAGCCTTCTCGACGCTGCCTGCGGGGGTTGAGACGTCGTCGAACGCGACGAGCCCTACCACTACAAGGTCAACCATTGGGTTATTTAATCTTTTTTGCATTTTTAAAGCTATGCCTTATAAACCTCGTGTTATATGTATTAATCCATGCGAGAATGGCTGTTTAAGCAGTATTGGCGTGTCAACCAGGCGAGGAACATCCTTTCCCTGTTTTTTTGGGTAGCTATGCTCGTGGGTATTTGGGTGCCGCTGGTGCAGATTGTGGTGCCGATGAACAAGTGGGAGCTTTCCATTCTCTTGGGCGTGCTTTCACTCATAATGGCTCTCGCGATTGGCTATGTGTGGGACAAGATGGGCTTGTGGAAAAACGACACGCGACAGAGTATTTCGCGGAACGTTGCTTTTACCGAGCCAATCGAAAAAGAGAAAAAGTACTTGGTTCCTCTCCAGCTTGAGACCGCGCGTGCTGTGGCAAAGATGACGAAGGACAAGAAGCTCGCGAAGCAGATCAAGGAAGTTGAGGCTTGGCTTAGCAAGTGATTACTCTTTTTTCAGTGACTATTTTTTTGACTGGCTGGTCGTGGTGCTCGGCAGGGATGTCTTTTATCACTTGAACGTCGTAGGCCAGCGCAATGGTATTGGCTTTGGCCATCGGCAAGAACCGGTCATAGTAACCACCGCCGTACCCGACGCGGTGACCGGTTTCATCAAAAGCGATTCCCGGCACGATGACCAAATCAATTATCTCGGGGTTGTTCTCTTCCTTGTTCACTGGCTCCGGAATCCCGTACTCGCCCGGCTCCAAATCACGCAGTGACTTTACTCTGCTGAATCCCATGCGGTCGCCGTCGACGTACGGCAAATAAACTTCTTTGGTCTCCAGCGCGTCTTTGAGTATGCGGCAGGTGTCGACCTCGCTGCCAATCGAGAAGTAGAGCAAAATCTTTTTCGCTTGTTTGTACTCGGGCTGCTCGAACAGCCTTTCCGCAATCTCGCTGCTCTTGCCAGTGGGGTCGTGCCCGCCTTCCCGCCTGCAGAGCGCTTCTTTGCGGATTTCGTGTTTCATGCCTTTACCTCGGTTATGATGCCGCTCCCGACGACGTCCATCCCGCGCTCGAGAACAAACCTGCCGAGTCCCGGCGTCTCCTCGAACCTTTCCACGACTAGTTCACTGTCCGACTTTATAACTGCTTCCGCGACTTCCGTCTCTTCAATCACGTCCACGCCGTCGGCATTGATGTCAAGGCTTGACGAGTTCATGCGCTTCAGCACGTCCACGGTGCACATCACTTCTTGTGTCGAGCACTTGAGCTTCAGCCGCTCTCCGTTCTGCATCGGCTTCTTCGAAATCCAGAAAATGTTTGCGTGGAATTCTTTCGTAGTTGGCGCTTCCTTGCCCTCGTGCACTAATACGTTTCCCCTTTCAATGAACAGCGCGTCCTCGGTCGTGACTCCGATGCTTTCGCCGGCCTCAGCCTGTTCTTTCTGTTCCTGCCAAACCTCGACGCTTTTTATCTTTGTCTTTTCTTTGCTGGGCAGGACAACAACTGCGTCCCCCTGCTTCAGCAGCCCTTCTTCAACGCGGCCAACAAAAATCCGCTTGCCGTCAATCTTGTAAGCGTCCTGGATTGGGAAGCGCAAGTCCTGCTCGACCGGTGCGGGGTTGGGCGTGAAGGAGTCCAATGCACCCATCACCGTGGCCCCATCGTACCACGCCATGTTCTCGGACTTATTGGCCACGTTGTCGCCTTGCTTTGCCGAAATCGGGATGTAGTAGTTTGGCTTGACGCCGAGCTCTCCAAGGAATTCACTGAGCTCTTTCTTAACTGTCTCGTACTTTTCCTGGCTCCACTCGACTTTGTCCATCTTGTTGAGCACGACCATGACCTGGCTTATGCCCAGTAAGTGCAGGATATAGGCGTGCCGCTTGGTCTGTTCCTTCACGCCTTCTTCGGTGTCGACGATGAGCACGGCGGCTTCGGCTTGTGACGCGCCGGTAATCATGTTCTTCAAGAATTCTTTGTGGCCGGGCGCGTCGATAATCACGTACTTCCTCTTCTCGTCCTCGAAAAACATTTGGGTCGTGTCGATGGTGATGTTCTGCTCGCGCTCTTCCTGAAGGTGGTCCAGCAAATACGCGAACTCTACTTCCTGGCCCATCTTGTCACACAATGCCTGGATTTCTTCCATTTTTCCCTGTGGCAGGGACTTGGTGTCGTAGAACAATCTGCCAATCAGCGTGGATTTCCCGTGGTCGATATGCCCGACGAAAACAATGTTAAGGTCTTCTTTTTCCATTTGATTCATCTCACATGTACCCCAACGCGCGAAGCTTTTGCATGATGTACGCAGACTCTTTGTCTTGCGCCCTTCCAGCTCGCTCCGAAGTGTTCGTGGTCTTCAATTCTTCAATGATTTCGTCGACCGTGCTGGCGGTCGAGTCGACGGGGTTGCAGCATGTGTGGCAGCCGATGCTGCGGTACCGCTTTCCGTCTTTTGCGAAATACAAGTCAATAATGGGTATGTTCTCGCGCTTGATGTATTCCCAAATGTCCACTTCAGTCCAATGGAGCAAGGGGTGTACGCGGATGTGGTCTTCGCTGTTGACTTCTGTCTTGTATTGGTCCCACATCTCGGTGGGCTGGTTCTTGTAGTTCCACTTGAAGTCTTGGTTCCGAGGGGAAAAGACCCGTTCCTTCGCGCGTATTCCGTGCTCGTCCCTTCGGATTCCAAGCAGCACGGCGTCGAGGTTGTGTGCCTTGAGCGTCATTTTGAGTGCGTCTGTCTTGAGCTGGTTGCAGCAGTCGAGCTTCGAGCCCTTGCCCGGGCCCATGCCCGCGGCGAGCGCTTCATCGTTCCTGCCGACAATCAGGTCGAGCTCCCATTCTTTGGCGTAACTGTCCCTGTAATCGTAAATTTCCTTGAATTTGTATCCCGTGTCGATGTGCACGGTCGGGAACGGGATTTTCCCGTAGAACGCCTTGCGGCAGAGCCATAGCAGCGTGGTCGAGTCCTTGCCGATGCTCCATAGCAGTCCCACGTTGTGGAATTGCTTGTATGCCTCCCGAATTATGTAAATGCTCTTGCTTTCCAGATTGTCCAAGTGGTCCATTCAAAACATCTCCATTATAGTCTTGAAGACATCGGCCGGGTGCGTGATCTCGTGGCCGATGCCTTTTGTGATTATGATGGCTTCCTCGTGGTGGTCGCCTTTGAGGTGCTGCCCGTCCGCAGCCACTTTGGGCAAGGTGTTTGTCCTCGCCTCGCCGACGCCACAGAACCCGTGGTCAGAAATGATAATGGTTTTTTCCGCCTTGCCGATGAGTTGTCCAATCTGCTCGTCGATGAGCTTGTACCATTCCAGTATGTATTCGCCTTCTCCCCAGTGGAAGTGCTGGACGCGATCTAGGTGGTTGTAGCACACGATGGCGCACTCGGGGTTGGCGGCGAGAATTTCTTTTGCCTTTGCAGTAATCCCTGCCACGTCTTGGTGCAGCTCCCCCTCCTCTTTGGACGCACCGAACCCGGGGGGCATGTAGTCGCAGTTCCAGTTGTACGGCGGGATTATGAATGGCACCTGCAGCGCCACAATCTTGTCGGGCAGCAAGTCCCAGCAGAACTTAACAGGAATGTCCTCGCGCTTCTGCAGCTCGCCGTTCTTGACGTACTTTTCGTGGCCGTGCTGGCTGCCGGGCACGCCGGAAAACATTGTGGTCCAGATCGCGGGCGAAATAACTGCTTCTCCTTCCGGCAGAACAATTGTCCCGGATGCGCCTTCCTCAATCATTTTCTTGAGGTTTGGCAGAGAATCGAGGTTGGGCTTGATGACTTTCCATGTCGCACCGTCCACTCCAATAACCAAAAGTTTTGTCATTCCCAACACCTCAAATGTAGCCAAGCGCCTTCAGCCTGTGCTTTATCTCTTCCTTGTCCTCTTTTGTGAATGCCTTGGTATCCTCGCGCATCTCGGCAGAAGAAACAATCTGCCTCAAGACATAAGTGGTGTACTCGCTCATCGAACGAAATCCAGTCCCCGCAATCCTGTCCTTCACTTTATCTGCCAGCTCGGTTGGGATTGAGACCGTGGTATAATTGGACATGAACTCACCGTAATTATATTTAATTAAAGCCAATTAAAGTAGTTTTTGCCCATTGGTCTTAAATCGCCTCAAAAGCTAGGTGTGGGGCCGTTTTGCTCAAGCATGCTCACGGGAAAAGCCTCTCCGCAAACCCTCATCCACTGCTGTGTGGCTGAGCCGCAGCTGCACCTTCCGTCTTGCTTGAAGGTCTTGCCACATTTGGGACAGGTGTACCATTTCGCCATTTTCAATCCCTTGCGTTATTATCCTCGTCCTCATTTAAAAAGCTTTCCCAGCCTATTATCTCATGAGGCTAATAATCCTTGTTAATGCACCCAATATTGCTCCATCAGTATCTCCTTAGTACACAATACGGTAAATCAGCCCTTATTTTCAGCTAGGTTTTCTCCTTTCAGGGTAGCGGGAGTTTCTAGCCCCATCACACCGAGGATGGTGGGCGCCACGTCGTAGATGCTTATCTCGCCAAGCGCTTTTTCTGTTTGGCTTGTGGGGTCGTACAAAAGGAACACGCCTTGCCACGCGTGATTTGCTTCGTCGGTGAGTGATGGGTCGACAAGGTGCGTCTTGTTGTGACCCATTGTGGAGATTGGCTCCCAGTGAAGGTCTCCAAAGCACGCTATCAGGTCCGGGGGGGTTCTTTCGCAGTTTCGATAGTACTGGTCTGGCTTTATCACGGTGTTTTTCATTGCGTTGCCTTTGTCGTCCGCAATGTTCCTGAGCTTTTCCGCCAGTTCGTCCCGCACTTTCTCGTAGTCTTCGGGGGGGATGACTCCGTTTTCTTCCCGGCCCAAAACATTCAGGAATACTGACGAGTAGTATCCGCCCCACGCCCATGCTTTGGTGTGCTTCCAATCCACATCCGCCAGGGTAATGTCCTTAATGCCGTCTGTCTCGCTTTTAACCGTGAGGTAGCCTTCTTTGGCGAGCCACTCGTTTATCACTATGCAGCCGTCGACGCGCTGGGCACCATGGTCAGAGACAATCATTACCGCGGTCTCTTCGTCTATGGCCTCAAGCACTTCCCCGATTTTCCCGTCGATGTATCTGTAGTAGTCAACAATCGCATTCCGGAACGGGTTGCCTTCTTTGAATTTTATTGATTTCGGGTCGTGGTCGCCCCAGTAGCCG
>JBHOSQ010000001.1:0-122693 GCA_042584585.1 archaeon | reverse complement strand
GAGCCGCGCCTCCATCTTCCCGGGCTTCAAAAGCTTGTGGTCGAGGTATTTCACTGGATTACTTACGAAGAACGGCTTTTAAAAGCCAGGTGTTACGGGTTGCCGAGGGTACTTTTTTATAACTTGGCGGATTTGCTTTGCCTGGTGGGCTTATGAGGAGAGTTTTGATTGCTTTAATGCTCTTGCTGACGATTGCGGCAGCAGAGACGGTGCGCGTGGGGTGCTACGAGAATCCCCCAAAGATGTACACGGAGAACGGCGAGGCTAAGGGTCTCTGGGTCGACATTACTGATTATATCGCGGAGGAAGAGGGCTGGGAAATTGAGTATGTGCAAGGCACGTGGCAAGAGCATCTAACCAGGCTGGACAATGGCGAGCTTGACTTGATGCCTGATGTGGCCGCGACCGAGGCGCGCGCAGAGCGATGGGACTTCACGAGCGAAAACGTGTTAGTCAGCTGGTCCGCGATATACGTTCCAATTGGGTCGGAGCTTGACTCTCTCCTGGAGTTCGAGGGAAAGCGGATCGGCGTGTTGTCGGGCAGCGTTAACTACGTGGGGCCCAACGGAATCAAGGCCGTGGCCGAGAGCTTTGAGGTAAACATCGAGTTCGTCGAGTACAGCAGTTATGGCGACGCCTTTGTCGCGCTGCAGGCGGGCGAGGTGGACGGCGCCGTCACGAATCGCGTGTTTGGAACAGTGAACGCAGGAAAGTATGGCAGTAAAGACACGCCAATAATGTTTTCTCCGGTAGAAGTAAAGTACGCCATGCCCAAGAACGCAGAAAAAAACGCGGTGTTGATTGAGGCGATTGACCGGCAGCTCGCGGCGATGAAGGCCGAGAACGAGGGCTTTTACTACCACACAATGGACAAGCACCTCGGCGTCACAGAAGTATTGGTCGAGGTATTGCCAGGGTGGACGAAGTGGGTTCTCGGCATTGCGGTCTTGCTGGTCGCGTTTTTCGTGTGGGCTGGCTACACTCTCAAGGAAGGCGAGGAAATGTACCGCGCAATTGCAGATTCTTCGCCGGTGCCCATGGGCATGATTGACACTGCCGGAAAGTTTGTGTCAGTGAACAAGGCGTTCGAGTTGTCCACTGGCTTCAAGCCGAGCGAGATGGTGGGCAAAACGTTCAAGGAATTGCTGACCCCGGCGTCAGTCAAGAAGTCTGTAGAAACCTTTAGCCAAGTGATTGCGACTGGGAAGGGACAGTGCACTGACTGCGAGATGAAGACCAAGTCAGGGCTCAAGAAAAAGTTCCGGGCCCAAGGCGAGATAACGAAGCGGCGTGGGAGGCCGTACGTGGTCGCCGTGTTTATTGAGGACGCGGGGGTGAAAAAATGATTGAGTTCGGGATTGCACCGCTGGACAAGGAGTTCGGGGGGATTGAGAAAGGAACTCTTTTGGTGGAGGGCACGGCGGGCTGCGGCAAGGCAGTGCTTGGTTATCACTTGATTAATTCTGCGCTGGGCCGCGGCGAGCCAGTCATTGTAGTCACTTCTTCGCGCACGCCAGAGGACGTGAAGAAAGACCTCACGTACTACGGCATGAAGGCCGAGCCAATTACGTGGATTGCCACGGTGGGCGAGGTAAAGGGCGAGAACATGGTGCAAACCAGCATCGGTGAGCTTTACACTATTTCGGACGCCATCCGGAAGCAGGTCGAGAAGAACAAGGGGAAAAAGGTTACGGTTGTGCTTGACGTGGTGTCGTCCGCGCTGATGAGCAACTCAATCCAGCAGGTCTACAAGTTTTACAGCAGTGTGGTCCATGACTTGAAAAAAGCTGATGTTGTGGGTTTCTTTTTGATGGAGCTGGAGATGCACGACCCCAAGGACATAGCTGCGATGGAGCATTCTTCAGACATGGTGCTGCAGTTCGTGGTCAAGACAGAGGAAAACAAGGGAAAGAAGGGGTTTATCATCAAGAAGAAGGGTGGCAGGCCCGTCCCCGAGAGAGTGTTTGACTTCAAGCTCACTGAGAAGGGGCTGGAGGTGACGCAATGAAGGCTCAGGTGTTGCTTGCAGTGCTTTTGCTCATGGTCCCCGTGCTGGCTGCGGAGACCCTCAAGGTCGGCGTGTACGACAACCCTCCCAAGGTATACGTTGACGAAGACGGAAATCCGGATGGGTTCTGGGTGGACATCGTTGACTATATGGCTGCTCAGGAGGGCTGGGAGATAGAATATGTTGAGTGCGTGTGGAACGACTGCCTTGGGATGATTGAGGCGGGTGAGCTGGACGTGTTCATGGACGTTGCGTACTCGGACGCGCGGGCAGAGATTTACGACTACAACGAAGAGACCGTGGTGCTTAACTGGGCGACTGTTTACGTGCCTATGGACAGCGACATAGTTTCCGTCATTGACTTGGAAAACAAAAGAGTGGCGGTCATGGAAGGCGGAATCCACTACATTGGCCCGCGCGGCATCAAGAACACGCTCGAGAGCTTTGACATCGACGCCACTTACGTGGAAGTTGGAGGCTACGCAGACGTTTTTGTGGCAATTGAGAACGGCAGCGCGGACGCGGGTGTCGTGAACAGGTTGTTTGGCGTGGTCAGGGAATCCGAGTACACCGTCGAGGCAACGACAATAATCCTTAACCCGGTGCAGCTAATGTTTATTTTCCCGAAGGGCACCGGAGATTCCACACTAGCCCGTGTTATAGACACGCACTTGGCCGAGATGAAGACAGACCCAGCCAGCGTGTACCACCAGTCCCTGCATGAGCACCTCGGCGAAGCCGCCACTGAAGTGGAAGTGTTCCCGGAGTGGGCGATTTGGGCTTTGCTGGCTTTCGGTGTTGTGCTCCTGCTTCTGGCGGCAACCGCAGTTATACTGGACGAGCGCAAGGAGCTGTACCGCGTGCTGGTCGATGACTCGCCGCTTCCCGTAGCAACGCTTGACCCGATGGGGAACTTTCTGTCGGTGAACAATGCGTTCGAGGAGCTCTTCGAGCGCAAGGAAAGCGAGATAACCAGCAAGAACTTCGGTGATTTTATGACTGCTGGTTACCTTGAGATTGCGACTGCTGCGTTCAAGAAGCTTGTTGGGGGTGGAGCAGCTTCACTCGTGGAGATAGTCATGGAAGTGAGTCCCGGCAAGAAAAAGAGTTTTGAAGTCCAGGGCGCGTTTCTTAAGAAGAAAAACCTGGTTGTAGGTGTCTTCCGGGACGTCACCGAACGCAAGAAAGAGTGGGAAAGGCGGGCTGCCAAGAAGCCCAAGAAAAAGTAGCCAACTATTTATACTTCCTTTCCCCAATACTAAACAATGAACTGCGAGATTTGTGGCGAGGACACTCCTTATCCCAAAGTAATCATGGCCGAGGGCTCGAGAGTAACTGTGTGCAGCCGATGCACTTCCCACGGCACCCTCCTCGGGGATCACCAGGCGGGCCCGCAAAAGATTTATCGGCGCTCCCGCTACAAGCGCGAAGAGCAGTTCGACATCGCCCCTGACTACGACAAGCGAATCCGTGACGCCCGCGGCAAGAAGGGCCTGAAGCAAGAGGAACTGGCCCGCAAAATCAATGAGTCCACGTCCGTAATCAACCACTTGGAGTCCGGCAAGCTAACGCCATCCAAAAAACTCGCCCAAAAGCTAGAGAAAGCACTGGGCATAAAAATAATCGAAGCTATTTCTGACGAGCGCGTCGAAGTAACCCACGAAAAGAGCGGGCCCATCACCCTAGGCGACGTCGTCAAAATCCGCAAGCGCTAAAGGCCCTACGCAATGTAACCCGTTTGGTTCAGCCGCAGCACCCAAATGTTGAAGTTACCGGCCGCGTTGCTGTTCCCGGTCATGACAAACCCAGCCGGGGCAAGTTCCTCAAGCGAATAGCCGTAGTCGTCGTTGCCGCCGTTGTCGTGCGTCTGCGTCCATGTGGTCGCGCCGTCCGCCATGGCCACCTCGCGCACCCAGAAGTCATAGTCCGCGCCGTTGTGTTCCGTGCCGCCAACAACAATGCCGTCAGTTACCTCGACAAGACCGTACCCAAAGTCGTGCTCCGTGCCGCCGTCATATGTCACGTTCCAGACCTCGTTGCCGCCCGAGTCCAGCCGCATTATCCATACGTCGTTGTCCGCGCCGGCATTGGTGGTGTACCCAGTCACCCCAAACCCGCCGTCGTCCAACTCAATGATGCCCAACCCGTAATCGTCCCGGTTGGCCCCCAAGTGGTCGTAGTCCTTGCTCCAAGTGGTGGCCCCCGTGGCCTTGTCCACCTTCCACACAAACAAATCAGAAGCGGCGTGGGCAACGCCGACCGCGACATACCCATCGCTCACTTCAATTATGTCTTCCAGCCTGCTGGAGTCGCCGCTCTGGTTGAACGTCACGTTCCAGTCCTCGACAAGGTCCGAGTCGTACTTTACAATCAAGCCGCGGTAAACCGTGGTGTCGTTGACTCCCGCGAACACCAGGTCCGTCCCGTCCTCAAGAACCGCGAGGAAATAGTCCTGCCCGCCCGTGGCGTCCCACGTCACGTTCTTCACGAGGGCACCACTCGAGTCAAGCGTCAGTGCGTACGCCTCCTGGTCGCCCGCAGTGCCACACGTCCCGGCCACCGCGAAGCCGCCGGCACTCCGTGTAGTGAAGTCGAGGCCCTGGTCGTGGAACCCCTCGCAGTCGTGCGTCACGTTCCACAGCTCATCCCCGTTGGTGCGGTTTACTTTCATGATAAAGACATCGTTCGCGAAGCCATCGAATTGGTAGCCAACCACGTAGAGGCTGCCGTCAATCGCCGCGTAGCCAATCTCGTCGCGGCCGCTGTCGAACACAGCACTCCACGGAGACACCACAGCAGATATGGTGACTTGTGCCGTGTCCAACTCACTGTCCAGCGCAGCGTCCGTAACCGTCAAGTTAGCGGTGTAAACACCAGTCTTGCTATAAGGATGGGTCGGCCACACACCTGTCTCGGTGTCGCAGTCCGTCTGGGGGTCACAGTACGGGTCGTCGAACCCCCACGCATAAGAATACGGCGGAGTCCCGTCAATCCCGCTCCCCAGGAACTCGATGACTGCCTCGTAGCCGTCGCTCCCGTCGCTGGCCTCGTACGACCTGAAGTTCGGGGCCTCCAGCCCCGCGGTCCACGCCGGCAGCGCGGCACAAGTGCCGTTCCTGCTGTCCGTCGCCGACCCAACGAAACTGTCCGCGCATATACAGAACCAGTACCCAATGTTTTGCGTGACCGTCTGCGGAGTGATGTCGCAGTACCTCCACTCAATGTTTTCCTGGCCGCTCGGAACACTACAACTCTGGAGAATGGCGGCCGGCGGCATGCCCACGTCGCCGGACCGTAGCTTCAGCGTCGCGTTCGTCGTCGAAGTGTTGAACTCCGCCCCAAGCCGCACCACATCGTGGTCCGCGTCCGCGAGCGGCTGGAACCGGACGCAGTATTCGTCATAATCCGCATTGAACTCGGTTGCTCCCACGTCCCACTCCCTTACGAGGCTCGGTGATTCCGTAAGCACTCCCGCGTAGGGCCCGGTCGCGTTGGCCTTCAGCGCGTTGGGGTCCTCCACCTCGAACTCGTAAGTCCCATTCGTGCTGCTGAACCCGGCTGAGTCATTCGCCCACCCGTAGTAGGCGATGGTTCCGGGGACGTTCGCGTCAATGCTCACAGTGAAGTCGTCTCCCCCCGCGGGCGCCATGGCAGTGGCAGCCGTGGCCCCGGTTATGTTAGTATAAACCATGACAGTATCCAGGTCACCGTCCGCGTCAGTGGCCGTGGCAGTGAAGTTAATCGTGGTGCCGTTCGGGGTGGTCCCGCCAGTGTCCTCGCTAATGAAGCTGACTACTGGGGCATTAGTGACCCCGGACACCACACAGTCGGTGCCACCCATCAAGACGTCGGCGGCAATAGTGCCTTCGCCGAAAAACGTCATCTCGCAATAAGGCGTGGAAGGAGTCGTGCACACAGCACTATCCCCTGGAGCAATTTCCGTCAACGCCGCGAAGTCACAGCTAACGCCCGAAACGCTGTCCAGCGACGCCAACTCCAAGTATTCTCCCCCCATGTTAGTGACTATGAATGTCCCGTCGGTCACGTTGACCGGTGACACGCTTATGTCGATAAAGGTCGCGGTCTTCGGCGAAGTGATGTCCTGGCCCGCGGCCCAAAAATAAATCGCTACCGCGGCTATGACCGCAATCGCAATCAATAAAACTACCGCAACAACGGGGTTAACCCCTTTCCTCATTTCTTTACCCCCATGTAAAACCCGGTCAAGCAAGACGCAGTAATCACGAGGTTCAGCGACGCGCTCACCCACGAAGTTATCCACGCCGAGTCAAAGCCCACGGCAAACACCGCGAAGTCCACCAGCACAAGCGCAAGTTCCATGAACGCAGTCGCCAGCACAATTACGCCGCCGAGCCCGATGAACAGCGCCGCGTTCTTTCGAACGACGCGATAGCTGTCCTTGAGGCTCCCAAAAGTCTTCTTTTTCGACAGCAAAATGGCTTGCGGCACCATCGACACGGCCATCATGTAAAGCACTACCACGGCGGCCACCACGGGCATGAACAATGCGAGCAGCTCCGCGTACTCCGGCAGCAGCATAATCGCCGCAACGAACACCGTGGCCGCCAAAACCGGTGGCAGGGTCGCCGCCAACAGCCCAAAGAACACGTCCCGGCTTTTCTTGATTGACTCTTTCAACAGTTTTTTCAGTGAGTGCTTTTTCTGCATGGCCAGCACAACTGAAGTAATGCCGAAGGCCGCCAGCAGCACGCCGACCAACACTCCCACGGCAGACAGCGCGATCCCGATTTCTCCCTCAACCGGATAAGTCTCCAACAATTGCGCGGACCCGACCAGCAGGAAAGTGAAAACGAACGGGGGCACGAGCAGTGCAGGCGATTTCTTGTATGTTTTCCACCCCTTTTTGGCGGAAGACAAAATCACGGAATCCCCCTTCGCGATAAACGTGTACACCAGTCCCCCAAGCGTAGCCAGCGTGACGCCGGTCATGCCAATGGCGACCGAAAGAACCAGCACGTTCAAGAGTGCTAGGGCCATGGAGCCACTCTCCATCAGCGCGGTAAGCAGCGCCAATACCCCCACTCCAACCGCCAGCACCACGCCAGTGAGCGCAGACGACGTCAGCGCCCGGTCAGCGGCGTCTTTTGCCTTCTTGGCCGACAGATAAGCAGCGATGAACCCCCCTGCAGTGAACGACAGCGCGGCCAACCCCAGAATTATGAGGGTTGTCGCACCGGTATCGTCCGGGACCTGGCCCTGGAACGACATCATCGCGTACGACGTAAGCGCCAGGAGCATAACCCCGGTCGCCAGCGCGCCTATCACTGCCTGTGGCAGTACATGCTTAAGCTTCATGGCTCTAGCTAACGCACTCACCCTTTTAAAGATTGTGGGGATAATGAATCGGCAATGATTGAACTCACCATGTGGGAACTGCTTTTTTGGGGGCTGCTCCAGGCATTTGCCGTTTCCCTCATTGTATCCCGGATAGCGCCAAAGCTAAAGATTTGGGGCCCAGTCATCATGTGGAAGAGCCACCGCGGGCTCAAAAAGATGGCTGCAATCGCCAAGAAGCACCACCGCTTCTGGAAGGCCTACGGCGACTTCGGCATAATACTCGCGTTCGGCATGGTCGGCGCGCTCTACGTCTTCAGAAAATCAAATCACAAGTGGCTGTATTCCGCCGCGGCGTCACTTTTCCTGATGTCGCCTTCGCTCTCCGCCTTTATTATATACCTAATTACGGGCGAGCAGTACTTCACCACCAACATGCTCTTCGCGGGCGACTTCCTCTCCCAAGCAATCCTGCAAATCGTATTGCTGTGCTTCGGCTTCTCGGTTTCGCTCGTGTTCCTGATTTCACAATCCGCATTCGAGGTCGTGCGCGGCTACTTGATGGGCACCGCGGTGCAGGCCGCCGTCGCACCAGCCATCCCCGGAGTCGCAATCGAGGGCTCGCCCTTCCAAATCCCGTGGTCTGGCTGGCTCGCGTTCCCAATCCTGATATTCGTCCACGAGTTGAGCCACGGAATCCTCGTGAAGGCACAGGGCCTGCGCCTCAAGGCTACGGGCTTATTGATGTTCGGGTTCATCCCGCTCGGCGCGTTCGTCGAGCCCGACGAAAAACAGTTACAAAAGGCGCCTGCACACGAGCAGCTCCGCGTCTATTCAGTTGGCTCCGCAGCCAATTACTTGACCAGCTTCTTCGTGCTGGGGCTATTTGTGTTCGCGATGATGCCCGCGCTTGACGCCACGGGCTACTACGCCAGGTATGACTCATACTACGACCACCCCTTGATTGGCGACGTGCTCGAGGAGTCGCATGGCTACGGCCGCCTCGCCGGGGGAATGAAAATCGTTGCAATCAACGGCACAAGCGTCCCTAACATTGCGGTGCTGCACAACATCACGGCGTCCGCGAGCCCGGGGGACATGCTCCAAATAGCCACTGATGCAGGAGCATACAATGTTCAGCTCAGTAACGAGTCAATGATTGGCGTCACCGGCTTGCAGGACACCTTCAAGCAAATGCCATGGGACCTTGAGCTAATCACTTTCCTGGTTCAGCTCACGGGCCTCGTTGTGTTCTTCAACTTCATTGTTGGCGTCATGAACCTGCTGCCCCTAGTGCCACTGGACGGTGGGTTGATGTTCATGTCGCTCGCGTCCACGAAAATCGGCAAGAAAAAGGCGCGCAAGGCAACGAAACTGGTCACGGTTTTCGTGCTGGCGCTAATCTTCATTAACATGCTGCCGTTGTTCATCAGCTAGCGTTCGCTTCGTACTCGGGCTTGATGGAGTCTTGGGCCATGGCTATCCAGTCGATGTCCAGGTCTTCTTCGTCTTCTTTCTTCTCTTTTTTCTTTGCCATAGCTAACCACTAAAAAAGTGTGGAAGGGCTTTTCGCCCTTCACATTATTGAGTCAATGCCCAAGTCGTTCTTGTTGGCGGCAGTTGGCTGCTCGTCCATTCCGACCATGCCACTGGAGCCACGGATGTGGGGTGACTGCACACCGGTAAAGATTCCGATGACCTCAATCTTGCCCTCGTACTCGGGGATGATTCTTGAGCCCCAAATCACGCTCGCGCTCGGGTCAATTGCCTCTGTGAGGCGCTCGCCAATCTCGTTGGCCTCGCCAAGCGTCAAGTCCGGCCCACCACTGATGTGGATGAGCGCGCCTTTTGCGCCGCGGTAGTCCACGTCAAGAAGCGAGTTCTTGAGCGTGTCACTCACGACTTCGTCCACGCGCCTGTGGCCCTTGGACTCTCCGACCGAGATAACGGACACTCCGCCCGTGCTCATGATGGCCCTGACGTCTGCGTAGTCAAGGTTGATGAGCGAAGGCACGGTGATTGTTTCCGTGATGCCCTTCACGGCGCGGGCAATTACTTCGTCCGCAACGGAAAAGGCCTGCTCAATCGGCAGGTTCGGAACCAATTCAACCAATCGGTTGTTGTCAATGATAATTACTGTGTCGGTGACTTTCCTCAGCTTCTCGATTCCCTCTTCGGCCTTCTGGATGCGGGCCCGCTCAAGCAGGAACGGGAAAGTGACCATCGCAACAACGATGGCGCCCTGTTCCTTCGCGATGTCCGCGACGATTGGCGCGCTTCCGGTGCCGGTTCCGCCACCCATTCCGGCGGTGAGGAACACGAGGTCTGCGTCTTCGAGTGCCTGTGACAACGCTGCCCTGGACACTTCAGCTGCCTTGGCCCCAACTTCGGGGTAGCCGCCTGCTCCGAGGCCACGCGTAACGCTCTGGCCAATCAAAAGCTTCTTGACAGAATCGTGAACCAGTGTCAGGTGCTGCTTGTCAGTGTTCAGCGCCACCAGTTCGGCCCCACTAATGCCGATGCGTGCAAGGCGGTTGACTGAGTTGTTGCCTGCGCCTCCACAGCCGATGACTACTATTTTTGGGCCCTCAAAGTCGTCGCCCTGGGCGGCAACAGGAGCCTGCGGGTTTGAGTAAGAAGTTGCTGTCTTCACTAGATTCTCCAAAAAAATCACCTTCCCCTTCTTTGTAACTTCGGAGTATTTATATGTATACCGCGCCGCACCGGTTTCGGCGGGGTTTATTTATAAACGAGCCGGTCCCACGCAAACCAGCGCCATGCGCACGGCTTCGGCAGGCGACCCCGCGATAATCCTTATCATTGGCTCCTTTCCGACGTCTCCCTTGTCGTAAATCGCGCCGGGGACCTCACTCGCTTTTTTGACTGCCTCGTCGAGCACGAATCCCACGCTTTTTCCTTCAAGTGCCTTGCTGTCCGCCGCTTCCTCGGCTCGGTCCACGAACACCACTTTGACGCCCGCGCCCTCCAATGCCTTCACATTGGCCTCGGAATACTTGATGTTCATCGCGCACCGCTTGGACGCATCATGCTTTCTGGCCTGCAGCGCCAGCTTGGCCATGTGCGAGTCCACTCCGTAGGCCGCGGGAAAAGCAACACTTGGCTTGCCGAACGCCCTCCGGATTCTTCCCGGAAACGCCGCTGCGTCAGTGCCGTCCTCCTTGGCGTAGCCGATGTTCATCCCAACTTCTGGAATCAAATCCGCCGCGTTTGGGTTCGCCTTCAGCAGCTCAAGTGCCTTGTCGACTTCGTCTGTTTCCACAACCGTTTTATTCCCCTTTCATGTTAATAAAACCCATGCGGCTGGACGAGCTTGGCGAGCGCGAGATTGTTGAGCGGCTGCGCTCCCTACTCCGCAGCCCCCCAGAAAAATTAACGGCGCTGCAAGAGGACGCGGAAGTGTTCGAGTTTTCCGGCCTACTGGCCGTCACAGTAGACATGAACATGGCGGGCAACCACTTCCAGTCAAACAACCCGGAAGTAATCGGCGCGAAGAACGTCGTGTCCGCGGCAACCGACTTACTGGCAAAAGGCGCGCTGCCCAAATACTTGTTGACCTCACTCGGCGTGCCCGCGGACTACGGCATCGAGTTCGTCGAAGCGCTTTACGCTGCAATGGATTCCAAGCTGAAGGAACTCGACGCGTTCCTCATCGGCGGCGACACTGTCGAGGCAAAGGAGTTAACAATCGCGAACACGTTCATCGGCAAAACCGAGAAGCCACTGCTCCGCAGCAACATGCAAACCGGTGACTACATCGTCTTGACCGGCGAAGTCGGTTCTGCGGCATTGGGCTACACAATGTTCAAGCAAAAACTTGTGCCAGAAGAGCCGTTTGTTGCGGCACAACTTTCCCCGTCCATTGATTTTGAGTTGTGCAAAAGAATAATCCCGAACGCGAACGCCGGAATAGACATATCCGACGGCCTTGGTTTCGAGTTGAACGAGCTGGCGAAGCAGTCCAACAAAAAGATAGTCATCAACGAGGACAAGCTTCCGGTGAACCCGCGCTTGTATTCGTACTGCGCCGAGCACAACCTTGACGCGGACAAGCTTATTTTCCACAGCGGCGAGGACTACCAAGTCGTGTACTCAACCCCCAACGCGGAAGGCGGCATCGTCATCGGCCGCGTCGAGGAGGGCAGCGGCGTCTCTCTCGTGCGAAAAACTGGTGCAGAAGAAACCCTTGGAAACGGGGGCTGGCAGCACTTTACTTTATAAACCCTGATTCTCCCAATCCTTGTTGGCGAGCTAGCCGGGGGGTCAGCAGTCCCCTGTACTCCAAACCTGCTTTAGGGGGGGTGAATGCCGCTTGAGGGCTTCGGCGTTTTCGTTGGCTCCTTGTGCCACTGTCGACGCTCTGTCCGCATTGGCGTTTGTATTATGCTAACCCGGCGAGGCGGGGAACCGAGCAGCCGTAACATGTACCTGCGCGCTTTGTGGGTCGCAGAGTTGAGGTGTCGTGAGGGTTCGGTCAGCAAAGGCTTCGTGTTCGATTGCGGATGCTCGTCACCCCAAACCATTTATTCTATTACTCCCTAGTTTTGTTCATGGCCGAAAAGCCAGGTGTGCCAGAGGCGCCCAAGCTCAAGAAAAAGAAGAAAAAGAAAAAAGGGTTCAAGCTCAAGTTTTCTCCTGAAGAGCGCAAGCAGCAGGCACGCAAGGCGCTGCATTCGCTACCCGAGCTCGATGAGCGCGTTGCCGAGGGACTGATGCGCCATGAGTTCGACGCGTGGATGGGCGAGACTTATGGCGATGTATCCCAGTCGCTGCTGGAGGCGAAGTGGGATGTATTCTCGGATTTAATGCGGGACTGGAACCAGCAGGAACGGAAAAAGGCCGAGGCAGAAAAAGAGCGGCTCCGCCAAGAGCGCGAAAAAGAATGGCTCGCGAAGGCCGAGAAAGAAAAGGCATTGGAAGAAGAGCGGCTGGAGGCGGCGCAGAAGAACGCGAAGGAACACGTGGCCTCTTTGGACTTCAACCAGATGGATTCCGAGTATCTTGAACGGCTTTATGCGGTAGTGGCTGAGCGTGGAAGAAAGCCAGTTTACTTGAAGACCCGTCAACAACAAGGCGTGGACGAGGACCAGGCCGAGTTCGAGCACGCAGAACTGGTAAAGCTGAAGTCAGAGATTGGCGATTTTGCCAATGCCAAGAGACGGGAAGAGGAAGCCAAGCGGCAGGCCAAGGAAAAAAGGAAAAAGGCCCAAGAAGAAAAGGAAGCGCGCTTCAGGGAAGAGAAGAGAAAACAAGAGCAGGAAGAGGGGCGTAAGTCCGGGGTATGGGCTGCGGCTTCCGGAGAAATCACGAAGAGGAGCCCACACGAACAAGCCAAGAAGAATGCGCTCATCCGGCGGATGATTGCGAAGAAAAAATCCGCGAAGTCCAGGCCAAAGCCCGAGCCAAAACCAGAGCCAATGGACTTGCTCAAGGGGTTCGACCCCGAGCTTGCCAACAAAATCGCGGAGGGCCTTTTTGTGTCTACGGATTTGCTGCCGGTAGAAAACAAGAAGCCCAACGAGATGCAGGGGATTGACGCGAAGCGCAAGCAGTCCCAGAACCATTACTATGTTTATTGTGACGCCAGTGTATTGGGTGGGGAAGAAGGAAAGAATGTTTTCTTGGGGTACATTCCCGCGCTCAAGAGGGAGTCGAGCGAGTTCAACAAGCAAAAGTCAAAGTTTTACGAGACGGCGCTGTACAAGTGGCTCAACAAGCAGCACGTATCCCCGGACCACCCCTTGGCGCACGTGGAGTTTTCCCCGAAGATGTTGGGCATGGCTTCCGAGCACCCCGTTTTGGTGAAGGCCGCGCTGCAAAAAGTTGTTGGCATGCTGAAGCCGGACTTTAAAGCGCGATGGGGGCTCGTCAGCTCGCCGTTAAGGGACATACGCGGGGCTTTCGGGGAAAAAGGGCGTGTGTTCAGTGTGAGAATCGACAAAAAGGACTTGCACCACGTTTTGGTGGACCTCGGCAAGTAAACGCTTTTAAACCCCGCCACGCAAAATACACTCAGCAGGCCACGCTTATCATTATTTCTTGTTGGCCTACTTGGTGTGCGGGGGTCGCATAGCGGCTATTGCGGTGGCCTGCTAAGTCACTGTCCATTTGGGCACGGGAGTTCGAGTCTCCCCCCTCGCGCCATACTCTTTTATTCTTGGGATGATTTGAAGCCAGTATGAAACAATGGGCTCTTCTTTCAATTGTATTACTAGCCTTGCTAGTTGGGTGCTTGGATGAGCCATTTTCAACGGAGTTTGAGGTAATTGGGGGGTACGATGATAATTTTGAGGTCTGGGACGTGGATCTTCCACTCACTGAATATGAAGCCAGTACAGTCGCGGAAGCCGCGTGTGTTATGTACAAATTGATGGAACATCACGGCAAACGCACTGATGAAACGTGCGAATACTGGTTCTTTATTGGGGTTTATGGTGACCCCTGCGATGCTGCAGCAGCAAAAGTGTGTGTTGACAAACCCTTGGTTCGATGTTTTGCTGATGGTTTCATAACGAACACTGCAGTTCTTGATGAGTGGACGTGCGCTGAGGGTGCAATAGACGGGGTTATCCCATAGCTTACTTCAAAAAGGCTTCAACTCTCCCCCGCAGCGCCATACTTTTATAGTTCAATTCAGTTTCAACTATGTACACATGGAATTAGGTAAAACTCTTTATGTGGTTGACCGAAAAGCGTGGCGTTCATGGCTCGCGAAGAACCACAAAAAAGAAAATGAGATTTGGCTGATTTACTACAGGAAAGCCAGTGGCAAACCTAGAATTGCTTATATCGATGCTGTTGAGGAAGCGATTTGTTATGGCTGGATAGATGGCATTGTCAAGAAAGTGGATGAAACCAGATTCGCACAAAGATTCACTCCAAGAAGACCGGGTAGTGCGTTTTCGGAGATGAACAAAGAACACGCCCGCAGGCTGATTAAGAAAAAAAGGATGACTGCAGCTGGATTAAAAACCCTCCCGAAAGGATTCGGTCAATCAAAAGAGAAACTAGTCATTGCTTCGGATGTCCTCAAAGAGCTTAAGGCGGACAAGCAAGTGTGGAAAAACTTCCAAGCATTCCCAGACTACTACAAAAGGATACGCATAGCGTATATTGAAAGTCAGAGACGCCATGGCTCTGAGATGTTTCAGAAAAGCCTATTGAATTTCATCAAAATGACAGCAAAAAACACTCGGTTTGGGATGTTGAAATAACCGGCTATCTAAACCGATTTAATAACTCTCCCCCGCAGCGCTCCAGTTTGTATGGTTCTTCTCCCGTGATTAAACGCCGCATACTGTCTTGAGGATTTTGCCGTCGTAGGAAACAGTAAACACTTCTTCGTCACCATTTACTTTGGTAAACACGTTGTAGAACGCGTTGTTTAGTTGTACTGCCCGTTCAACGTTGTACTCTTCAGAAACGTAGCCTGTCACGGCGCGCATGGCGTCTTCTTCGTTTAGTACGGCTGAATCGGTGTCGTACACAGTATCCGGGCCCGCTTTACACCAGCATTGCTCGACCATACAATCAAATAAGCCACAAACGTCGCCTTCGTATTCAGCGCATTCACTGGGCACTACTCCATTACTTGTTTCTGGACTCACGCAACCCCCCAGAAATAACAAAGCGATTACGAGCAAAATCTTCATGTTACCATAAACAACTAACAATTATAAAAATTAGTCCCCCCGCGCTCCAACCTTTTGGCTTAGTTTTTTATTTGTTGAACGTGTAGTGTGGACTTAGGTGACTTGGAATGTGTTTTGAAAAATGGTCAAAAAAAATCCTGAAAAAAGTTAAGTGGTATGACATCAAACTCGCTCAATTTGCGGCAATATTTGCCACGTTGGCAGTAATAACGTTGTGGCCGGACTTTCTAGCGTTCGTGCTCACAATCGACTGGTATTGGTACGCTATATTAGCCATCATTTGCGGAGCCAGATGGATGAAAATCATGTTCCTTGAATAATGATGGATTCCCTCCCAGCGCTCTAACCCTCTAAACAGTTCTAATGAGTTTATTAACTCTGTTCTTGATAGTTTAGGTGATGGAAGACCTCTTTAAAAAACTTGGAGTAGTTCTATTGATATTACCTTCTCCTATGTTGGTATTGACTCCGATTTATTTGGTTCTGATAAGTGATGACCTTCCCCTGTTTGTTAAAGTGGGAATCCCCTTGCTTTGTTTAGGGGTGACTGTGGTGTTAGTGAAGTTAGCAATCGAGAAATTAGATAAACAGTAGTCAACCGGCCGCCATGAAAAACCGTTTCTGGGAAATCGACGCAATGCGCGGACTCGCAGTCGTCGCCATGATATTATTCCATTTCTTGTTCGACTTAAACTACTTTGCGGGAATCAATGTCCTGGACAACGCGCTTTGGCTCTGGATTCCCCGCGCCATCGGTGCAACATTCATCTTCCTCGCCGGCATCGCCCTGACGCTCAGCAAAAGCAATCCCCTTCACCGCGGCGCGACCATCTTCGCGTGGGGAATTATAATTACTATTATTACTTATGTCGCGTTTCCCCAAGCCACGATTTGGTTCGGGGTGCTCCACTTCATCGGCCTCGGGATAATTGTTTCCAATTACCTCAAGAAATACGCCTTGCCCGTCGGAATCGCGGCAATCGCCGCCGGCGCGTGGCTACAAACAATGGCGTTCAGTTTCCCGTGGCTGCTGTGGCTCGGCCTCGCACCAACCGGGCTCTACACCTTCGACTACTACCCCCTGTTGCCGTGGCTCGGAGTGATGATGCTCGGCGTTTACGCGGGGCAGAAGCTGTACGCAAACAAAAGAACGTTTGTTCTGCCCGAGCTAGGCAACGCAATTGGAATAAAACAACTCGCTTTCCTAGGAAAAAACTCGCTCTTGATTTATTTGCTGCACCAGCCAGTGCTCGTGCTCCTCGTCGCGCTCATAAAATAAGGAACGCCGTGAAGTAAAGCGCCAACAAAACAATCGCTGCCTTGCGGTCCAGCTTTTCCCGCAATGCGAACAAAAGCACTACAACCGCCGAAGCAAAAATGACGTACCACCCAGTCGCCGTGGCAATCCCGCTCCCCACGACGTGCGGCGCAATCAACGGCCCAGCCCCCAGCCCGATTGTCGCGTCCATGAGGTTGCTACCCAACAAGTTTCCAACCGCAAGGCCGTACTGCTTCTTGCTCACCGCGACCAAGTCCACAACAAGTTCCGGCAGCGAAGTCCCCAGCCCAACCGCAAAGAAGCTGATTAAGTATTCCGGCAGCGCGAACGCGGCAGACAAGGATATCACCGAATTAATCGTGAAGTGTGCGCCGATTCCAACGCCAATGAGCCCAAGCAGGATGATGCCCAAGTGCTTTAGCTGCTCGTGGTCTACCTTGTGTATTTGTTTCTCCAGCTTGAGGTAGCGGTACGAAAAGAACAGCAGCACCGCATAAGCCACAAAGAGCAAAAGCCCGTCCACGCGCGTAATCATTCCCTTCTCGACCACGAGCACGGCGAGTATGGCTGCCACTATCGCGCAGCCCCCGAGCACGAGCACGTTGTTTCTTTTGAGGTGGATTGTGCCGCCCACCAGGACGACGAGCCCCAGAATCAAAGTGATTTGTGACAGCAGTGACCCGAACGAGTTGCCCACGTTGATGTCGCCGTGGCCCGCAACTGCGGAGTCAACAGAAATCGCTATTTCGGGGAGTGACGTGCCGAACGCGAGAATCACGATGCCGATGATAAGCGGCGCGACCTTCGCGGAGGTCGCCAGCTTAATCGCCGAGTCCACGGCCTGGCGGCTCGAGAAGACGAGCAAGCCCAACCCGGCGACGAGGAATATGACGTCGACTATCACATTGCTTTCCTATACACCCAATCAATAAAAATAAATACCTTGGCGGAGTTTGTTTCGCCATGAGTGTACTCGCCAGCCCCAACTCAAAAACCGTTCTTCTCGGCAACGAAGCGATTGCCCGCGGAGCCCTTGAGGCAGGAGTCGGTGTGTTCGCTGCATACCCGGGCACCCCCAGTTCCGAAGTCCCGATAACCATGTCCAAAATCGCCAAAAAAACTGGCGTTTACTTCGAGTACTCCACCAACGAAAAAGTAGCGCTCGAGACCGCGGTCGGCGCTGCGTGGAGCGGCGTCAGGGCCATGACCGCCATGAAGCACTTCGGCCTCAACGTAGCGGCCGACTCAATGGGGCCAATCGCGTACACCGGCGTCAAGGCCGGGCTCGTCGTCATGGTCGCGGACGACCCGCAGGGATGGTCCTCCGCCCAAAGCGAGCAGGACACCCGCTACTACGCCAAAATGTTCCGCATGCCCATGATTGAGCCAAGCAACCCACAGGAATGCCTCGAGTACACAAAAGCCGCTTTCACACTCTCGGAAAAATACGGCGTGCCAGTGTTCCTCCGCACCACCACCAAAACCAGCCACTCCATCGGCACGGTCAAAGTGGGCAAAATAAAGCCCCCCAACAAAAACGGCGAGTTCAGGAAAGACTTCAACCGCTACCTATTGCTCCGCCCGAACCTGCAGAAGCGGCACAAGGCAGCCGACGAGCGCCTAGTCAAAATCGAAAAAGACTCCAAGAAATTCGTTAAGTCAATCCGCGGCAAGGGCCGTGTCGGAATCATTGTCTCGGGCGTCAGCTACGACTACGTGCGCCAAGCCCTACACGACCTTGGGCTGAGCGCGCCCATCCTCAAAATCGGGATGGTGCACCCGCTGCCGAAGGCGGCAATCAAGAACTTCATCAAAAAGAAAAAAGCGGTTCTCGTGGTCGAAGAGCTCGAGCCCGTAATCGAGGACTTTGTCAACCTCGTGGCGAAGGACACCAACCACAAGCTCGTGGTCCACGGCAAGGACTTGCTACCGCGCTACGGCGAGTACACCCCCGAACTGATTATTCCCGCCATTGGAAAGGCCTTGAGGAAGAAGGTGCCGTCGTTTTCCACTCACCAAAAGAACGCGGACAACGCAATCAAGGGATTGCCCCCGCGCAAGCCGGTGTTCTGCCCGGGCTGCCCGCACCGCTCCACGTTTTACGCGGTCGAAAAGATTTTCGGCAAGAACGTGGTGTTCGCTGGCGACGTAGGGTGCTATGTCCTTGGCTTGTTCGAGCCGTTCAGGATGCAGGACTTCATGGTCAGCATGGGCGCGAGCCTCGGGATTGCCCATGGGATAACCCGCGTCAGCGACCAGGACGTAATCGCGTTCGTCGGCGACTCAACGTTTTTCCACGCCGCGATGCCCGGCCTCGCCAACCTGGCGTTCAATGACTCAAAGAGCCCCCTCGTAATCGTGATGGACAACAGCATCACCGCGATGACGGGCCACCAGCCAAATCCGTCAACAGGCCTAACGGGAATGGGTGAAGTAGTGAAGAAACTCCCGATTGAGGACGTTGCCTACGCAATGGGCGCGACGGTCGAGGTGGCGAACTCGTTCAGCCAGCGCGACTTGCTGGACAAGCTCGGGAAATTAAGGAAGGCCAAAGGACTTCGCGTGCTCGTGAGCCGGGGCGAGTGCCGGCTGCTAACGAAGCGCAAGCTCCGCAGGCAGGGCACTTCTTTCCCGACGTTTCAAATCAACCAGGACAAGTGCAAGAAGTGCGGCATCTGCACCGACCACTTCGCGTGCCCCGCGATTGTGGAGCTGCGCGAGAAGAAGGGCGACGAGCCGACATACACAATAAACACGGACCACTGCTGGGGCTGCTCGGTGTGCAGCCAAATTTGCCCGTTCAAGGCAATTGGTGTGGAGGTGAAAAAATGAACTTCAACGTGATGCTCATCGGCGTGGGCGGCGAAGGCGTTTTGACCGCAGGCACGATAATCGCGCAAGCGGCACAGCTCGAGGGCCACTTTGTCCGCGGCATCCAGCTCCACGGGTTGGCGCAGCGCGGCGGGTCCATCCCCACGATTGTGAGGTTCGGCTCGGACAAAGACGTCATTTCCCCAACAATCACCGAGGGCACCGCGGACCTGGTTATTGCTTTCGAGCCCTTGGAGGCGGCGCGCGCGACGCACTACGCCAGCAAGGACAAGACCGTGTTCGTAATCGACGAGTACCCCTACATGCCGGTTTATGCCAACCTGCTTGACATGCCTTATCCCCCAATGGCAGAAATAACGAAGCGGGTGAAGCCGTTCGCAAAGGAATTGATGGTCTTCAACACCCATCACTTGGCGAAGGACGAGTTCGGCGCCGCTGTGCTCGGTAACACCATGCTGCTTGGCGCCACGGTCGGCGCGGGATTGCTGCCACTGAAGCCGTCCAGCTTCCACTCGATAATAAAGTCTTTGCCACGGATGGCTGGCGAGAACAGGCAGGCGTTCGACGAGGGCCTGAAGCTCGGGCAACGCGGGAAGGAATAAGGTGCACTAGCGGCCAAGAATTATTTCGCGTAGATGCTTCTCTTCGTTCCGCAGCATCATGCCCAGCCCGAACAGCATTACCACTGCCCCGGCGAGCATCACGCTTCCGGGGAAGAAATAGTTGATCAAAAACCCGCCCATAAGCGGACCGATTATTCCCGTGAAGCTGCCGAGCGAGTTCGCCACGCCCATTATTGCGCCCTGCTCTTTTTCCGACACCCTTCTCGAGATGTCTCCCATCATCACCGGGCGGGACACTCCGGAGCCGAACGCGAACAGGGTCATCCCGACCAAGAACACTTGCCATTGGCCCGCGAACGCGGAGATTCCGAGGCCCGCAAGTATGGCCAGCACGCCTATGTACTGCAGCCGCTTTTCGCCGAAGGACTTAACCATTCTTGGGAGCAGCCCGCCACGTATCACTATGCTGATGAGCCCGACGTAGGTGAGAGCGAGCCCGACGTTGGCGGGCCCGAGCCCGAGCTGCCTCTCGGCGTAGAGCGCGAGCATGCTGACGAAGATTGCGTGGGCGAGGATGAACGTGAAAAACGTCCAAAGCGACGCGGACAGCTTTTCGCGCCTGAAGTACTTGCTGAATTCCGAAAGCCTGATTCCGTCGAGTTTTATCCGGCCCTGCTTCCGCTTGACCGTCTCGGGCAGGAACCACACAATCATTGCGATGCTGACGAGGCTCATGCTGGCGGCGAGGAAGCTCGGGAGCGAGTAGCTGTACTGCGCGAGCCACCCCCCGATGCCGGGCCCGATGAGGAACCCGACGCCGAACGCTGCGCCGCTGACGCCGAACGCGATGCTCCTGTCCTTTTTCGTGGAGATGTCGCTTAGGTATGCCTGGGCAATCGTGAAGTTGCTGCCCAACAGCCCGTCAATTATTCGGGAGAGGAAAATCATCCAGAGCGCGGCCGAGAAGCCGAGCACAAGAAAGCTGATTCCCGTCGCGAGCTGTGAAATTATCAGCAGCGGCTTGCGGCCGTAGTGGTCGCTGAGCTTTCCCATTATTGGCGCGGAAAAAAGCTGGAAGAACGGGAACACGGCGAACAATAGCCCAATCATAATGGGGCTGGCGCCGAGGTCCTGGGCAAAGAAAGGGAGGAACGGAAGTATGAGCGAGAAGCCCAGCACTTCCGTTACCAGGATTATGAATATTGTCAGGTATTCCTTGCCCCACATGAGACTACGCCAGCTCTGCCGTCGCGTAGTCCCGGTGGCCTTCCTCGGCGTGCTTGAACGCGTTGAAGAAGTTCTTCATTTTCTCGCTGGTGGCACGTGCCATGAATTCCGCGTAGTGGGCCACGGCACCGGTCTCGAGCTCCTTTGTCCGCTCCAAATCGGCTTCCGGGCTGCCCCGCGTTTTCTCTCCAACAAAATCGGGCACGTCCACGCCAAGTATTTTGGCGGCGACATCCGCGTGCTCCTTTTCCACCCTTGCGAATGCCTTGAACAATCGCTCGTACTTGGTGTACTTTTGGTTGGCCTTCGCCGCGTCCAAATAAAACGCGGTCGCGTTGACCTCAAGCGCGAGTGTTGCCTCGACGTCCTGCTTTTCCTGGTCCGTGAGCTCGATTCCCCAAACGGGAGAGAACTCTTCCGCGGGCTTCAAGTAGTTTTTCGGGGCACCACAAAATTGGCAGTCCGTGGGCACTTCGTCGGCGAGATGCGGCTCGCCACAGATTTGGCAGACAAAAAGATTAAGCATAAAAACACCTGCGCCGTCTTACGAGCCACAGGTATATTAAAGTGGTTGTCATGGCAAAGAAAAGAGGGGACATACTGAAGACACCGTGTGGAGGCATCATAGAAGTCCTCAGCCCGGGAGAGTGCACGTCCTCGTGCAGCAACCGGCTTTCGCCCATTGAGGAAAAGGCTGCGGACGAGGGCAAGGAAAAGCATGTGCCCGTGGTCGAGAAAACGGACGGCGGCATTCTTGTCCGCGTGGGCTCGGTGGCCCATCCGATGGAGGCCGAGCACTGGATTCAGTGGATTGAAGTCACTGCGGGCGACGACGTGTACCTGCATTACCTCAGCCCTGGCGACGCCCCAGAGGCCGAGTTCCCGGTGGCCGATTACAACTTGGTCCGCGAGTACTGCAGCATCCACGGCCTGTGGAAGGCTTAGCCTTAAATATCCCGAAGCAGTTTTCTCGCCTATGGTTCTAGAGATTCTCCTAAACCACAACTTGCACATTCTCATGGTGCTCGGAGGATTGTTTTTCCTTTTGGCAACGGCGTACCACCTGTGGGTTATCCGTGCCTATACGCTGAAGAGCAAGTTCGAGAAGACGTGGAGCGGAATGCTCTTTTTCGTGGTATTGTTTGTGTTCGGCTACTTTGAGGCGCTGTACCTATTGGCCTACCGCGTTGACCTCACGCAGTGGCTGAACTTCGTGCTTAGCTTCATATTCCTCGTGGCCGCGGCATTCGTGCTGTTCATCCTCATCACTGTGCACCACATGCTTGAGGACCTGCGCACCTCCCTTCGCCACATAAAGGCGCTGAGGGGCAAGCAGAATGAGCTCGTCCATTCAATCGTCAACTTTGCCAAGTGGAAGCGCAAAGTCGAGAAACGCATTTAGGGGCCACCAAAAATGGAAAAGAAATTCTGGCGCTGCACAGTGTGCAACGACATCCACTTCGGCATGGCCGGGCCCGAGAAGTGCCCGACGTGCCAACAAATAAACAAGTACGTAGAGAGCGACGCCGGGGAAGCCAAGAAGGTAATGGGGCTATGAACCGCGACGAGTTCGTGCGCGTGTGCCGCGACTACGCCGACGCTCAGGGCTGCCGGCTCAACCCAGACAACGAATTCCTTGACAACGTAATCGATGGAATCATGAAAAAGCAGGGGGTAACGGGCCTTCGGTATTGCCCGTGCCGCCTCGGCACGGAATGGGAGTTCCTGTGCCCATGCGACTTCCAAGCCCAGGAAACATGGAAAAACAAGGGGATGTGCTGGTGCGGTCTCTTCGTCAAGAAATAAAACAACTCCAGGCCTCGCCGGTCAAGCGCTTGGTCGACAAGCGCATCCACGAGTTCAAGAAAAACAAGGACTTTTTCAGCGAGCTCTGCTTCTGCCTCCTAACCGCGAACACTTCTGCCGAGCTTGGCATCAAGTGCCAAAAGGAATGCAGGGGCTTCAACTCGTTCCCCGAGAAAAAGCTTGCCGCCGAGCTGAAGTCGGTGGGCTACCGCTTCTACAACCGCCGTGCCGCCTTCATCGTCGCAGCCCGTGGCCATGACCTAGTGCTTGAGAGGGACTGGCTCGTCAAGAACGTGAAGGGAATAGGCATGAAGGAAGCAAGCCATTTTCTCCGCAACATCGGGTTTGACGACTACGCAATCATTGACTTTCATATACTGGACCTTTTGGCCCGCCACAAGCTGATCAAGAAGCCCAAAACCCTCTCCAAGAAGGAATACCTCGAAATCGAGGGAAAGCTTGCCAAACTGGCCAAGGCAACCAACCTGACGCTCGCGGAGCTGGACCTTTACCTTTGGTACCTCGAGACAGGGAATGTATTAAAGTAGTTTTAAATACCCAGAGCCATTATAGTAACTGCTCTTTTAGGGGGGCATCTTATGGTACGCGTAGGTGTAAACGGATACGGAGTAATCGGAAAAAGGGTAGCTTATGCTGTCACAAAACAGGACGACATGGAATTGGTGGGCGTCGCCAAGACCAAGCCGGACTTCAACGCCCAAATAGCGCTTGACAACGGATACAACTTATACGGCTCAATCCCCGAAAACATGGGGCTCTTCGACGAGAAGGGCATGAAGGCCAGCGGCACAATCGACGACTTAATCGCTGCCTGTGACATCATGGTGGACTGCACTCCCGGCAAGGTAGGGGTGCAGAACAAGCCCATTTACGAAAAAGCCGGCATCAAAGCCATTTTTGAGGGCGGCGAGGCAGGGACAACGGCCCAGTGCTCGTTCAACTCACTCTGTAACTACAGCGAAGCCATCAACAAGGACTTTGTCCGCGTCGTTTCGTGTAACACTACAGGTTTAGCCAGAACAATCAAGCCCTTGACTGACTTGGGCGAAATCGGCCGCATCCGCGTCGTCTTAATCCGCCGCGCAGCCGACCCCGGTGAGTCCAAAAAAGGCCCAATCGACGCCATCGTCCCAGTCACAAAAGTCCCGTCCCACCACGGGCCGGACCTGAAGACCGTGCTGCCAAACATTGACATCGTGTCAATGGCCGTGGCAGTCCCCACAACCATCATGCACATGCACACCGTGATGGTCGAGACCGACATCAAGCGCGACGACTACGTCGAAGCGCTCCGCAACACACCGCGCGTAAAGCTTATTTCTTCCGAGGACGGGTTCCGCTCGACCGCGGAGGTCATGGAATACGCCCGCTCGCTAGGGCGCTACATGGGCGACTTGTACGAAATCCCCGTGTGGGAAGACACCATCAACTCCAAAAACGGCGAGCTTTATTACATCCAGGCCGTGCACCAGGAGTCGGACGTTGTCCCCGAAAACATTGACGCGATTCGCGCCATGACGGGGCTGGAAAGCGACGCCATGGCGTCAATCAAAAAGACAAACGCGGCACTGGGCATCAAGTGATTTGCCCCTAGGCCTAGAGTGATTTTTATGCAAACGATTCAGTACATGGACGGCATCGACTTCAAAGGAAAGACCGTGTTGGTCCGCATCGACCTGAACCTGCCATATCTTCGGGAGACCGACGAGTTCGGCCACTCGAAGCGGCTTGTGGAGCACGCCAAGACCATTCGCGAGCTCAGTGAGCGCGGCGCCAGAGTCGTTGTCCTGGCCCACCAAGGCCGCGCAGGCAAAACAGACTTCCAGCGCCTGGAGTCGCACGCGGACGCACTCACTCAGTACGTCGGCCGTCCCGTCCGGTACTGCGACGAAATATTGAGCAAGCGAGTCGCCCGCTACATTCAGGAAATGCGGGACTCGGAAATAATGATGCTCGAGAACATCCGCTTCCTCGCCGAAGAGGAAAAAGAAAACGGCGCGGCAAAGCACGCCGAAAGCATTCTTGTGAAGACGCTTGCCCCGCTCGCAGACATCTTTGTCAATGACGCTTATTCAGTGGCCCACAGGCCACACGCTTCCATCATCGGGTTCAGCCACATCCTTCCGACCGTGGCAGGCAGGGTCATGGAAGAAGAAATCAAGGCCAACGAACGGGCCATCAAGATGGCTGAGCCGCCGAGGCTCTTCATCGTCGGCGGCGCGAAGCCGGACGACTGTATCCAAGCCGTCGAGAACCTGCTCGAGAAAGGCCGTGTGGACAAGGTCCTCACGGGCGGCGTCATCGGGAACCTGTTCCTCGCCGCCGCGGGCTACAATGTTGGCGTCAAGACCATGCTCGCCATCGAGGAAGACGGCGACGCGAAAAACTTCAACAAGGTCAAGCAGATTTACGTGGACTACAAGGACAAGCTTGAGCTGCCGGTTGACATTGCGTTCGAGAAAGACGGGAAGCGTGTCGAGATTGACGTCAAGGACTTGCCTGCCGACGGCATTGTGTTCGACATCGGCACCAAGACCGCGGAGCACTACGCGGAACTAATCAAAAGCGCGAAGACCATCAACATCAAGGGCCCGCCAGGGTTCTTCGAGAACAAGCTCTTCCGCAAGGGCAGTGAGATCGTGTTCAACGCCATCGCGGAGTCGAAAGCGTTTTCCCTAATCGGCGGCGGCCATACTTTGGCCGCGATACACGAGCTCGGAATCCCCGAGGACAAGTTCGGCCACATCACGACGGGCGGCGGCGCGCTGCTTGCCCACTTGTGCGGCAGCTCCATGCCTGGAATTGAGTGCCTCAAAAATCCCATCCGCGTTAGGTAAGTCAGGGAACCATGTTCAGTATCATTGCCCCAGTACTGGCTATGCCAGCGTCCATGGTGCTGAATACGCCCAGGAGCTCAAGCACAATCATTGCCGCGAGAACAAAGACTACTGCCGCCATTATGGCGGTCATTGGCTTCGCGAGCACGAAATGAACTGTTTTTACCAGCATCACGAGGAACAGCGCCAGGCAAACCGCGACCAACAAATGGGCCAAGGTTATCGTGAACGCAATGCCCCCCAAAGCAACTTCAAACATGGCGTAACGCTACTCCGTTCCCCTTTATATGCCTTACATTTAAATACTTATTTTGAGTAGCCACTGGGTTATGATTGGGAAATACGATATTACAAGCGTCCGCGCCCGGCAGATATTCGACTCGCGCGGCAAACCCACTGTGGAGTGCGACGTTTCCTGCGGAAAAGGATTCGGACGCGCGTCCGTTCCCGCCGGCGCGAGCACGGGCAGGCACGAAGCCCTAGCCCTGCGGGACAAGGGAAAGGCTTACCACGGCAAGGGAGTCCACAAGGCTGTGGACAACATTCACCAATTAATCGCTCCCAAGCTCATCGGCAAGGACGTCCGTGACCAGGACGGCATCGACAAGCTCATGATAAACCTTGACGGCTCGGCAAACAAGCGCAACCTCGGCGCCAACGCCATGCTCGCCGTCTCAATCGCGTGCTGCAAGGCAGCCGCCTCAGCCAAAGAGGCAGCGGTCTACGAGCACATCGGCCAGATCTATACCCATTACGAGCCCACTTACCTAACTCCAGTCCCATTCTTCAACATCCTCAACGGCGGCAAGCACTCCAACAACAAGCTTGACGTCCAGGAGTTCATGCTCGCCCCCAAGGCAAAGACTTTCGCCGAAGCAATGCGCATCGGCACCGAGACCTATCACGAGCTCAAGAAGCTCCTCGAGAAGAAGTTCGGCGTCGTCGGCGTGGGCGACGAAGGCGGCTTTTCCCCGCCCCTGAAAAAGACTACTGAAGCACTTGACTTTGTCCTAAAGGCCGCGAAAAGCGCGGGCCACTCCAAAAACATCGTCCTTGCATTGGACGTCGCAGCGTCCGAGTTCTACAAGTCCAAAAAATACAGCATCGACGGCAAGCAGCTCTCACCCACGAAGCTGATGGACTACTACGAACAACTGGTGGACAAGTACCCAATCGTTTCCATCGAGGACCCGTTCCACGAGGACGACTACAAGTCCTTCGCCGACCTAACCGAGCGCATCGGCGAAAAAGCCCAGATAGTGGGCGACGACTTGTTCGTGACGAGCACGCAGCGCCTGAAGGAAGGCATCCGCATGAGCGCGGCCAACGCAATGATTCTCAAGGTCAACCAAATCGGCACGCTCACCGAGGCGTTCGAGGCCGCGGGCCTTGCGTCGCACTCCAACTACAAAACCATGGTGAGCCACCGCTCGGGCGACACGACCGACAACTTCATCGCCGACCTCGCGGTGGGCATTGAGGCCAAGCAAATTAAGGCAGGCGCACCTTGCCGCGGAGAGCGCCTCGCGAAGTACAACCAGCTCCTCCGCATCGAGGAACAAGGAGTCCCGTACGCCCGGGAGTTTTGAGTAAACAATTAAATACGCCTTTCCCCTATCCTCAGCCATGCAATTGCCACCGCCAACGAACAAAAAATGCCTACTTATTTTGGCGGACGGCGCCGGCGACCGGCCCATAAAGTCGCTTGGCAACAAAACCCCTTACCAATTGGCACACACCCCAAACCTCGACCACTTGTCCGAAATCGGGGAAGTCGGCCTCATGGACCCAATCGCCCCCGGCGTCAGGCCCGGCAGCGACACCAGCCACTTGCAACTATTCGGCTACGACCCACACGAGTACTACTTCGGCCGCGGCCCCATTGAGGCGCTCGGCGCCAATGTGGACGTGCAGCCCGGCGACCTAGCGTTCCGCTGCAACTTTGCCACGTTCAGGGACGACGTTATTGTGGACCGCCGCGCCGGCCGAATCAAGCACGGCACAAACGAGCTGGCCCACGCACTCAACGAAATCGCCATCACTTCTGTTCCCGGAGTGCAAATCATTTTCAAGGAGTCGACCGAGCACCGCGCAGTGCTCGTGCTCCGCGGCAAGGGCTTGTCGCCCCAAGTAATCGACAACGACCCCCACGAGGACGGGATTCCGCCCACGAAAATCACTGTGCTCGAGCACACTGACGCGGCAATCCGCACGGCCAAGGCACTCAACGAGTTTTGCGACAAGGCCCACAAAGTCCTCCGCAGCCACCCACTGAACCGCGACAGGGTGCTGCCCGCGAACTACATTCTTGTCCGCGGAGCCGGGGTGCTGAACCGCCCGCCGCCGTTCGAAGAGAGGTACGGGTTCAAGGGGGCGATTATCGCGGCCACTGGAATGATTATTGGCGTCGGCCGATTGCTTGGGATGGACGTTATAACCCCACCCGGCGCGACGGGCGGCTACGACACTGATTTAATGGCTAAGGCAGACGCCGCGCTGGCGGCGCTTGAGGGCCATGACTACGTCTTCCTTCACATAAAGTGCACCGACCTTGCGGGGCACGACGGCGACCCCGAGAAAAAAATCGAGCTCCTAGAAAAAATCGATGGCATGGTCGGGCACATCCTCGAAAAAATCGACTTGGAGAACACAATCATCGCGTTCACGAGCGACCACTCGACCCCGTGCTCGGTCCGCAACCACTCGGCAGACCCCGTGCCCCTGCTCATCGCCGGCGCCGACGTCCGATTGGACTACGTGAAGCACTTCGACGAGTTGAGCGCGACGCAGGGGGCGCTCTTCAAAATCTCTGGCAAGGACCTGTTCCCCATTCTGCTTGACTTCATGGGCAGGCAAAAGAAGTACGGTGCTTAGATGTCGAATTACAGGGGCCATTTATTCGGGGGATTGATTGTCTGGCTGTTTTCGCTGGGATTGTTTTGGTACCAGTTTTCTGCCATGCCGACCGAGCAGTTCGCAGGCCTCGTGGTGTCCAGTTTCTTGATTTGTTTCCTGGGCTCGCTTTTGCCCGACACGGACACGCCCAAGTCAAAAATCGGGGGCCTCCTCCAAGTGACGGTGCTGGCCACGGGATTGATGTTTGGCTTCACCCGGTTTTTCCGTGACTTCAGCAACCCGGTGAACAGCGCGATTAACACGTCCGTTGTTGGCGTGGCTATCTTCATGATTTTTGTGTTGATTCGCCCCAAGCACAGGGGCGCGACGCACACCCTAAGGGCCAATTTGGTTTACGCCCTCGGAGTGTTCTTATTCTTTTTTCTTTCGTCGGGCTTTTACGACGCGACGTTTTTTGGCGTTCTTGCGTTTCTCAGCTATTTTTCGCATCTCGCGCTTGACCGCCAGGTCACGTTCTGACTGTTTTATGCGCGCGGTGAGCTTCCGTATCACGAGCGGCGCCACGAGTGTGGTGACAATCGACAATGCGACCAGCGCGGTGATTGTGGCGTTGTCCAGCAGCCCAAAGCCCAATGCGGCGAAGGCCGCGGCAAGTGTCGTTGACAGCTGCGGCGTGGTTGCGAACCCAATCAAGAGGCTTTCGTCCTTGCTGAACTTGGTGAGCCTGCCCGCGACGTAGCCACTAACCACTTTTGAGACAATCAATCCCAGCACCACGAGGGTGATGAAGAGGTAGCTCTCGCCGGTCAGCAAGACGCCGAGGTCAAGCTTCGCGCCGATAAGCACAAAGAACGTTGGAATGAAAATCCCGTACGACAGCGTCCTGATTTTGACCATTAATCGCTCGTGCCGCACTGTCTCGGCGAGCAGCATGCCGATGATAAACCCTGCCACGATGGAGTGGACTCCCAATGCCTCGAAGTAAATTGCGGTGCCGACCAGAATCATGAAAAAGAACAATAGTTCCCTCTCGAACTGGTCGCGTTCGCCGATGAGCTTGTGGTAAAGCTTGCTGATTTTGGGCAGCGCAATTTTCATCACGATTACCGACAGCAACAAAATGACGTAATAAGCAATAATCGGAAGCGGTGTCTTGGGCATCAGTGTCTGCAGCGCCATCGACAGCAGCAATAGCGAGCCGATGTCCTCAAACACGGCCGCGGTGAGTATGTTCTGTCCAAGCGCCTTGTGTATCAACCCGCTTTTTTCTAGTTGGGGAATGATAATCGCGACGCTGGACGAAATGAAAACAATTCCCAGCACGAGCGCGCTCATTAATCCGTAGCCAAACGCCGTGGCGATGCAGAACCCGGTGGCGAACGGGATTATGGAGTTAAGCGTGATAAGGAAGAACGCGTCTTTGGTCAAATACTTTTTGTGCCTGACGTTTACTTCCAGCCCGGCCATGAACATAAGGAAAATCACGCCAATCGAGGCAATTGCTTCGATGGTTGGGTCCGGGGTGAACCAATTCAGGAGGTACGGCCCAATCACTATTCCCGAAAGGATCAATGCGGTGACGTACGGAATCTGGATTTTGCTGAGTATCCCCGAGAAGAAGACGCCTGCCGTAATAACAATGAGGAAGTTGATGAAGTCAGTCATGGTACCAGCCTAATTTTGTCCCGCGGGAACAACACTGCTTCCCGCACGTTGCTCAACCCCAATAGCTTCTGCACGAATCGGTCTACCCCAATTCCCACTCCGCCGTGCGGTGGCATGCCGTACTTGAACGCGCTTAGGTAAAAGACAAAGTCCTTTGGCTTCAGCTTCAGTTTTTTCATGCGCGCCTCAAGCTCTTCAGCCCGGTGCTCGCGCTGCCCTCCGCTCGCGAGCTCCAGTCCGGCGTACCCAAGGTCGAACGAGTGCGAGAAGTCGCCGTTTTCCATTATGTAAAAAGGCTTTTCGGCGTGCGGGAACTCGGTGATGAAGTAAAACTCGTCGCCCACCACTTCGCCCAGCAGCTTTTCGGCCTCGCTGTCCAGGTCGTTCGTGACTTCCTTGCCTTTCTCGGCCAGCATTTTTTTGGCGTCCGCGAAACTAACCCGTTTGAACGGCGTCTTCGGAACCGTCACGTCCTTGCCCAGTACCTGCAGCTCTTCCGCCGCCTCTTTTTTGACGTGCTTGATTGCGGCAACGACCATTTCTTCCGTGATTCGCATCACGTCTTCCTGGCTTTCGATGAACGCCATCTCAAAGTCCAGCGAAATGAATTCGCTGACGTGCTTCGTCGTCGCGCTTGGCTCCGCGCGGAACGCGGGCGCGATTTCGTACACCCTGTCCAGCCCGGTGGCCATCAATGCCTGCTTGAACAGTTGCGGGCTTTGGCTCAAGAACGCTTTTTTGCCGAAGTAGTCGAGCTGGAAAAGCGTTGCCCCGCCTTCCGCCCCTGCCTCAACAATCTTTGGTGTATGCACCTCAACAAACCCCTCGCTTTCGAGGTAGTCCCTTATGCCTGTCAGCAGTGAGTCCCGGACCGCGAACACTGCGGCGACCGCCGGTTGCCGTAAATCCATGAACCTTGAGTCGAGCCGCGTCTCCAATTCACTGCTTATTTTTCCCGACACGTCCATGGGAAGGGGAGCGGCCGCTTTTGACAATAGTTCGATTGAGTTTGGTATGAGTTCCCTGCCGCCCGGCGCTTCCTTGCTTGCTTGCAGAGTTCCCTTAACAGCAATAACGCTTTCTTTGGTGAATTGCTCGGCCTCGTCGTAGAGCACGCCTACTTTGCTTTTCGGCAGCGTAACTTGCACGGTGCCATAGCGGTCCCTGAGCATGATGAATCCGATTTTTCCGAGCATGCGGAGCTGGTCCACCCATCCCGCGACCGTGACCTCCTTGCCGTCCTGGCCCTCAAGCTCGTTGGTGTAGTGCGTGCGCTTCATGCCACAATAGAATCAGAGAGGCTTTTTATGGCTTATGGATTTAAGAGCTTCTGCTTTTCCCCAGTTAGCTTTTTTGCTTTTTTACCCTTCATTTTCGTGGTCTTGCCTTTTTGCGCTTTCATCCTGTCTAATATAACCTTCTTGTTTTTTAGGCATTGCTCGTGCTCTGGCGCTATTTCGAGTGACTTGTTGCAGGCAGTTAGCGCTTCTTCAAATCTGCCTAGCAGGCCTAATGACTGGGATAAGTTAGCCCAGTAACTTGCGTTGTTTGGGTTTATTCGGGTTGCAGAGGTATAGTATTGCACCGCTTCCTCATGCTTCCCCAACTTTGCTAGCAACGCCCCAAGCTTTCCGTGGTTAAGCCCGTTTTGGGGATTTAGTCTAACAGCTTTCTTGTAGTGCTTAAGCGCTTCTTCCAATTGGCCTTTGTCTTCTAGTGCGCCCCCAATACAAAACCAAGCAGTGTCCGAGTCGGGTTTTATTTCAGTTGCTTTTTGGAAGCAGGCCACCGATTCATCAAGTCTCCCCAGGCCGTAGAGGGCGAATCCTTTCATATGCAGGCCACCCAAGTTTTTTGCATCTATGCTGAGGATTTGGTTGGAATGTTCCAATGCTTTTTCGCACTCGCTGTTTTCCAACAAAGACTTTGCTTTTTTGTACAATTTGAGAATGTGCTTCCTCCTATTTCCATCACTAAGCAGTTGTTTGTCTGGGATTGGTTCCTTCTTGGCTTTTGCAACTCTTTTCTTTCGCACAATATATTTTTGTAATTGAGGGTTTATAACAACGCGGGGTCACTTCACTTCGAGCACGACGGCTTTTTCGCTTAGCATGTTCGCGGCTTTTTGCAGGGTCTCTAATGGGGCGATGAGCTTGTACTTGTCCTCGCGCGCGATAATCGCTTTTGTTTGCTCGCCGTCCGCCTTGTAAACAATGTTGATGCCCTGTATTCGCGCCGGTGCAACCAAGTCCCTCAGCGCCGTCTTTTCGTCAAGGACGCTGACTATCCTCACTTTTTTGTTGAACTCCTTGCTCAGCAAGCGAATGACCCTTCCCCCTTTCCCGACCAAGGGGCCGACCTTGCCCCTAGTAGTAATCAAGATAAGCCCTTCGACGTCAAACACCCGCTCAAAATTAGCTCCCCGGACCAGGTCCCGGCCCTCCAGCTTCTGCAACAGGCGCGCTAGTTGAATGTCGAGTTCGCCTAGTTCTCCTTTCTGCTGTTTGTCGACGCACTCTTCACAAAGATTCCCACTTTTTACGCACTCTTCGCATAACGGGCCCTTCATGGGGTGTGCCCCCTGTCACTTGGCGAGGATAATCTCTATTGCCGAAACCCGTCCCGTGTCGCCTTCCCTCGAGACCAATTCCTCGGTCTTTATGGAAACGTCCTTGATTGTCGAGTCCGACAAGAACCTGTGGCGCACGATTTCCGCGACGTCCACGGCCCGGCTGATGGCCTTCCCACGGGCTTTCACCGTGACTTCACTGGCTCCGTTGTTGAACTGCGTCACGACAGCCAAAACATAGCTCATGACGCCTTTCTTGCCAATGAAGACCTGGCCGTCCGTGTTTTCAGTCATCTGTCACCCTCGTTATTCATTGTAGACGCCCTGCTATAAAAAATTTACATTGAAACCCGGCAAACCCCTTAAACACTGGCCAAACGTTCACCCCGGGGCAATCACTCAAAGCTTGATTCGCCGGTCTTTTTTGTACCGCCGGCTGTCCTTCGCGTCCTCACGAACCTTGGCGGCGAGCCGCTTCTCCTCTTTTTTCTGCTGCTTGTATTCGTTGTCAACACCTCTCATCTTCTTCTGCATGGACTCAATTGAGTCGGGAGTGTTGAGGCAGTACCAGCTTACTTCAGGATTTTGGGGAAAGCTCTGGGGATTGGGGTTCGCTCCTTTCTCCGTGTAAAGCAAATCCATGCCCTTCCACACTTCAGACCCCGCAACCAATGGCCTTAAGGCACCGACCAAGCGATGGTGGGTGAAGAAATTCAATCGCGCACTCTCAGAGGAATACTTGGATGCACGCTGCGCTTTGCCTTCCTGAAACAAAGATGCCATATGTTTCAATAGGTCCGCTCGATACCCGTCAATTAGTTCTGTCTTTAAATGGAATTGGGTGGTGCCCTTCTTCAATCGCTGCAGAACAGTTTTGTTAATCCACTCCGGTTTCAAATAAGACTTTTCATTCCTTTTGCCAAAACTGGCTTGGAACGTCCGGCGCAGTGCTAATTTGAGTTGTTCCTCTGGATTATCGTAATGCTTTTCCATGGCTTCTATAGCGCGGGGATCTGCGCTATAAAAAATCCTGTGGCCAGCTTCACTGATTATGCCGCCAGAGGTATGCGGGCGTGGCGAGAGAATAGACCGCTTGTGTAGCTGCCCTGCCCTAGTGAGCGAGTTAAGAAGATGGGTGACATATCTCGCGTCCACTTCATGCCCAATCTTTTTTTGGATTGTTTCCCTGAACTCCCAAACCGCGAAAGGCCTGGCCCAAGTCGTTTCTTTTTGTTTGGTGTCCACTTCCGCGTCCGGCTTGGGCGCATACAGCGAAACAAGTTTTTTTATTTCACGCCGGGCTTTGGCTTGTTTTGAGGAAGGGAGAGAATCCAGGAGAACGTTTAGGGCTTGCTCAGGTTTTGCGTCGCGCAGGTCTTTGGCGAGTTTTATATCTTTTATGTCTCTCGACAGGAACTGCCGTATGACCTGCTTGTTTTTGGAATCCTTGTATTCAATGGTTGTATAAGGCCTGGCTCTTCCGCGCTTGCCAGCCCGCCCAATGACGCCAGTGATTTTTTCCTCCCCTCCAGGGATGTGAAGCGTGAGGACCACCTCACGGCCTTCATGATGGCTTATGAACTCACTGTGGCCTTTACTCGTCCTCTTCTCGGGCATTCGCTTGTGAGACTTAATGTCCGCTACTCCAAACTCAACTTCTTTCCCGTCTTCGGTCAGGCCTTTGTAGCGGAGTCGACCGGCACGCGTAATGAGCCCTTTGATTACCTGGCCAGACTTCAGATTGATGACTGCCGCATGCTTCCGGTACGCGTAAATATATAGGGATCGCCTGAGGGGTGTCACCATCAAAGTAGTTTACAACCCCCAACTTTTTAACAGTTCGGTAAACGCTTAAATTCCCCCTCTGCTTTGTGAAGGGCATGGACTTCGCCGCCGTGGCAGTCACACTCTCCAAGCTGGAGGCCACGCCATCCCGCCTCGAGCTAACCGAAATCGTGGCCCAGCTCTTCCAAAGCAGCGGCAGCGACCTCGGCACCGTCGCCCTATTCGTCCAAGGCCGCGTGTTCCCGCCGTGGGACTCCCGCGAAATCGGCATCGCCCAAAAAAGCATGATCAAGTGCGTGTCAACGGCAACCGGCGCCACAGCCAAACAAGTCGAAGACAAAATCGCGAAGCTCGGCGACACCGGGCTCGCCGCAGAAAACCTATTCCACAAAAAGCCCCAGACCACCCTCTCCAAAAAGAAGATGTCCCTCAAAGAAATCCACGCCCTCCTCGAAAAAATGGCTTCGTGGGAAGGAAAGGGCACCCAAGAAAAAAAGAACAGGCACGTCGTCGAACTATTGAACTCCATGAGCCCCACCGGAGTCAAGTACCTCGTCCGCCTACTCCTCGGCGAAATGCGCGTCGGCGTCGGCGAAGGCATCATCCGCGACGCCATCGCCAAAGCATTCGACGTCTCCCCCGCAGAAACCGAGCGCGCTTTTTCACTAATCAATGACTACTCAGAAGTCGCCCAGCTCGCCAGGGACAAAGGCGACGCCGGCCTCAAAAAAATACGCATCCGATTGTTCCGGCCGCTCCGGCCGATGCTCGCGCAGACAGTCCACTCCGTGCAGGAGGCATTGGACAACGAGTGCCACGCGTTCGAGTACAAGTACGACGGCATGCGCATGCAAGCGCACATCAAAAACGGCGAGGTACGCGTGTTTACCCGCCGGCTCGACGACGTCACCACACAGTTCCCCGACGTCGTGGAAGCAATAAAAAAATCCGTGTCCGCAAAAGAAGCAATCATCGAGGGCGAGACCGTCGCCGTCGACGAAAACGAGCGGCCCAAGCCGTTCCAGTTGTTGTCGCGCCGCATCAAGCGCAAGTACGGCATCGATGAAATGGTCAAGCAAATCCCTGTGGTCACTTACTTGTTCGACTGCATGTACCTCGACGGCAAAAACCTTCTCCCAAAAAACATGGGGGAGCGCCGCAAGGCACTCGAAAAGATAGTGAAGCCGAGCAGCGAGGTCAAGTTCTCCAAAACCGTGACTACCACGGACCCTAAGGCGGCCGAGGCCTTCTACAAGGAATCACTAAAGCTCGGCCACGAGGGCGTCATGGCCAAAAACCTCGGGGTCGGGTACAAGCCCGGCAGCCGGGTGGGCTATATGTACAAGCTCAAGCCCGTCACGGAAACCCTTGATTTGGTGCTTGTGGCTGCCGAGTGGGGCGAGGGGCGCCGCGCCAGCTGGCTCGGGAGCTATCTCCTTGCGTGCCGCGACCCGGACACGAACGAGTTCCTCTCAATCGGGCGAATGGCCACGGGAATGAAGGACGAACAGCTCCAGTACCTCACCGACGCGCTAAAGCCCACAATCGAGTTCGAGAAAGGCAAGTTCGTGAAGCTCAAGCCCACGATTGTCGTGGAAGCCGGGTACCAGGAAATACAGAAGTCCCCCACGTACGAGAGCGGCTATGCATTGCGCTTCCCCCGCTTGGTCCGCATTCGTGAGGACCGCGCGCCCGAGGAATGCGATTCGCTGGACCGCGTGGCTGCCTTGCACGAGCGGTTCACAGCGAAGAAATAGCTGTCGCTAACTTTTGTAGAAAAAAAGAAGGGGTATGGGCTCACGTTGATTTCGTGGCCCACGTAATTATGTTCCGGAACAAGTCTTCCTGGTTCAGCTCAATCGGGTTGTACGCCAGGTAAACAATTCTTCCGCCAGTTGCGCCGGCGTCGTACGCGATGAATGCCGCCGTGCTCTGGCTCTTTCCGGTCGAGTCGGTCCATTCGAACCACGCGACTTTGTTGCTTGCGTGCGGCTCGTTCACCAGCGTCACTCCACTGAATGTGGGATATCTCGAGATGTCAACGCCGATTGGCGTGGTCCACCCGATTCGCTCGATGATTTGGTGCTTGTACTGTGTCGGAACGACTTGCACGTTGCTCATGCCGCTCGGCAATGCGGTTACCGCAGCAACGGTGTTGCAGTTTGTGAACGTTGGGCAGTCCGGCTCGAACTGAACCACGCTTGCCATGTCGTCCACGGCCCACCCGAAGGTGTACTCGCTGATTGTTCCGTCGGTGTTCATTTGGTGCAGTCCGGCACCGCGCACAAGTATGAGTGCGCCGCCCGAATTGACGTACGCGGTTATTTCTTTTCTTGCCTCGGTGGTCAATGCGGTGTTGTCACCGTAGAGAATCACGAGGTCGTAGTCGTTGCTTGTTATCGCGCCTTCGCGGATGTGCTGCTGCACGTTGTTGTCAATCACGGGAGTGATTTTTGTGACTCGGCTGCTGATGTCCGTGCCGAACGCCTTCGCGGCGTCGAAGTCACTGGGGTTCGTGACGATAAGCGTTTGGACGCTCTCTCCTGCGCAGAGGAAGCTCAGGAAGGAGGGGCATATACCCATGAATTGGGTAGCGACTACCACCAGCACGAGGACGACCAATACGATTGGTATAGCCATCTCCGCAAACTGGTTTTGTCCGCCTCCACGTGGATAGAACGCCATTTACTTTTTCACCTCACGCGCTTTGGTAGCCCGGGCTTCCGATCAGGTAAGCCATCGTGTTGATGACGATGCCTTCCTCAACGGTCGCGTCGATGTTTTCAGTCGTCGGGTTGAAGCTCATCCACAGCACCATTCCGCCTGCAACATCGCCTTGCTCGGCAACGCCGGGGTAGATGTCACCGACTTCGCCGGCCATGACTTCGGCAGCGCTCGGGAATCCGCCCAGGTAAATGATGTGCGAGCCAGTGGCCTGCACGTTGGCAACGTTAATGCTGCCCTCGGCGGGGGTCAGTGGAGTCGCAGTGTCGACGTTCTTCGCGAGCCCGTTGTCGAACATGCCCTGCCAGATGTACATGGTTGGTGCATAGACCTGTTCGTACACGCCGCTGCAGTCGCCCTGTGGGCAGCTGACCGGCATTGAGCTTGCGAGCTCTGCCCATCGGCCGTTGGCTTGTGTGCCGCCTGTGCCAAGCACGAGCAGCTTCCCGCCGCCTGTCACCCAGTTCTTTAGGATGACCTGCATTGACGGGGTCAAGTCGCCTGCCGTCAGGACAATGACGTCGTAGCCTTGGTTGTCTAGCCAGTCCGCAGAGCTGACCTTGTTGTACTGCGCGTCTGTTATGACTTCAACGTTCAGCGGGTTACCGAACACTTGTAGTGCCAGGTTCCCAGAGAGGTGTGCCCTCCAGTCGTTTGCCTCGCTGGCAGACTCTCCAATAATCAGTACGTTGACTGCAGAGCCGCCGAAAAGGTCGCCCAAAACGGGGACCCCGCGGACCAGACTGGGGTTCAGGGCGATTACCCCTATAACCAGTAATAGTATAATCAAGACGGGTATAGCCGCCTCGAATTGTCGTTTAAATCCCTCTTCGTAATACTGTTGTGGCATATGCCGCTCCTCCTGTAGTGAACACCATTATTCAACCATGCCTTTTAAAGGTTTCGCAGCCTCAGGCACAGCTGTTATTTAGTTAACTCCCAGCCTTTTAAGCTTTTTGCATAAATTGTCCCTCGGCGGGGACGACTTAAACAATTAATAATGCTGGGGCACTTAAAATAACCAATGCCTGAGACCATCGCACTCCACGAGTTTCACTCCCTCATGAACAAGGCCTACTACACCAAGAAAGGGGAGCGCGTTTTCAGGCACGACTTCAGGACTTACGCCCAGTGGCCGTACCTCGGGCGAAAGGAAGCAGAAGAATTCCACGGCAAGTTCAAAGACAAGAAGGGAGAGCTAACGGTCCTGAACATTGGTATCGGCGACGGCGGCCAGATGAAAAACTTTGTGAAGCGCCTGAAAGAGCTGGACAGCGAGAAAGGAACCGGCTTGACAAAGCGCCTTAAAGTCGTCATGGGCGACTTCTCGACAAAGCTTCTGGACAACGCGAAGAAAAACCAGTTTCTCCAAGACGCCTTCGAAGGGGTGGACGTCGAATACAAGCACGTAAACGCGCTTGACATGCCGTTCGACAACGAAGTCGACCAAATTATTCTGAACGAGCTTATGGACGACCTCGGCGGAATAACAGTAACGAAGAAGAACAAAAAATTCTTTGTCAAGCAGCTCAAGCTAAAACAAAAGCTTCCCGACACAACTTTTTTCAAGGACAATCAGAAGCTTCGTGCCGCGCGGGAACGCGTTGAGGACTTGAAGCTTGCCGCTGGGGAAAAAGAATTCGCCGCGCTAGCAATCTTCAAGCACACCAAAGAGCGCGGGGCCAAGGACGCGTTCGACGAGCTAAAAGCCAAGCGGGAAAAAATGATTCCCACGGACGTCGCGAAGGCCGTGGTGAACAAGGACTGGGAGTCTATCATGCAGCTCGATCCCGAGAGCTTCAAGAACGTGAGGGCGCTCTTCGATGACGACGAGCAGGAACTGCCACCAAAAGAAGTGGCCCGCTACGGCTTGGCCGAAGAATTGTTCCCCGAGGGAAAAGACGTTTCTGTCCCAGTCAGCTCGTTTGACTTTCTTGAGGGCGCGTACCGCGCGCTGAAGCCCGGCGGGAGGCTCACTTCCAATGACTATGGCTACCTAGAGCCCAGCCACGTCCAGCCCACTAAGAAGGGCGAGGAGTGGACTGTGGAGGGACAGCCCACCATGAACGTCATAACGAGGTTCATCCAGGACCACGGGAAAAAAGTGGGGCTGAACGTCGTCAAGGTTGAGAAGCAGAGCCAGTTCCTTGGCAACGACGTCCTCGAGATAAGCCCTTCGCGGCTTATGGAGTCCATGCTCGGGTTTGCTGGCGAGAGCAAGCCGGGTCGCGCTTTTGCCATGTTCTTTGGGATAAAGCACCGCGGCAAAAGAATGGCGGAGAAAGGAGAAGTCTTCGCCCCCGCCGACACGAAGTGGCAGCTCTACCCCGGGAGGATGGTGCACATGGACGAGATAAAAGCCATTCGCGACATGCTTGTCCCCCCTGACGCCAAGGCCTGGGACAAAAGAATCGAGTCACTAAAAAAAGAAAGCGACGAAAGCAAGTCGCGGACTGAAGACCACAACTTCTACAGAATAACTCTCGAAAAGCCTAGTACAACATGAACTCTACTAAGTTCTTCACGAACACTTCGTCGGTCTCCGGCGGGAACGCGTAGTAAACCACAACCCCTCTACCGAAAATGTGGCTCGCGAACTTCGGGTCCTTCACCGTGATGCCCGGCCACAGGTTAACGTCGTTGAACGCCGGGGCCACGTAAAGCTGCACGACCTCGTGCGAGTCAACGTCGTTCGTCTCCACCAGCACAAACGGAATCGGCAGTCCATCCTTCTTCAAGTCCTTCGCCCGCGTCACGCCCTCGACAAGCGGGTGCTTGATGTCCGCGACCTGCATCGTCGCCAATGCCTCGCTTTCAACGGCGGGGGAAGTGTCCACTGCCTGCGCCGCCTCAATCGCCGCCGCACCGGAAGCCATCGCTTCGGCAAACCCGTCGCCGCAGTCCAACTGAATACTCTTAAGCTTCGCCGCAAGCCCGCTCCACGCGCCGCCCTGCGCCGTGCGGATAAAGTCGACTGCTCCGTTCTCGTCAATCAATGGCGTCGAATAAGCAATCAATACTTCCAGCTCGTCAAGGTAGCCGGTCTCTTCCGAAATGGTTTCGGCAACGCCGCTGACCACGACGCCTTCACACGAATTGTATTCCGTGACACCCGCCTGCAGCGACGCAACACTCGCGCTGACACTCGCCACACGCAAGTTAATCGCCGAGATGTGCGAGTCGTAATTCACTTTCACGGTGGGGTCTGTTTCGCCGGCGCGCAATGACTCCAGCTCCGCTTTCGCGCTGTTTAGTTGGGTGGCAATGGCCTGCAGTGCCGCGGCCTCTGCCGCGGTCGGCATTCCCTCCGGAACAACCACAAGCTCAATCGCGTCGATGTATCCAGTAATCTTTGTGGACGCCGACTTGACTGCTGCTGAGTCCCCGCCCTGCGTTTCTTTTTGCTGGGCCAATGAATTCAATGTCGTGACCACGCCGCTCAAGTCCGTCTTGGCCCCGGACTTGCCGTTGTCCAGTTCGAACAATGCGGCGGCAACCGCGGCTTCTGCCGCGCTTGTGCTGCACCCGCCTGCTCCCCCGAGTGAGTTGTGGCACGTGACGAACCCGGTGTGCGCTGCCACCAAGCTTTCCTTGACTGTGTCAATCCCTTCGTAATAAGCGTCGAACTCCGCGACGGCATAGTCGTCAGCAACAAACCCGACGCCGAGCACGGTTTTGGCGAAGTCAATCCCCTTTTCTTTTCCTTCGGTCGTGATTTTTTCGTATTCTCCGCGGGACCACGGGTTCACGGTCGAGCGGAACGACGCTTCGTTGGCCCACTTGAAGTAGGCGTCTTCGTAGCTCCCGCCCTCGCACGGGTATCCCTTCGGGCCGTACACGCCGAGCTCTCCGCCGAACGCGTCGCCGCACAACAGCTCGAGGTGGTCGAGCGCCTTTTCCATCAAGGCGTCTCGCTTTATTGACAGTGATTCGGAAGTCGTTGCCTCGCCCGGAATCGATAGGTCGGACTCGACGACGCAAATGTTTTCTTCGTACTCGGTCCGTGTTTTGCCCGCTTCTGTGTTCCACTCCGCGGTGTATTCCATGAGCCGGCATATTTCGTCGGAGCTGCTGCCGATTGTCCCGGCGTCGCCGACCCAGACCAGCCTCCCCATGTCCTCGAACAAATAATCATAAAACACTTTGAGCTTTTCCGTGGGAATTTCCCGCGACCGCTCCACAATAATCATTGAATAGTCCTGTATGTTCCCCCGCGAAATCTGGTCGACCCGAAGCTTTTGCACCGGCAATTGGTATTGGGTCTCAATCATCCGTGCCAGCGTGTCGGGCGCGCCCATTCCCTCGTCGCCACGCACAATCAGAATCGTGGGCTTGCCCAGGACAGAGTAATAAATGTCGCAGTACCCGCTGCCGAGCGACGAGCACCCCACGAGCCCGGTCTTCGTGGCCACAATAAGCAGCGCGAAAATGAGTATTCCCACCGCAATGATGTGGGGCAAGTTCTTCTGGAGGTCCTGGGACGCCATACCCAACATTAGGGCGGAGAGTATTTAAAATTATAGCGTGAACTTCTTGAGAATATGCTTTTCCTTGGGCTTGACCACGGCCTCCACTTCTATATACTTGCTTAGGCCAGACGAGTCAATCCTCGGCCGCAGCAACTGGTCGAGCTGGAACACGCCCGCCGAGTTGTTCATCTTCACCAAAATCCTGACCGGCTTCTTGTCACCGGCCTTGATACTAACGTCATCAATGGCCTGCGCACTCACCGCGTGAATGTCTGTCTTCCCCATTTCGAACGGGATGCGCGAGCGGCCTTTGCTCATGTCGGTCGCGTCCGCCACCCGGACCACTCCCGCCTCCACAGTGAACGGCGCGAGCTCTTTACTATAATGCGGCAATGCGTGCAGGACTTCTGACTGCAGCACCACCTGCTCCTCGACAGAATAGTCAGCCAGCAATTCCGGCAAAATTTGCCCCGCCAAAATAATGCTGAACAATTCGTGCTCATGCCTGTGCACGGTCATCCCGATGTCGTGCAGCACCGCCGCCAACACAACGACGACTTCAGCGTCATCGTTTTTCATTTTGTGGTTCTTCACGATGCTGGGCTTTACGCCCCCGGCAACGAGAAGCCGAAGCATTTGCAGCGCCGCGTTCGCCACAATCGTGACGTGCACGGGCCCGTGGTCGTTGTAGTTCAGCCTGTCGATTGAGTTGATGTTCGAGCACTTCCACATCGTGGCGAGCCGCTTGCTCATGAGGATGCGCTTCATCACGCCCCCTAACTTCTTGTTGTTCTTGAGGGGGATGTGGAACTTCATCATCACCACTTATGCCGTACTGCTAGTTAAATGTTTTGGAAAAACAGAACTGGGGAGCAAAGAAAAAGCAACTGGGGGGACCACCAATTGGTGGCCCCCCGGTTTCTGCGCTTACGCTGCTAGCAGATGCAGTTACAGGTGTACAGGCCTCCGCCCGCATCAACACACTCTGCTCCGTAGACCGTGTTGGGGAGGCATGCAATAAGGCAAGTAGCCCCGTCAAATGTGCACGCACTAAGACAGTTGGGTAACACTTGTGGTGCCTCACCCGAATCTATAACGGCCGCGCCAAATATGCCGAAGTCAGCCTCTGTATCGCACCCGTTGAAGTTTGACTCCTGCCCGCAGTGCCATCCATCAGGGCAGAACTCATAGCCGCTGACGTCGCAGGTCGCTGCGATGCACTCGGTGGCAACGACACCGCATAGCCCACCGTTGCCTAGCATAACATTGGGGTCTGGCTCAGTACATAGCGTGTCAAGGCATATGCCCCCGACCGGTACTTGGCACGCCGGGTCGCCGCTGCAGTCATCGTCGGCGCAGTCCGCGTTGCCGTCGCAGTCCTCGTCGATTCCACCCGTGCACGTCGATTCAGGGTCTTCATTCCCGACTCCGCCCAGGCACAGGCAAACGCCAGCGGTACAAAGCTCGCCGTTTTCTCCGCAGGACCCGCCCTCGCAGTCCGCGTCGAGGCAGTCAATGTCTGTGTCGCAGTCGCCGTCCTCGCCGTCGCCGCAAATGGCTTCTGGGAAAGCACCCACGCAGTTCGCGTCGTTACAGTCAATCTCGTTGTCACAGTCGTCGTCCTCACCATTAATGCAGAGCGCTTCATCGTTTTCTGTGTCAGTGACGTCGTTTATGTCACACGCCGCTGCCGCGCACGTGCCGGCGTACTGTTGTCCCGGTGAGCCAACAGGGTCAATGCATGCAACGCTGCAGTCTACTGAAGTCGCGCCGTCGCAGCACATGCCCACGTCGTTGTTGTAGCACACTTCAGTGGTCTCTGCTATATCCTGGCACTCGGCGATGGCCGCGCAGTCAGTGTGGCAGTTCCCGGTTAGCGCTGAAACCGGTCCAACGCAGCAGTCCTCAGCACAATTGGCCTCGGTCTCGCCGCCCGGCCCGTCACATGACGCATCAACGACGCACAGCTCAGCCTCGCACGCGATGGTCATTGTGGCAGTGCCTCTCTGCTCCTCGTTGTAGCCGCCGACGCGGATTTTGTAGCAGTTGCCCATTGTCACTGGCGCTGTGATTGTTGACTGCAGGCCACAGTCGTCGTCGTTGCACGCCACGACTGTTATTGGCTCCGGGTCGCAGTTGCAATCCTCGTAAATTGCCAGTTTGGTGTCGAAGCCCTCGGTGCATGTGTCCACGGTCAAGGTTCCCGTGCACGTGGAAGTGTAGTCAAACCAGACGTCGTTGTAGAGTTGGTTGCTGCCAAAGAAAAGGCACAGGCCGTCGTCTTCGATTCCGTCAGTGGTCGCTTCGGTGTTGTCGACTGCGTTCTCGCCGTCAATGGCGGCGGTGGCATCAGCGCACATGTCGTTGTTGTCCGGGCCCTCGATGCACTCGCCGTCCACGCAAGTCCTGGGCGGCTGGTAATCGTTAACACAGTCCTCAACCGGTTCGCCGCCAGCACAACAGGCCAGCACTAGATCGCCGTTGCACACCAAGCCCTCGTCGGGTTGGTCCATGCACGCCGGGTCGCAGCCACAGTCGAGGTGGCAGAACCCAGTTATCTCTGAGACCATGCCGCTGATTCCGCCACAGCAGTCATCCGGGTAGTTTAGTTCGTCCTCGCCGTCTCCGCATATGCCATTGGGGTACGTTATCTCCGGATCTCCCGGCGCCAAGGGGTGCATGCCGTCCGTCCACTCGTAGTCAGTGGGAATGGCTGCGTCGGCCGCGTCGGTTCCGACTGTAACATAAGTACAGCCCGGCGTGTAGTCAATAGTGGTCGCCCAAAACTCTACGCCGCCAAGCCCAGTGAATTCCATTACGTTGTCCGGGTCGGCGCCACACGTCTCGGTAATCGTGACAGTGTTCAGCCCAGCAGGGTTGTTGAGCGTGACATCCAGAATGGGCTGCTCCCCATCAGTCTCCTCGTAACCAATCCTAAAGTTGTCGAACGTGGGGGTTTCCGCGCCGTCCGACGAAAGCTCGGCCGTGTACGTAAAGTACTGGTAGCCCGACACAACATCAGTCTCGCCGTTCGTCACAATCGGCTCCAGCCACTCGAGTTCCCAGCCCGGTTCACCAATTGGGAGGTCTGGCGTGTTGGAATAGTAAAGCCGCACTTCGATGCCCGTGTCGACTGGCAGGTCCTCGTCCCACTCGACCACGTTAATGTCGCTCGGCGCCCCCGCGTCAAGCGCGGTGGTATGGGTGTACAAGCCTGTCCCGGGGGGTGCAAGCAAATACAGGCTGCCGTGCCCAAGCCCTGTCAAGTCGCCAGTAAGCGAATCATCCCACAAACCCCCAGCGCCCGCAAGGGCGCTCTGGTAAGTAGTAGTCGCTATTTGGGTTGACGCCATTTCAACGAGGGTCGACCCCGTAGTGGGAGAGTATAAATGAGTAATTCCCGCCCTGGGCCGCATTATGCACATCCTGTGCGTGCCCTCGGGAATAGTTACAGTCCCGTTAAAGTTACATGTCTCACTGGCGTTGTAGGTAGTATTCAAGTAGTCAATCACCAAGTCGCCAGGCCCAAGGTTCGCCACCACGACTTTTCCCTCACTCGCAGAAGCAATCGTCGCAGTAATCACGTTCGGCTTGTCCGGAGTGGACTGGCTCGTCACCAAACCCCCGCTCCAAAACGCTATCGCCACGGCCGCAATCACCGCGATTGCGATAAGCAACACGACAGCAACAATGGGTGAAACGCCTTTCTCTTCTTCCTTCAAATCTTTTTTCTTGCGACTGGCCATGAACACACCTAACCCTAACTACTCATCCCTAGTATTTATTTTTTTAGCCGCTTCATGAGCTTCAGCTTCATGCTGGGGTCGAGCTCGTCGCGCTGCTTCCTCTTCTGCCACTGCTGCGCCAAAAGAATCACCGTGTTCGGCTCGACGCTCTCCCGCAGCACCACGCCCGGCCCAAGGAAGCACCGCTCCCCGATTTTGATTCCAGGGTAAATGCTGGCGTTGATTCCGGTCTTACAATTGGCGCCGACAATGCACCCGAACTTGTTCGACCCGGTGCCCACTTTTTCGCCATTGATTTCCATGTACACTTCTTTTTCGTCGAACCGGAAGTTCGCGGTCACGCACCCGGACCCGAACATAGTATTATCCATAACAACGGAGTCGCCCACGTAATTGTTGTGGAACCACACGTTGCTTCCAACGTAGCTCCTCGCGACCTCCGTGGAAAAACCGACCACGCTTTTTTCTCCGATGTGGCTGTCGCGCACCAACGCGTTGTTCGCCACAATCACGTCCCTGCCGATGTACGAGTCCTTGACCACTGCGTTCTCGAACACGCGCGCCCCGGCCTCGACAATCGAGTTGCCTTTTATCACCGCGCTTTTCGCGATTTCCGCCTTCGGCGAAACCATTGGCTTCATCTCGGACAAAAAGTGGCCCATCACGCCGAGGATGTGGAACGGGTACTTGATCGCGCCCCAGTAACCGGTGTACGGCACTGCAACGACTTCTTTTTCGCCACACATTTTCGTGAGCGCTACTTCGTAGACGTCGTCCTTGCTGCTGGACGCGAACTCAAGGCACTTCACTAATTCCTCGCCTTTTTTGTACTTGTGGAACACGACGTTGACCAGGTCGCTGGGCTCGCTGCCCTCGCCCGGCTTTTCCATGATGCCCGTGACCTTGTTCCCCTTCGTCACGAGGTATCCGCCGGGGAAGTATTTCTTTACCTTCACCGCGAGCAGGGCGGCGTCGCCCTTGGCCTTTGCGATTGACTCGTAAGCGCGTTCGCCGAAAACGTCGTTCGCCGCGATTATGACTATTTCTCCCTTCAGGAACTTCTTTGCCGACAAAACTGCGTCGGCCATTCCCTTGGGTTCTTTCTGGATTACGTATTCTGCTCCGGTCCCGACCAGTTCTTTTATTTCGTCGATGTTGAGCGGCGAGCAGATGAGCACGGGCTTTCCCTTGGTGTGCTTTTCGGCGAGCTCGAGCTGCCGCAGGACCAATTCTTTTCCGCAGAAGCTAAGCAGGCCCTTGTCCTTGGTAATCGGCATCATTCGCTTGCCGATTCCGCCACAAAGAAATATTGCCCTCATTTTTGTCACCTTGTTATGCCTCGTGTGGGGTACCGCCGCCAAAGGCAAGGACTTGGGGGGTGCCAATTGGCACCCCCCCATAGGCCGATGATGGCGTGGCCCAAGCCGTTCGTTTCGAACCCTCGTACTACTTTTCCGCAAGCCATTTATATATAGTTAGTGTATTGAACCGCGGGTGTGTTGTAATGAAAAGGATTCTTCTCGCTGTATTGTTGCTGTCTGCCATGGCTTTGGCAGCTGAAAGCGACTTGACGGAGGGCACGTGGATATATTCGTCCAACATATTCGGCTCGGGGCCGGACGAAATCACTCCCACGCTCAACTATGACGGCGAGCTGCGCCTGACCCTGGACTCTTCGGCCAAGTCACGCGCGTTCTGGAAGCTAACCACTGTGTTTGACACCCCGACGACCGCGAGCTACGACCTTGAGTTCGACGTGCGCGTGAACGCGCCGGGGGTTGACCTGGACTACAACCATAACTTCGGCAGCGGGGAACAGACGGACAACGACGGCCCGAACCTGTTCGCTTTCGCGTACGACTACAACGAGGCGACCATGACCGACATCCCGATTAGTGTCACTTCATTATCATTTTACGACAAGAAGCGCTCGCTGTGCCACATGCACATGGAGTGCAACTGGATGGGCGACCCCGAGAACGCGTATGGGTTTTACTGCTCGTCGGAAGAAAACGCGGCGGGCTGGGTTTATGACGCCCAGAGCTTCGGCAGCGCGGTCAAGGTGAATGAGGTTACTGCGGAGGCGTTCCAGGACGACGGCTGGAAAAAAATCCGTTTGAACATGGACGGCGGAGAGTGCAACACGAACAAGACGACTTTGATGCTTATGGCGGTGGACGCGTTCGCGGACTACCCGTACACGTGGGAGATTAAGAACTTCCGCATGGTCACGAGCGAGACCATTCCGCTGCCGATTGACTACATTTACGACTACGACGGCGGGGCATACACCCGCATAGCCAAGCCGGTGTACTGCGGCGACGGCATCATGGAGGGGAGTGAGGAGTGTGACGTCGAAGACGGCGTCAGTGTGGGCTGGACGTGCACTTCGTCGTGCAACCTCAAGAACACTTGCGGCGACAACATTTTGGTCGGCGACGAATTGTGTGACGGCTCGATTGTGACGACTGGGTTCACTTGCTCGTCGACTTGTGCCGAGGAACTGCCGGTGTGCGGTGACAACATGATTGTCGCGGACGAGGTGTGTGACGGCAACGCGACGGTCACTGGGTTCGCGTGCTCTTCGGACTGCAAGACCATGTCCACGATTTGCGGGGACAACCTTGTGGTCGGCGCGGAGGAGTGCGACGGCGTTATGGGCGTTGACGAGGAGCACGGGTGCACGCACGAGTGCTCGCTTTACCGCTTGCTGACCGAGGAAGAGCAGGAGGGGCTTGACGCGCTTGTTGCCTTGATTGAGTCTTCTGAGGAGGGCGTGCCGGCGACGGCGGAGCTTGACTTGTCGGCGGGGATTTACACTGCGAAGGACCTTGAGGACCAGTTTGTTTTGGCGAACAAGACGCTTGACGGCAACGTGTCGTTTTGTGCGGCTGGCGTGACTGATTGTGAGGCCAGGTACATTTTTGTGGAGGAGGCTGTGGCGACGGAGCTGGGGATTTCTCCGGATGAGCAGCTGAAGGGAGTCGCCAAGGTCTACAAGACCGAGGTGAACGGGACGGTGACTTACTTTGTGGGGTTCAAGGGCGGCGTTGGGTGGCTGCCTTACATTGAGATGGACACGACGATGTGGCTGATTGTGGGGGCGTTGGTGTTCCTTGTGGTGGTCGCGGGCATAGTCCTGCTGTTGATTCTCGGCGGGTTTGCCTATATTTCGAAGAAGCATGGCTTCCAGCTCAGGAGAATCTTTAAATAGTGCAATAGTGCAAAGGTGGTTCCTATGAAAGTCAACAAAGGAGAGCCGGTCAGTGGCCCAATGAGTTCCGCGGGGCTCATGCGATACTTTGATACTGACGGCGGCGGGCTTCAGATTACGCCCGAGCTCGTGCTCGGAATCGCCGTGTTCTTTTTGGTCGCCGAGGCCTTGATGTCGTACATCCTTTAGGAGCCGACACGCTTTTATCTGTTGAATCCCTAATTATTGCCATGGCGCGCAAGAGCGAGGCCGAAGAGCTGGAAGAGGCCCAAGCAAAAGAAAAAGAAGAGGCTCGGGCCAACAAGCTGGAAGACGCCAAGCTCAAGAGGCAAGTTGACATACTCAAAAACAAGCTCGCAGTGGAAATCAGGAAAGGGGAGAGGGTGGACTCTTACGTGGCGAAACTGCTCGCCCACATGCACTTGAAAGACGTAATCGATAACGATCTCCCGCTTGACTTTGAGTTGCAGCCGGTTGCCGACAAACTAGTCCACGAATTCAATGATAAGACGCCTGAGAGCGTCACACACTATCTCGCCGCCGCAATCCACAGAGACGGAAGGGACGAGGACCGAGCGGGGATGGATAGGCGCACCGCGAAGATACTTGCCCACGTCCACGTGAACAAAAGAGTGGAGAGGGGCCTTCCGCTCACGTTTGATTTGGGGCTAGCCGTAAGAACCGTAGTGGAAGAGTTCACGCGCTCAATACACGACCCCAACATGGCGATGGACCCGATGATGAGTATGGCTGTGGGCATCATCAAGGGCAACGGCGTCTTCAACGAAGAGGCACAGGCACTCCCGCTGACCCTGACCCGGGAACAATTAAAGGACAAGATGGACCCACCCAAGCTTGCCTCGCACATGATGGAAAACCGCAAAAAGATATTCCCCGAGCTCAAGGAAAAGGGGAAGACGAAAAAAGCGCCCAAAGAGTTGGAGAGGGGGATGAAGACCAGTTATCCGTGCCCGGACTGCGGGACGTTTATGAATGCAACCCACGACGATGACTGGGTCAGGTGCAAGCCGTGCGAAAAAAGCCACCACCGCGACCAGATTAAAGAGCACTTTGTACCGTAGAACTGGTTTTGAGCGGAATTCCCCGTTAAACAGCCCGTTTAAGCAAAAACTTTTTATATACTGTGTGTTGTAACTCTACAGTGAGTACTATGAAGCAGGTGTTCCTTTTCGTGCTCATGCTAGTAGCAGCTTCGGCGAGTCTCATCGCTGTCGAGCACTCGCCCACACTAGTCGCTGGCGAGGAACAGGGCTACGTAATCGCACTCACTGACGCCGACACCGGCGCACCGCTGGCCGGCGCGCTAGTCGAGGTCCACACCCACAACGGCTTCCTGAAGAAGGGAGTGACCGGCGACGACGGAAGCACACACTTTTTCCTTACGCCTGAGGCGGGCGAATACTATGCGTTCCGTGCGACAGCCGACGGATACAACGAATACGTCGTGGTGCACGACGTCTCTGTTCCCGAAGCCCCAGAGGTGGCATCGGTCGTCTCCACAGCAACACCGGTGGAGGACACCAGCGCCTTAACTGGCTTCATCGTGATGAACTCCAGCCAAAAGTCGTGGTTCTTTTTCTGGTTCTCCGCGGTCATCGTGTGCCTGTTCGGCGCGAGCTACGTGTTTTATTTTAACTTCGTCCAGGAGCATGACCCGGGGAAGGGCCTGCACCTTAACCTGCTCATGGACAACGACAAGGACGAACCGTTCGCGTGGGACAGCACCCGCGTAATCCAGGCGATGACTGGATGGATGCACCAAAGCGAAACAAAAGAAGAAAAGCACAACAGCTACATCAACATTCTGCCACCCGTCGACGAGGAATTGCCCCCCGTCGAAGAGCAGTTGCCGCCCGTGGACGGGCACGTGCCGTCACTCGACTAGCTCGTATTCTCTCCCAGTCAATTCTCCCCTAGCCCTAATCAAACCAATCCGTGCCAAGTGGTTCATGTAATTCCGGTAGCTCCTTTGGCTCGCCGGCTTTTTGTCCGCCTTGACGTACTTCTCCCACAACTCTTTTGTGCTCACGTTTTTTTGTTTCTCCATCAGCGAATACAAAACCTTCTCGTGCTCGTTCAGCTTTTTCAAGGCCTCGTCCTTCCGCAGCATTCCCGTGCTGCCGAACGCTTTCTTGACCTCGCTCGAAGTGATTTTGGTTTGCTCCTTGTCCTCTGCCACAAGCGCCGCGCGCCTCAGCGTTTCAATCGCAATCCGCGCGTCGCCGTCGGCCAGGCGCGCAATCATCTTCAAGTCGTTTTCCCTGACCGCGCCGGGAACAATTCCGTACTTCGCGCGCTCCTTCACAATATCAAGCACTTCTTCGTCCGTGTACGCCGGGAACTCGATGCCTTCCGCGTTGACCGAGCTCTTAATCCTCGGGTCAATGTCCATCATTGCGTACGCGTCGTTCGATATCATCACCATTCCGATGCCCGAGCGGCTTAGGTCGTACAGCAACTCACTCGTCTCCATCGAGTCGACTTCGTCCAGGCAAACAACGACCTGTTTCTTCGCCGCCTCTTTCTCCAGCAATTTCAGCAGGTCAGTCGCGGCCTGCCGGTAGTTAACATAAATGTCGAGTTGGCTCAGTATTTCGGTGAGCGCGGCGTGCGTCGTGTTCCGCTTCCAGCAATTGACATAAGCCGTCCTCGCGCGTGAGGTGCGCCCCTCCAGTTCCCGGAGCATCCACTGAACCATCAATGTCTTTCCCGTGCCGCAGGGCCCGTACAAAAACGCGTTCCGTGGCTTCCGGTTCACGGTCACAGGCCTAAGGCACTCAGCCAATTCCTGCTTCTGGCCGTCGCGGCGCGACACGTTCTCGGGAATGAAGTACTCCAGTAACGGCTGCTCGTCCCGAATCAATACAACCTTCTTGTCGAAAATGGACATATCGGAAGTTATTCATTGCCGAGAATATAAGGTTATCTTTTTATACTTTTTCACTAGAATCATGGGCACAACCACACCAGGTGTTAGAAATGGTTGAATACACAACTATAAAGTCGACTGAAATAAAATACGGAAACAACAACTTCCTGGAAGTTGCACGAAAAGAGATTGAGGGCAACGAGTTCATCTCGCTGTCCAAGGGGTACTTCCTCCCGAACGGGAACAAGCGCTACAAGAGTGGCATTGGCTTCCCGGACGAGAACAACCTGCCCCAACAGCTCGCCGACGCCATCAGCCAAATGGCTTCAACCACGAAGACCATCAAAGAGACGGCAAAGGAACTGGCTGCTGAGTCAACCGAAGTAGCCGAGGCGGAGCCCGCTGCAGAGGCACCCGCCAAGGAGCCCAAGAAAAAGGCTCCCGTCGAGGAGCCCAAGGAAGAGGCTCCCGCAGAAGCCGAAAAGGCTTCAGAATAACAACAGGTACCTGTTCGGGGCCCTTGCCGATTGAAGTCGGTCTGCGCCCCGGACTCCTATTTTTCATTACCTATTTATACCCTCCCGCCGTAACTAGCTACTACATGGAGTTCAAGCCACGCGTGAATATGGGCCTTGACGCCCTCGAGGACGCCGCAGGACGCAGCGTGTTCGTCGGCCGCTCACAGTCCCTGCACCGCAAGTACGGCCGCGAAGGCGCCTTGTTACTGGGCAAAGTCGCCGAGCAGGAAAAATACGGCGAATTCATCTATTTGGACGCCTTGATGCCCCACACCGTGTTCGTGTGCGGTGCCAAAGGCTCCGGCAAGTCATACACACTCGGCGTTATCGCCGAAGAACTGATTTACAAAAACCCGAACGTCGCAGTAGTCATAATCGACCCCATCGGCATCTACTGGTCCATGAAGTACCCGAACCAGGAAGAAACCGAGCTCGACGAATTGATTCGCATGGGCCTCGCGCCCCGCGGCGTCGCGGAAACCAGGGTGTTCGTCCCGTACGGCGTCCGCAACACCCTGCCGAAAGACACTTACGACAAGACTTACGCACTGCGCCCCGCCGACCTAAACGTCGACGACTGGTGCATCACTTTTGACATCGACCGCTTCTCCCCCACCGGGCTTCTCCTGGAAAAAGCCCTTGAGAAAGTGTTCAACGGCTACAAGACAACCGAAAACAAGCACGTGAACCCGAACCCGGACTACGGGCTTGAAGAAATAATCAACTGCCTTAACGCTGATGCCGAACTGGTCTCGAAGGCAAAGGGATTCAAGAGCGATTCCAGAAGGGCCCTCACATCCCGTTTCGAGTCGGCAAAGTCGTGGGGAATCTTTTCGGCGAACGGAACTCCGCTCGTTGACTTGTGCCAAGAGGGAAAAGTCTCGGTCATCGACGTTTCGTTCCTCGACGAAAAAGTGAACGCGCTCGTCATCGGCCTCCTCGCGCGAAAAATCCTTAACGCGCGCAAGCTCGCCACGCGCAAGAGCGCGATGAAGCGGCTCGCGGTTTCCATGGAAGAAGTGCTCGAGACAGGGATTCCGCCGACGTGGCTGTTCATTGACGAGGCACACACGCTCATTCCGTCTGGCTCGCAAAAGACCGCGGCCAGCGACGCCATGATTGAATACGTGAAGCAGGGCCGCCGGCCCGGCTGTTCTTTGGTGATGGCTACGCAGCAGCCGTCCGCGTTGGACACCAAAGTCTTGTCGCAGCTGGACTTGTTGGTGTGCCACAAATTGACTTTTGACGACGACATCAAAGCCGTGTTCAAGAGAATGCCCGCCGACATTCCGAAGGAGTATTCTTCTCGGTTCATCAAGACTCTTCCAATCGGCCACTGCTTGATTGGCGACAGGAGCGACCACACGAACCGCGTGTTCGCGGCTCACTTGCGCCCGCGGTTCTCGCAGCACGAGGGGCGTGAGACCCGAAGCGTTGACTTCGAGGAAACATTGTCGGAAGAGCAGGTCGAGGGATTAGTAATCAAGATGGTGAAGAAGCAGTTGGTGGACTTCGGCCGCGTGAACTTGTCGAAGATTGACCAGTTGGCCCGCACCATCAACAAGCGCTACGGCACGAAAGTATCCGCGAAAAAAGTCGTGAAGGCGATTGGGGAGGCGGACGTTGACAACGAGCAGCTTGTGCTCAAGGAAATCCTGGAGCAGGAGACGGTTGCAGCGGAAGAGGTCCAGGAGGATGAGCCGATTCCTGAGGCAGTGAGCGGCGAGAACTTGTTGGTGTTCAAGGCCGAGTTGGACGAGGAGCGCGCGAAGGCGCGTGCGCTGAAGCAGCGCAAGGCCAAGCTCTTCGGATTGTTCGGCGAGGATGAGGCGCTTAAGGACTTCCGCCTGGAGTACTGGCCGATTTACAAGGTGGACTATGATTATTACCAGGGCACTGGGTTCAAGCGCTCGGTTTGTTTTGTTGACGGCATGAACGGCGAGTTGTTGAGCGTTGGCAAGAGCGGGATGGCTTCGACCAAGGGGGTTGGGGCTTTGGCCGCGATGAACAAGAGCAAGCGCAAGATAATTGTTGCTTTGCGGAAGGGCAAGCAGGCGAGCGCGAAGGGAATCGCGAGCGTCGCGAACATTACCGAGACGACCGCGCGCACGAACGCGGAGGACTTGGCTGAGGACGGGTTGCTTGTGGCGGTGGACGACGGCCGCGCCCGCACGTATACATTGAAGCAGCAGTTTGACTTGCCGCAGGCGATTAACACTCCTGAGTACACTACACTTGAGTCGCGGTTTGTGATGGGCGAGGCGAGCGGGTTTGTTCCGACGCCGCGCGTGGCGAAGGAATCCGTCGCCGACATCCCCACTGTTTTCGGCGAGGTAAAGATTCGCGACATTTCGTTTGTGTACCGCCCGGTCTACCACGCTTCTTTCGCTTCCGCGAAGGGCCCCCGCGACGTTTACATCGACGGGATTGATGGAGGGGTGGCAAAGTAATGCCTATCGTTGAGAGGAGCAAGGCGGAGGAAACGCGCTTGGCCAACAAGCTGAACGCTGCCGGCAAAGAATTTTTCAACAAGAAAATTACTCCCACCGAAAAGAAGATAGCCCTCTCGCTTTTGCCGCGGCTTTCGCACAAGACGCGGGTGAATCTCCTAAAAAACATTACTAGCGCGCGGGGAGAGTACCGCATGGCGTTCAAGAAGGGCCTTAGGGGCCTTACCTACGCCGAGCTGGAGAGGCTGAAGCATGTGGTGCCAAACTTTTTTTCGGACGAGTTCAAGACCATAATGAATAAGCACGAGTCCAGGCAGTATCGGGCCACGGCCGGTGTCAACAAGATTCTTGTGGAAATGGAGCGCGTCGCCAAGGACGGCGGAAAGTTCATTTTCGACGACCCCCTGTCTTTCCCGAAAAACATTAGCGAGACTCTGGGCTTTTCTATGAAGCAGGCCAAGGAAATGTTTGAGGGCATGACCCCCAAGCACGCGGAAAAGTGGAACGCTTTGATGATGGAGTACGACGACTTGGTTGTCGCGCCCGAACTCCCGCCCACGATTCCCGAGAAAGAAAAGCAGGCGAACGCAAAGCCGAAGCCCCCGAAGCCAGCTCCGGCCAAGGATGCAAAGCCCAAGGAGGCCAAGCCCGCCACCGCCGATAAGCTGGAGCCGACCAATATCGACGAGGCGCTGGCGCAGGAGTACTTCACGCTTGTCCCAGGCAACAAGGGCATCAAGAAGAAGTCGGCACAAACATTCATTAACCTTTTCCATGACGGTGTCGAGGGCACGGTGAACAAGCAGTATCCCCCAACGGGCATGGGGAGCCGCGCCACCGCGAAGAGGAAGGGCTTGAGGCAATGGATTGAGAAGCACAAGCAGCACCAGCCGCTCGTGGACTTGGTGACGGGGAAACGCGAGTTCGCGTATCCCGAACTAATGAAGGGCGCCAAGCCGCACCCTGAATTGGTGGAGATAATCAGCAAGCCCCAGGAAAAAATGCGGGTCGGGATCGCGCCACAGCAGTGGGACATGGACGAAAAGTACAACGAGGCAATTCGCGCACTCTACGAGGAAAAGGTGGCTGGCACCTCCCACGTTGCAGGTGGATTTGCCATGGACGCTGAGCGGCGGAGAAACATGCTCAACGGGTTGGTGGTAAAGGCCGGGAGGTCCTCGCTCCCAGGCGCTTATGAAGGGGGCGACCAGCGGGAGTACTTGCGCGGCGTTGTCGTGAACTGGGTCAAGAAAAAGCACACGCAAACTAAGTCGCCGTTATAGCAAGTGCTTATTGGTGGGATAAGTGGTTAGCAAAAAAGAGCTGAAGGCGCGGGAGCATTATTACACGGTCGCCAAGAGCGTGCATGGCTCCAAGTTCAAGAGCATGAACCCCGAGCAGCATAAGGGGTTTGCACGGATGTTTTCTACTTTTGCGGTCAAGGGAAAAAACGCGTTTTGTGTGGAGTTTGGCCATCCTGACGCCATGGTGGAGCCGTCAAAAGAGGAGATTATGAATAAGGCAATCAGCCAAGCCCGTAACGATAAGGGCGGCAGGGGTGCGTATGTTCGTGGGTACTACAAGTTCACCCGGAATTACACTCCTGAAGAGGCGGATGAATTTATGGTGCGCCTGTTGGGGAAGTATCCCGGCCTCGCGGGGCTCAAGAACGTTCACGAAGACTTCAAGTTCCTTGTTGCCAAGCACATGGAAAAGCGGGGCAACAGCTGGGCGATTAAAAACGAGTACAGGTAGACTAATTCTTTTATACCCGCGCACCATTAATTTATTCAATGGTCAAGGAACTCGACAAGGCGTGGAGGCCCGACACCCGGAAGAGGTTCGAGCGCGGCAGCCCGTTCACCCCCAAGACCCCTTTCGAGGCGGCAGTCAACTTCATGAAGGAAGAAAGGGCGCACTCCACCGGCGACATCTATGCCGCGGTCTCGAAGCACTTCAAAATCACTCCCGACGAGCTAAACGCGGCCCTGGCAAACCAGGCCGCCATGCCCAAGCCCTTCGTCAAGAGGGCGGTGTGGGACGGCTACTACCACTTGACGCCGGACGGCATGCAGCTGCGGAAGCTCATAATCTCGCACGTGCCAATCGAGCCCATGGAGACCAGGCCCGTGACGAAGTTCGAGGCCCTGAAGGACGAGTACAAGGCAATTACGGAAAACCACTTGGAGGCCGACGCGACGCGCTTCGCGAACTGCTTCATGCACGGCCCGGGAAAGACGGCGGACATTGAGGTCGGCGCCGGCGGGGGATACTCCACTGAATTGCTCAAGCGCGACAGCGAGATAAAAAAGTGGATTGACGAGCACAAGCAAAAGCACCCGGAGCTTATGGACCTCGTGCGCGGCGTGAAGTCGTTCACGTTCCCGGATCTCATGAGGGACGTCAGCGCCCACAAGGAACTGCTGCGATTGGTCGGGATGCCCAAAAAGCCAAAAGTTGAGGGGGGCAAGGGGCTTGCTGCATATGTGGAGAAGCTTTTTCGCGGTGACAACATGAAGGACCTCCGCCAGCAAAAGCTTGGGAGGCATGCTGGGCAGAGGGTTTCGGACCCGCGACTGCCCGGAATACTCACTAAGATCGGCGCGGACTACATCCGAGAGCACCCGGACGATACCGCCACAGTCTCCAAGCGCGTGGGCGACGGGTTCAGGAGCAACTCAATAAGGCGCACCAATGCCATCATGGACGCAATAGCCGCGGAGCTCAAGGAAGAGGGCATCACGATGGATGTAACCCGCTCGGAGCCCATGGTGCTCAAGCTGAATGAGGAGGGGGGTGGGTTGCAGGACGGCAGCCCGTCCGAAGGCGACAAGGACGACAAGGACGACAAGGACGACGAGCAAGTTTCCACGAGGCGGCCGGGCAGGCCGCACCGCTGGGCCAGTCCGGAAGAGGACCCTGGTAGTCTGCTTCTGGGGGACACGCCCACTGTCAATTCCGGGCCGTTAAACAAGCTGCTGGACATCACCGAAAAAGTTGCCGCGAGGCAAGAGCTTTCCCTTAAGGAAAAAGAGTTCGTGAAAAACAATTACCATGGCGTGATGGAGTCCACTGACCCCAAGACATTGCCGAAGAAGGACGTGAAGGGCTTCGGGAGCATGCGGTTTTTGCTGCGCGGCATTGCTGGAAAAAAGGAAGCCGTTGAGGAAGTGGAGGATGGGAAGCGGCCCGTGACCGATGTAGAGTGCTACGAGGCACTGCGCTTGTTCAAGATTATGGACCACCCCCGGATTAACTCAAACAACCAAGAGAAGATACGCGCGTTCGACAAAATTGAGGGCTTGTTTGGTGATTTTGTCAAGCTCAAGATCAAAATCAGGCCGCTGACGCATGACAACTTTATAGAGCGCCTGCACGAGGCCTCGATGAAACACGCGGAGTTGGGGAGGAGCCGGGACGAAAGCCAGATGACTGACGAAGAAAAGAAGAAGCACAAAGACGCAAAAGAAGAGTCAGCCATGTGGTTCCAGCTGCGCCATCTCGCGAACTACCTGGTGAACCCCCGCAGCGCCAAGTACCAGCTCCAGGAAGAAGTGGCGGGAAAAAAGCCTGATTTTGTCTAGACATTACAACTAAAACCCTAATCTTTATATACCGTCTAGACATTACAACTAATTAATGCCTAAGGAACCCACTGAGGGGCCCAAGCGCGGCCGCCCCGAAGGCTTTAAGTTCCCTAAGGTCCACCCAGACGAGCTGCGGCCACTGATTAAGGACTACCTCAAGACGAAGGCCGGGGAGAAAACTGAGCGGGAGGTAGCGGACCTTCCGGACGGCTTCTGGACGCACGACGACCAGAGAAAGACGGCGGTGCGCATGCTTGTGGGGAAGCTTGTGCGGGACAAGGGCCTGCAGGTAAGTGAAATTACCCAACAGCATTTCCATGATTTTGGGATGGGGAGCGCGCTCAGGGTTTTTGGCTCGAAAAAAAATGCCCTTGAGGCGGCGCTTCCGGACCTTAAGGGCCTTCATGACACGCTTCGCGTGGGTGGGTTTTCGGACAAGCTAATCAAGACCAAGCCGGCCAAGTACGAGGTCAGGAGCATTCAAAACGCGGTTCGCGTGATTAAGCGCGTCAAGGGCCCTGAGGACATTGGCGAGGACTTGCACAACTTGCACCTCAGGGTGTTCGGCAACTCTCCCCAGCGGGTCAGCTACCGTTACTTGCTGAAGCTCGCGGAAGAGTACACGGGCATCAACTACCGCACGCTTTACCAACTTTTCAACCCGAAGTACTCCCGCTTCGAGGACTTTGACAAAGGCCTCCAGGAAGACATCAAGACAATCCGCAGGCAGTGGGGCTTGGAGGAAGACTCGGAGTCCGGGGTTGTCAAGCGTTACCGGTATTTTCCGCTTGACCGGCCGCTGCTCCAAAAGCGGGAGAAAGTAAGCAGCGACGACAGGACGATTGCCGATAAATTCAATCTTGACGCAGGGGCTTTTGTAAAAATGGCAGCATTGGGGGGTTTGCGGCGTGGCCTTGCTGTGCTGCCGCTGCTCAACCCTTATGTGCGGATTAAGCTTATTTCGCGCCTCGACCCAACCGAAGCGGATTACAACGTGTCGTTCAAGAAAGGGGTTTCCGGGCTGACCATGAGGGAGAGGGACCAGTTGCGTCCGTACGTGTCATCTAAGCTCCTGGAAATTTTTGATGAAGCCCCGTTTGGCGAGGAGGAGTGGATGGCGGGAGAAGACAATTGGGACAAGCAGCGGGAGCGCCATAGGCTGGAGAACCAGAAAAGGATTAAGCAATGGGAGAAAGAGCTGCTGGAAGAAGAGCTGCGGAAAAAGGCAGCGGACGATGTTAAGCGCCAATTGGCCAAGAAGACGGCCGAAGAAGAGAAGCGGAGGGGGGCCGAGACCAGGCGCTTAATGGCGGAGAAGCGTAAACAGCAAAGAAAGCAGGAGAGAACGGAGCGGCTCAGGAAAGAAAGGGAGGAGCGCGCCAGGCAAAAACGGGAGTATAAGCTGGCAGAAGAAGCGAGGAAGCTCGCCGAGAAAGAAAAGAAGCGCCAGGAGATCGAGGCGCAGAGGGAGTTTGAGAAGCAGCAAGCCGCCCTCCGCAAGCAAGAGGCGAAGCGGCAGAAGCTTCTGGCGAAGCAAAAGGAAATCGCAGAGTTTGTGGAGGATGTGCTTGGTTACATAGAGGACTCGGCGAGTGGCGATGGATGGGAGATTGCCTCGAAGCCGCGTGCCGACCGTCTTCCGCTTTCGTTTTTGTCGAGGAAAAAGGGCAGGGCTACCAAAACGCTCACGGACTACTTGTCTACTATGTCGCCGGAGCAATGGGACCGCTTTAACCTGGCGGCGGACGCGAACGAAAAAATACAGGCAAGGAAAAAAGCGGAGAAGGAAGTGGAGAAGGCGGAACAGGAGCTGGCGAGGCAGAAGGACCGGGCGGAGAGACAGAAGGCCCTGGAACAGGAGCGCTTGGAAAAACAGATGAGTGACGAAGAGCGGGAGAAACAACGGGTGGAGAAGGTGAAGGCCGCGGCAGCGAAAAAAGCCAATAAAGAAGCGAAACTAATGAAGGGGCTCACCGACGTCAGCGCGCCACTCCATTTCAACTTGTGGCCTACCCCGCAAAAGATTTACGAGTTCGGCCGCACCCACAAACTGCCTTTCCGGCCGTTTGAGTTAATACGGTGGATAAAACAGCGTGACGCGACTTTCGGCGACGGCACGGTCACTCATAACCTCCAGACAATGGTTGGAAAAACAGGAGAGCTGTCCAAGTCCAAGGTTGGTTCCGTGTATACCTTCACTGAAAAAGGCAAGCGCAGGATACTGCTTCACGAGCGCCTCGGCAAGAAGCGGGTTCCCGAGACCTTCTCCGAAAAAGTCGCGTTGTTGATGGCGGAGGGGAAGGGCTATTCAAACCGATGGCTTTTGGAGAACTTGCTCAAGCACTATACAGAAGAGGCCAAGAAATTCAAAAACGAGGAGGAGGGTTTCCCGAAATTCCTGAATTTGATTGGCGGCTATGCGGGGGGCCGCACGTCTTTGTTCAAGAAGAAAGGGCGTTTTTATTACTTGAATGAGCGGGGCATTGAGTGCCAGAAGTCTGTTGCCTCGCCGTGGGAGATAAAAGAGATTTTGGGCGAGCCGGTTGAGCGCCCCGCCGCATCGAGGAAGGAATTCATCAGCACTTCCGAGGAAGAACTCCTTGAGCGGCTCCGAGCTGGATTCAAGAAGGGAAACATGCGGTTTGTCGTTGATGAACGGCTGATCCTGCACAACCGGGCTTTGCTGATGCCCGAAGTTGAGGAATTGGCTTTGAAGTTCCTTGGGGGGAATCCCACTGTTGCCGGGCTGAACAAGCTGCGGCGCAAATTGTACACGTTTTACACTAGCTCCAACAAAGCGGCCGCCGACAAAGTTGTGGCTAACGCGCAAGCCCAACTTGCCGAAAGAGGGGTTGTGATAGAAAAGCCGTTGGTCGAGGCCACGGTTGAAGAAGGAGGGCCTACAGAAGAAGACCTCTGGGCGGAGATGAAGGCGAGGCAGAAAGAAGAGGAAGACAAGAAGAGACCCCCTCGCGACGACTTTGCGGATGAGGACAAGCCGGACAGGGCGGAATTCGGGAAGGCCCTCCCACTCCTTTCGCTGAAGGACTTGTCGCCCGGAGTCCAGTACAACATCGACGTTCAGGCCCGTTACTTCCTCAAGCAAAGCCCCAGTAAAGCCGTACTCTCACTGACTGGCTTCATAAAAGCCACGGCTCACTGTGGGGAAGCTGACGCAGTAAGACTAGCAAAAGAAGCCATTAAGAAAGAAACAAAAAAGAAGGCGAAGAAATGAAAGGCGAAAAAACGGTTGGCAAGCACAGTCCACGGCGGCTGGTGTACGAGTACGGAAAGATTTCTCCGGCTTTCAAGCGAAAAGAGATTAAGGCGTGGGTGGCTGAGCGTGACGCCGAGGCCGCCAAAAAGATTGATATCGCCATTGACAACATGAAGGTGAACGGTGACTTGGTCGTCGAGAAAGGCGTGCACACGTTTACGCCAAAAGGCAAGCGCAATCTCGATATTCACACTCAGCTTGGTGACAAGGAGTATCCCCGCGGCCCTGCGGAAGAAATCCTGCCGTTCATGGAAAAAGGCAAGGGCTACAATTTGCAGGACCTCCTCACGGAAGCGGGCAACTATTTTTCCAAGCGGGGGTACGCCACTGCCAGCTCTACGGTTATTCGCCACATAAAGATTTCCAAGAAGTCGGTCGTCAGGAAAACGGGGAAGCTGTATTACGTGACTGCGCACGGCCTTAAGCGCCAAGCGGTTTTGCCGACTCCTGGGGAACTAAAGAAGATAAAGGGTCTTGCTCGGGAGCTTACGCCCAAGACTCGCGAGAAGCTGGACAAGTTCCTTGTTCACTTGAAGAAAGAAGTCAGTAAGGGGGGTTGGAATCCGGGCACGACTCCGCGCGAGGATGGTTTCCCACTCCAACCTCTTTCCGAAGAGTTTGACATGGCTAAGGGAAACATTTCTGACGTGTTTGACTTGGCGGACGACGATTACAAAAAAGAGTTTGCAAAAGTCATCGCGAAAAACAACGCACTGCACGAGAAGAAGCTGAGGCAAATCAAAGCAGATCGGCTCGAGGATTATTTGCGCGTCTTGGCGAACGAACTTTCTGTTGGGGGGTGGGATTCGAAGTTGGTTACTCGCAAAGATGGCATCCCCGTCACGTTTTTGGGTAGGCGGGTTGGTGAGTCACTCCAGGTAGTCACGCGAGTGATTGAGGGCATGGACGAGAGGTATGCAAAGCGATTCAAGGCTGCTGTGGACTACAACAAGAACCGAGTCAAGGAAAAAACCAAGTCTGAAGCGAGGCTGGAAGAGTTGCTCCTCAAGGCAGAGGCGAAGGCTGTGAAAGGGAAGGCCAAGGCCATCAGGATGGGGGATAGGTTGGCGAAGCAAGCGCTTAAGGTTGCGGAGAAAGCTGAAAAGCAGAAGCTTAAAGCGGCAGAGAAGTTGAAGAAGGAACAAATTAGGGCTGCGAAGAAGGCTGAGGTGGAGAAGCTTAAAACAGAGAAAGCGGCTGCGAGGGAGAAGCTCGCGGCAGAGAAAAAACTGGCGGAAGAACTGGCCCAGAAGTTGGAGGCAGACCTCAAGGCTGCGGAAGAGCTGAAAGAACTACAGACGCGCCGGCTGCCACAGGACGAGGCAGAGCTGTTATTATCTTTCATGGACGAGAAGCCGCTTCCGTACATGCACGTGGCAAACAAAGCAGGTATGTCCCCTCTTAAGGCTCTGCGTATTCTTGTCGAACACCACACGAATAAGGGCTACTTCAAGAAAGCAAAGAAGGGGTTGTACACTTCCTCGAGATTGGGGCGTAAGTTGCGGGAAGAGATTCGCCCACCCACTGAAAAAGAATTGGAAAAGTTGTTGGCTGGGAAGAAGTTGCGTCCCGCTCTCAAGCTAAAGAGAATAGACGACATGGACTAGGCACTCAAGGGTTAGTGGTTCGCGACGTCCCACACCGAAATGTACTTGCCCTCGCGCTCCGGCGCAGTGGGTATGGAGGTGGACTCAATCTTTTTTTGGTAGTCACGTATGTGCACTGTATACTCTGCGAGGCTATCGCGTATTTTGATTATGCCGGTTCCGTCGTCGATTATTTCGACTTCGTCACCCAGCATTCCCTTTACGACTAATAAGTCTTCGTTGTAAGCCCACCCATATTTTTCCATGGATGTTAGCTTCGCTGACGCCACTAGGCGTGTCTCAAAACTTCCAAGAGACATAATCCCACCATACCCGAGCTTTAAAAAGGGGTTTTCATTTATAAAGGTTACGCCATTTTTGCAAAACTAGCCCCTTAAAAACAAAAATTCTATTTGGGGGGCGTCAACCGACGCCCCCCCAGAATAGGGAGAAACTCAGCGGGCCCGGAGGGATTTGAACCCTCGATCGCCGGCTTAGAAGGCCGGTGCCTTATCCAGACTAGGCTACGAGCCCGTAACCACTTATTTTGACTGCACGCTTTAAAAGGTTTTTCCGCCAGCGCTTTTCCACCGTTCAGGGGCCTTGTGCCCCTGTAACAGGAAAAGGGCTGCTTTACATTCTTCTCGGCGCCTCGATGCCAAGAAGCCGCAGCGTGTTCTCCAAAACAACGCTCGCCGCTTCCACGAGGGCCAATAATGCGTCCTCGTCGTCGCTGCCGATTACCTGCTGCTTCGTGTAAAACCCGCTGAACGCGTCCGCCAACGAATAAGCGTACAGCGCGAGAACGTGAGGGGAATACTCCTTCGCGGCCTCCGCAACAACGTCATCAAACCGCGACAATTCGTAAATCAACTCAGGTGCATTTACTGTGCCGGCTTTTCCTTTCTTCCCCGCCTTTTCCAAAATGCTGTGGCAACGCACGTTCGCGTACTGAATGTACGGCGCGGTCTCTCCCTCGAACGACAAAGCCTTTTCCCAGTCGAACACAATCGTCTTCGTGTTCGATACTTTTAACATTGAATATTTAATGGCGCCAATCCCCACCGCACGCGCGACGCCTTCCTTGTCCTCCAAGTCGGGGTTCTTTGCCTGCACTTCCTTCAAGGCCCGGTCCTTCGCTTCCTTCGCGAAGTCTTCGTAAAAAATAACTGTTCCTTCCCGCGTCTGCATTTTTCCCTCGGGAAGCATGACCAATTCGAACGGGATGTGCACGCACTTCTTTGCCTGCTCGAACCCCATCACCTCAAGCGCCTTGAACAACTGCTGGAAGTAATGCTTCTGCTCGGAGCCGGTGACGTAAATGCTTTTGTCGACCTTGTACTCCTTGAACTTCTTTGCCGCAAGCTCGATGTCCTTCGTCGAGTAAAGCGGCGTGCCGTCGCTCCGCAACAGCAAAAATACCCCAAGCTTGTCCAAGTCAATGATAATCGCGCCATCGTCTTTCTTGGCGAGGCCGTCCGCAAGCATCTTGTTCACGATTTTGACGCCTTCGTTCTCCACCTGCGACTCAAAGAAGTTCACGTCAAACGAAACGCCCATTTCCTTGTAAATCCCTTCAAACTCGTCCAGGCTCCACTGCCGCGTCTCCTGCCACAATTTCGTCAATTCCGGGTCCTTGTCGAAAAACATTTTGTGGAAGACGGCCTTGACCTCTTCCTCGTAATCCGGATTGTCCTTTAGTTTCTGGTTCGCCTCGCGGTAAATCTCGGCGAGCCACTTGCCCTTCGCGGCCGGCGGCTCTTCGCCGGCGTGGAACTTTTGCATCGCCCACAAGCACTTCGCGATGTGCGCGCCCACGTCTCCCTGGTAGTTTGCTTTTACTACCTCATACCCGGCGTGCTCCATAATCTCCGCAAGCGAATACCCCAAACTCGTCCCGCGGATATGCCCAATGTGAAAAGCCTTGTGCGTGTTCGGCTGCGAGTACTCGACCATTACTTTTTCTTTTTTCTTTTCGCCCTTGCCGTAAGCATCCCGTTCGGCAAGAATCTTTTCGGCTAATTGCTTTGAGTAATCTTCAGAAGGAAAAAAATTGACGTACGGCCCAATCGCCTTTGCCGTGAACAGCGGGCTCTTGATTTTCGCGGCGACTTCCTTCGCCTTTTCCGCCGGGTTTCCACCCAACTCAAAAGCCACGCGGCTGGAGAAAAAGCCCATCTCTGGCTTCGGCGCAGGGCTGAGGCTCTCCACAGTCACTGTTTTCCCGGTCGCTTCCGACAAAACCTTTGCCGCCTCGCGCTTGAGCTCAAGCATACCCTAAGACTTCGTTTCCGTCTTTTTTAATGGTTTCGAGGGGTTTCCCGGGAAGCCCTGCACTTTTTTCATTCCAATGCTGTCCTCCACAGAAATGCTGCCCGCGTTGCTTTTGTACGCGTCACGCCACGGCGTTCCCTTCAACGCCTCGAGCGCGGCCTTGTCAGTAGCAAGAACTTCTTCGCTGCACCCGGCAAGCATCTTGTCGGGGTGTGGCTCCATGGCCGCCACAACCTCCGACACCGCTTTCACGGCGGGAATGATTTCGCCGAACGCCTGCATCAACAGCTTTTTGGTTTCTTGCTCGTCACGGTTGTATCCCGACGGCAGCCCAACGCAAACCCCGAGCATCGCGGCCTGCAGCCCCATGACCACGCTGGCCTTCGCCTTCACCAATTCAAGCGCGTCACAATTCTTTTTTTGCGGCATCACGCTGCTACCAGTGCACACGCTGTCGTCGAACGACACCATGTCCAATAAATAAAGCAGCAGTAGGTCCTGAGCCAACTTACTTAAGTCAAGGCCTACCGCCGCCAGCGCGTTCAAAGCAAAGGAGGAATTCTTGCCGCGCGAATTAACAGCACTAAGGGTGTTCCAGTGCACGCCCGAAAACCCGAGCTCTTCCGCGAGCATCTCACGGTCCACAGGAAACACGGACCCAAAACCCGCGCACGCGCCGAGCGGGCACTTGTCAATAACTTTAATCGTCGCATCAATGTACTCGCAGTCGTTCACCAAGGACTCCGCGTGGCTGCACCCCCAGTGCTCCAGCGTCGTCGGCATGGCCTTCTGCATGTGCGTGAATCCGGGCACGGGGAGAGGCGGGAGGGCTTGCAGTTCCCCCGCCAACTCCTTCAAGACCTTCACTGTTTCCACTAATTTTTCCTTGCTGTACAACAGCATGTCAGTAGCAACCAAATCGTTCCGCGAGCGCGCGGTGTGCAGCTTTTTCCCCGCTGGGGTTTCTTTCGTGACGAACGCCTCGACGTTTGCGTGCACGTCCTCGAGCGCCGGGTCCAACTCCATCGACTTCGCCTTTTCCAGCGCCGCCAGCAATTCATTTAACTCCTCTTCGCTGACCACGCCAATCTTGTGAAGCATCTTGGCGTGCGCAATGCTTGCCGCTACGTCGTACTTCAAGAGCTGCTTGTCGAGCTCGACGTCCTTTCCCGCCGTGAACTCTTCAATACTCTTCGAAACGTCTTCGCCGTTCTTGCTCCATACCTTCACACCATCACCTTCTTGGCCGTTACGGTGTTCAACCCCCACAGCTTGATAAACCCGTGTGAGTGCAATTGGTCGAACGAGCTGTCCGCCGAGTACTTGATCAGGTCGTGGTCGTAAATCGCGTTGCCGCTCTTTCTTCCGACTACTTTTGCCTGGCCTTTGAACAGCTTCAGCGTCACTTCGCCCGTCACCTTTTTCTGCGACTCGTCGATAAACGCGTTCATCGAGTCCATCAATGGGTTGAACCACAGCCCGTAGTAGACCATCTCGGCCCACTGCTTGTCGACGAACGGCTTGAAGTGGTTCTCTTCCTTCGTGAACACGTACTTCTCCAGGTCCTTGTGCGCGTTGAGCAGCATCGTCGAGCCCGGGCACTCGTAAATCTCACGGCTCTTCAGCCCGATTGTCCGGTCCTCCATGGCGTCAATTATTCCGATGCCGTGCTTCGCGCCCAACTCGTTCAATTTCTTGAGCGTCTCCACGCCGCCGACCGGCTGCCCGCCCTCGAACTTGACAGTAACCGTCTCGGGAACGTCCGGCGTGTTTTCGGGCAGCGCCACCCAGTCGAACACGTCTTCTGGCGGCTCATTCGCCGGGTTCTCCAGCGGCCCGCACTCGCTTGACTTGCCCCAAATGTTGCTGTCCACCGAGTAAGGGCTGTGCGCCTTCACCGGCAAATGAATTCCCTGGCTCGTGGCCCACACGATTTCCTCGTCGCGGCCCAAGTTCCAGTCACGCACCGGCGCGATTATTTTCGCTTCCGGCATCAGCGAGTGAATGCAAACGTCGAAGCGCACCTGGTCGTTTCCTTTTCCGGTGCAGCCGTGTGCAATTGCGTCCGCGCCCTCCTGCTGCGCGACCTCCACTAGCTTCTCGACAATAATCGGCCGTCCCAGCGCAGTGGAATTCGGGTACGTCCCCTGGTACAAACAGTTCGCCTTCACGGCCTGCCAGCACGGGCCCTCCACAAACTCCTGGGTCGCGTCAAAAAAGTAGTACTTCGCGTCAAGGACTTCTGCCTTTTCCTTCGCTTTTTTCCAGCCGCTGCCGCTGTACTCTTCCTGCCCCAATCCAATCGTGACCGCGACGACTTCCGCGCCGCACACGTCCTGGATTAGCGGGATCATGACGCTCGTGTCGACCCCACCACTGTACGCGAGGACCACTTTTTCCACGCCATCGTACTGGCCCGCAACAACTTTTGACTTTATTTTTTCAACTAAATCCATTTTGTTCAACCCCACACGCTACATAGAACCAGGGGCGCTTCAGCGCCTCTCTGCAATCGGACTTCCAGAGCCCATGCCCATATTGTCCCGAAATCTTTATATATCATTTTCGGCATAAATGACGCAGAATAGACAAAAGGTGTATAGAATGAAACAAAGTGTGACTAAGCAGGTTTTCGCTGCGTTGGACGCGAACCCGTACATGAAGCAGGCAATCAAGTACGGCATCGCGAACCATTCGGCGATTGCCAAGAAATTGGGCGTCAAGGCCGGCGAAGCGGCTGTAAAGGCGGCGGTGCGCCGGTACGCGGAGCAGCTGGAGTACCACGACTACTCAAAGGGATTGAAGAAGTTGTTTTCGGGGACGCAGTTGGTTTTGAAGAGCGATGTGGCGGTTTTGATTCTGCGGCCTTCGCTTGACTCGCTGCTTGCGGCGCAGAAGGTCTCAAAGATTTTGGGCACGGAGTTTTCGATGATTAGCTCTGCTAGCGCCATCACTTTGATAATTAACCAAAAGAATTTGGGTGAGGTAAAGACGGCAATCGGCGCGAAGAACGTGATTGAGTCGGCAAAAAACCAGTACATTTTGATGTTGACTTCGCCGGAGGGGATTGAGTCGACGCCGGGGTGGGTTGCCTTCCTGACCGAATTGTTGGCCCGTGACGGCATTAACATTAGGGAATATTATTCGTGCTATACTGACACAGTGTTTGTCCTGGAGAAGAAGGACGCCCTAAAGGCGTACGAGCTTCTGGACACGATTCTTGGCTGATTACAGCTGAAACTCAGCTGGCACGTTAGACTTGGAGGCACAAGGCCTCCAGAGGCAGAGGCGATTATTCTTTGACGGTGAGCTTGCCGAATCGCCCGGTTGACAGTTGCTTGTCGCCCTGGTATTCGCCTACCCATCCGTTTTCAATGATAATCTTGTCGCCTTTCTTGACTTTTCCGATGTCGTCGTTCCAAAGGGTGATCTTGACTTCGCCGGTGTCGTCCTTTGCTGTGGCGCTGCACACATTGCCGTTTCCGCGGGCGTTGCTCCATTCCCTGGGCTCGTCCAAGTCGACGATTTCCAGTTCGATGCTGTCGCATGCCTGCCTTACTTGTAGTTCGTTTACTTTCATGGTAACCACCAAGGCGAGTATTGTAATGGTTATGGTTTAAATACTTTTGGATAGTAACGGTTTTTCATGCTTGTCAAGGAGATTATGACCAAAAACCCAAAAACGGTTGATGCGGACACTACGGTCCACGAGGTCGTGGAATTGTTCAGGAAGCATCGCATTCGCGGCGTGCCCGTCGTCAAAAAGCACCAGTTGGTCGGCATCATCACGGAATATGACCTGCTGGACTTCATGGAACTCCACGAGTTCGGCGGCAAGCTTTGGCTCCCCGCGCCCTTCGACTTCATCGAGGCAGTCCTTGACGCCAAGCAAGAGGTCTACGAGGTCCGCAAGGAGTTCGAGAAGCTCCGCAAGGCAACGGCAGAAACAGTCATGAGCCCAGAAGTCGTGACAGTCGCTCCGTCGACCCACGTGTCGGAAGTCGCGGACTTGATGACCGAAGCAAACCTCACACACGTCCCAGTAATCGAGGACGACAAATTGGTGGGCCTCGTCACGCGAAGTGACTTGATAAAAAGCATGCTTTGAGCTTTTCCGCCAGCGCTTTTTCATCGAGCGAGCGCTAGCGAGTAACAGAAAAAGGGCTGATAAAGAGCATGCTATAGCATCTTGTTTTTCTTCAAGTAGTCAGTGAGCCACAGCTTAATCTCTGGGGAGGGGATGTGAAATAGTATCCGTTCCAGCCGCTCTGGCCCTGAGCGGGTTAGGGTGGCTGGGCGCGAGCCAATCTCCATCACGTTTTGGACGTACCTCCTGCTCATCTTCAGCTTTTTGGCGACCGCGAGTGCGCCCGTCCCTCTCTTCCGCCTGGTTCCGCCTTCACTGGGCTCGGCTATTTGCTCGGCAGTCATCATTATGTTGGCCCATCTGGTGATCTCTGCAACACGGCCCTTTTCCATTTTGGTTAGCTTTTCGTATTGCTTGGTCCCAAGCAGCTTTTGGCGGAACTCTTCGCTTAGTTCTTCGGTCTCCAAGGCTTTTTTCATGAGCCGCTTGCCTGTGCGCGTGAGTGTGTAAAGGAACTTGATTCCTTTCTTTGACGGGGGCGCTTTCTTGAACGTGATAAGTCCCTCGTCGGCCAGCCCGCTGATAGCGTGGTTTATTTCCGCGACCTGCGTATCCGCTCCCTTGTAAGGTGTAGTGGGGGTGTACTGCTGGAGGAACTCAAACTTCTGCATCGAGGCGTGGCGCGTGATGTCAGTTTTTCCTTTTGGCCCGTCGTACAACGCCTGCATTATTGAAAACGGACAGTTTTCGGTGGGCAACGGCATCGCGTAATCCGCGTGCACGTAACTGAAGTGCTTTGCCTTTCCCGCGGTCGAGTGCAACGGTAGCTTGTTCACCACGCCCAGCACGTCCAAAACATTGAGTGCTGTGATTAGTGAGCTCTTGTCGTAGCTCTTGTTCTCCAGTGAGAGCGACTCCATCATCTCAGGAATCGTGATTGGCGTTTTTTTCTTTTTCAGCAAATCCGGAATGCGCTTCAAGAGATTCCTGCTACAAACCCCGCTAAAGTGTATGTACGCCTTGCCCTTGACAATCGGGGTCTGTTTCTCCTGACCAGTGAAAAAATCTTGTTTCCTGCAGAGGCTGGAAAAAGTGTTGGCGTAGGGCTTTAACGCATCGCCGTCACGTGTCCCAGCTTCCTCAACGAGGTGGGCCTGAAGCGTGATATAATCCAAAGGCGTTCCTCGCCTGTCATAGTCTTGGATGTCACGAATGAGCTCTATGTCCCGCGTGGCTCGCTGCGTGCCTTTTCTTGACAAGTTCCCAATGTATCCCTCGATGCGGGAATGCAATTCGATGGGTGATGCACTTATGCCCCTGCCGTAACGCTGCCTGAACTCATGCATGCCCATTACTGATACTCTATGAAGTTTGCAATTAAAAAAGCAGGCGTGTTATAGCGCGCCAATCACACTGGCGGCAATTACCATTGCTAGCCACGCCAGGATTGGGATTGACAGGTTGTCGTCAATCATTGTCAGGTACGCTTCCGCAATCATTCCCACGATTGCGCCCGCGCCAGCGATTATCATTGCCTCAGTCGTCGGCAACAACAATTTCAAAACAAAAGCCGCTCCGAAAAACGCTGCGCCGAAACCGACGAGGCTCCCCTCGTAGCTTTTTGTTTTAGTGCGCGGCAGTTTCTTGCGCCCGATTTTTCTTCCGAGCCCAGTGCAAATCGAGTCGCCAATCGCGACGATTAGCATGGCGGCGACCACAAACTCTTTTGCGATGCCCAAGTACATTGACGCCACGAAAATAAACAGCACTCCAAGGAAGTACCAAGTGACCCCGGACGCGGGCGGCTTGCCCTTGCGCTCGGTCTTGTCGACCAGCCACGACAAGAACGGAACCTTTTTTCCGCCCTTAATCATTTTTGAGAACGCGAACGTCAGGAGCGCCGCGATTCCAAGGAAAGCGAAACCTTCCTCCATTGTCGTCAAGTGGACAACGGAAGCAAAGAACAATCCGGAAAACAGGTGTACTGCCTGCCGCCGTGTCTCTAGGTCTATAATCATGTGACTCGGATTAGCCGCGCCGCGGTTTTTATACCTAATGGTTTATATTCGGGGCTTGCCAAAATTATGCACAATGGTGGAAGGACTGCATCACGAGATGAGCATGAAGAAGTTTTTGAGTCTCAGCCTTATCCCCAAAACTGTGAGGGACCACCATCTCGGCCGGAACAAGGTCGACCCAAACGGCAAGGTGCGGGACTATTCGCTTGCCGTGGTCAGAGATCTTCGCAAGGACATGGCCGAGGCCCTTGTGACTGCGTCGGAAAAAGGCATGAACGCCAAGCAGTCATATCTCGCGGTGACAAAGCCCTTCATGGATGGCCTCCTCCTAGAAAAGTCCGAGATGGGCGAAATCGAGCTAACATCCGAAGAGCTGGAAAACCCCACTGCTCCTACCTACGAGGGGGAGGCGGAAGACGATCAGCCCGTTTACGAAAAGGACGAAAGCACTAGGCCTCTGCCGCCCCCGCCCTCGGGTTCCGTGCCAATCAGCGAGCTCAAGAAAAACCCGATTGATTTGATTAACGTCATTATTGACAGCACCGAAAACCCCGAAAATGCCCAGAGGTCACGCGTCGTCACTGAAGTGGGAAAGATAGTAAGAAAGCACGAGAATAGGGGGAGGGGGTCGCACGTGGACCTCGACTCGTTCATCGATGATATACTGAGTTCCTCGCTTAACAGGTACTTTCCGGCGATAGACGTAAAGGTCGAGAAGACATTCTTTCCGGAAAATCCGGAGGATGTGGTCGAGTCGGGCAAGGACTACCAGCTCAAGCTGCGCAACGCCCTGAGGGAACACTGCAAGGAATACCTCATCACTAAAGGCTAACCTTTTTAAAAACAAACAACTCAATTCTCCCAGCGGGAGGGGCGTGTAGCTTAGCCTGGTTTCAGAGCGCCGGTCTTATATGGCAGCGTTCCAGACATTCGGCCGCGAGCCGGAGACAACCGGAGGTCCCGAGTTCAAATCTCGGCACGCCCATCCGTAAAAACCCCTTCGCGAGGGATATAGAATGGCAAAGAAAACAACAAAAAAGAAAACAACAAAAAAGCCGGTTAAACACGCCCCCACACACAAGGCGAAGCCAAGCTCAGCTGTGAGCTTTGCAAAGACCAAGGTCACGCCAAGCATGTGGAACTGGGCAATCGTCATCGTTGCGGCCATAGTCATCATTGGCATGGCGGCGACTGCGGCGAAGCTTGCTTCCGGCTCGGGAACCTCCATCATTGAGGTCCCAAAGATAGTTTACTTGGACGGAGCAACGGGAAGTATGACCGACTCCGAAGTCATCGAGATTTCGGAAGAGTTCATCGCACAGAACCTGGTTCCGCCGGGAGTGACTGCCAAAGTCACGAGCGTCGAGGAAGAGTCTGGCGTGTACAAGCTTGACATCATCCTGTCTTCTGACGCGGGCGACGACGAAGTCGTTGGCTACTTGACAAAGGACGGCAAGCTGTTTTTCTACGGCGTTGCCGAGGTCGAGGAATCACCTGAGGCGCAAGCGCCTCAGGCCCCCGAAACCCCGCAGACGGCGAGCTTTGACGCGCCTGACATGGCGGTTCCGGAAGTCGAGTTTTTCGTGATGAGCTTTTGCCCGTACGGCCAGCAGGCCGAGAAAGGGCTTGAGCCGGTCTACCAGCTGCTCGGCGACTCTGTTGACTGGACACCGCATTTCGTGATTTACGAGAACTACCGCGGTGGCGGCGAGGACTACTGTATCGACGACGGCAATTTGTGCGCGATGCACGGCATCGACGAGTTGAACGAGAACATCAGGCAGGCCTGCATCGCCAGGGACTACGACAGCTCGACGCTGTGGGAGTACCTCAAGTATGTGTACGACAACTGCCAGCTCTCGGACATCAACACTTGCTGGCTCGATGCTGCCGAAGATGCCAACGTTGACTCCGACGCAGTAAGCACCTGCCAGGAAGAGGACGGCGTTGCATTGATGGCTGCGGAGAGGGCGCTTAACGTCGAGAAAGACGTAAGTGGCTCACCTGCTGTTTTCGTCAACGGCGTGAAGCACAACGGCGGACGCGCACCGGAGGACTACAAGACCTCCATATGCACTGGCTTCACCAACACGCCAGAGGCATGCGCCGAATCCATTGGCACGGCTACCGGCAGTGCAAGTGGCTCTTGTTAGAAACAAACCCCGGCAGCCATTCGGCTGCCGTTCTACTTATTTTTCTAGAATCAATTCTTGCAGACCACTAGCACATGGTCTTTTTCGAACGGCTCCAACGGAATAACTTCCAGCACGTCCAGCCCCGCGTCTTCCAATACTTTGATTTCGCGTTTGAACACGTTCTTCGGAAGCTCCGCGACGTTCACGCTCCGCGCCTTGATGCACAGAATCCCGTACCCCTTGATTTTTGCCATGTTCTTCACAAAAATGGCTGCCTGGTTCGGCTGCGCGACGTCCTGGTAAACAACGGACACGCCGTCCAAATAATCCGCGTACTCTCCCGGCTGGTTCGCGTCCGCCAGCACGGGAACCATGTTCTCCCGCCGTTCGCACAAAGGAAGTAATTTCTCGAACGCCTTCTGCGAGATTTCGACGCAAACAACAACTCCCTTGTTTACCACGTCGCTCACGTGCGACGGAGTGGTTCCCTGCGCAGCGCCGAGGTACAACACACCGGTGCCCGCCTCGAACGGAAACTTTTTCAATCCCTTCAGAATCGCGGCCGCCAGCTTGGACCGGTTCGGGTCCCACTGCCGCAGCTCGCCAGAGTTGTGCTTCAGTAATCGTTCGCCGTAGACTCGCTGCCCGGGGTCAAACGACAGTGTATACAATTGCTTTCCGTCGCGGAACACGTTGTGGAACGCTTCGTTCATTTAAGCGCGCCCGCAATCTTTTTCTCGAGCTCTACGGCAAGGGTCTTGTCCAGGCCGTGCTTGAAAAAGTCCATTCGCGCCGCGATGGCCAGTTTGCCCGCGACCACGCGGGAAATCTTGCCTTTCCTGTTCTTGGGCGCCTGGTGAATAGCCGGGTAAGCGAAAATCAGGCCGTGCTTCGGGGGCTTCACGCCTTTCTTGATGTGTGCGAACAACGCTTTTTCCGCGCCGAGGACTTGCACGGTCGACGCCGGCATTTCCGCGAGCCGCTCCAACGAGCCGGCCTTGGCAATCAGCCTTGCTGACAATAATCCCCCGACGAGTGACTTCATGTTGGGGCAGATGTCTTCGGTGGTGTCGTCGACGTATTGCGCCAATTCTTCGCGTTCTTTGTGCGCGTGTGCCGCGAGCGACGCAAACTTGGCTATGCTCTCGAGGTCGGTGTCGCTGAGGTCGGCACCCATTGTCTGCTCTGCAATCAGCTCAACTTTTTTGGCTTGTGCCTCAGGCAAGTACTTGGTGAGTGCCGCGACGCGCATGTCCTTCCGCCCCTTCAGCACAGTGATTATTTCGAGGTAAGTGTCGACGCTCCGCACGAGCTTCGAGAGCTCGGGGTAGTGGAACGCGTACCAGTTCCTGACTCGCTCGGTCATGATGTTGGCAATGTCGTCCAGTTCGTCAATGGCTTCGACTGCCTGTATGACTGCGTAGTCTCTCCCCGCCTTTTTTTCCCTGACCTTTTGCTTGGCCTTGACCAGGGCTTTTCTGCGTAGTTGACGGATGTCCATAGAAATCACCTATGTTCTTCGCTTAGTTATATAAAAGCGTGGCGATTAAACCAACACTGCATGAGCCACTACGAAAAGCTGCAGGAACTGCTGCTGAAGAGGGCAATCATTTACCCGACAGCTGAGCCACACAACCCAGTCGCCGGGTTTTACGACTATGGCTCCACCGGCTCCGAAATAAAGCGCCGGCTCGAGACCGAGTGGCGCAGCTTCTTTCTCTCGCTTGCAGACAACTTCCACGAAATCGACTCCTCCCTCATCATGCCCCAAAGCGTGTTCAAGGCCTCCGGCCACCTCGAGCACTTCAACGACCCAATCGCGGAATGCGGCAAGTGCAAGACACAGGTCCGCGCCGACCACCTGCTCGAAGAATTCCTCGGCGAAAAGTTCGAGGGCCTCTCGGCCAACGAATTAAATGCCGTAATCAAAAAGCACAAGGCAGTCTGCCCCAAGTGCAAAGCAAAATTCAAGGACATCGAGTCGTTCACACTAATGTTCCCCGTCAGCGTCGGCGCCGGCGACGCAAAAACAACCGCGTACCTCCGGCCCGAGACCGCGCAAGGCCCGTTCACTGCGTACAAGCGCGAGTTCCGCGCGAACCGCGAGAAGCTGCCACTGGGCCTCGCAATAATCGGCAAGGCGTTCCGCAACGAAATCTCGCCCCGCCAACTAACGATCCGCGCCCGCGAGTTCACGCAGGCTGAATTACAAATCTTTTTCGACCCCAAGGCCACGCCGGACATCGACTACAAGTCCATAAAGAAAAAGAAAGTATTGTTCGCGCTTCCCGGCAAGAAAGAAAAAGCCATGACCATCGACGAAGTGAAAAAGGCAACCAAGATGCCCGAGTTCTTGCTGTATTACCTGGCGAAGGACTGGGAGTTCATGGAATACATCGGCCTCGGGAAGCACTTGCGCCTCGCCCAACTCTCGGACGAGGAAAAAGCGTTTTACAACCAGTACCACATTGACCTCGAGGTAAAACTGCCGTCGTTCGACAAGTGGGTCGAAATCGCTGGCTTTCATTACCGCACTGACCACGACCTGAAGGGCCACCAAAAAGTAAGCGGCCAAAAAATGCTTGTGCCGGGGAAGGACTACAACCCCCACGTGCTTGAGCTCTCCTTTGGGGTGGACCGCCTCGTGTTCGCTTTGTTAGACACTTCTCTTAAGGAGGGGAAGGATGGCTGGTACTTTGCTTTGCCGCCGCGGCTCGCGCCGTTTGACGCCGGTGTGTATCCGTTGGTCAACAAGGAGGGCTTGCCCGAGAAGGCGCGCATTGTTCTCCAAACATTGCGCGACGAGGGCATCAAAGTGTTTTTCGACGCCGGTGGCTCCATCGGGCGCAGGTACGCGCGTGCCGACGAGGTGGGCGTGCCGTTCGGGATTACTTTTGACTTCGATTCCTTGAAGGACAACGCCGTGACTGTGCGTGAGCGCGACACGCAGAAGCAGGAGCGCGTAAAAATCACTGAGTTAAGTGGCTACTTATGGAAAAGGAAATCGGCTTGAAGGACGGCCGCACTGTTTTGGTCCGGGACTTGCAGCCGAACGAGGACGTCATCGGCATCACCAATTTTTTTAACGGCTTAATCGAAGAAAAAGCCTTTTTGGTTTATGACGAGAAGCAGTCGCCGGAGGAAGAGGCGGATTGGCTGCGCGGCCAAATGAGTGAAATCGAGGCGGGGCGCTTGATTTCGTGGCGCGTTTTGCTGGACGGCAGGCACGTCGGCGGCGTCAACGCGCAGCAGGGCAAGTGGAAGGAACGCGGCAACGTCGAAGTCGGCATCGCTTTGGCGAAGGAAGTGCGGGGCCAGGGGCTCGGCCACGAATTAATGTCTTTGATGATTGAAGCGGCCAAAGAAAAGTGGAGCCCACATCACCTGTTTCTTCGCGCGAACCCACAGAACAAAGCCGCACTTAAGCTTTACGAAGACCTGGGATTCAAGGAATTCGTTGTCCTGAAGGAATGGGAAGACCATTACGGCGAATACATCGACACGGTGTGGCTGGTTCTCAAGGGTACTTAGTTTTTCCCGTGTTTACAACAAGCATCTTCTTGTCTTTCGGCAATGACTCTTGCATCTGCAGCATCATCGCGAGCCCCGCGATTCCCGATGGCTCGCAGTCAACGCTGTTCGCGCCCGCGATTTCTTTTGCCTTAGGTAAGTACTCTTCCTGCAGCAGCCGCACGTCGCTCTCGGGCCCGCAGAACGCGGCATGCCTGTAAAACCGTATCCACTGCTCGTCGTAGTGCACGAACGGCAAATGCGGTGAGTACAGCTTGTCCGCCGTTGTGCCGGGGTTGTTCGAAGTCGCGCCAACAAAGTTGCATTTGCGGAGCGTTTCCACGTCGCCCCTGAACCGCGGGTCGTGGTCCGCTGTGCTCACTTCGCGTTTACTAATATTGAGCACGTTTTCGTATAGGTTTCCCGTGCCGAACGGGATGAAGCAGTAGTCGGCCGACTGGTTGATTATGTCGTAGCTAAGCCAATCATAAAACCGCGTGGTGGGGTCAAGCGCTTCCGACGAAGTAATGTCGAAGCCGTTTTCGTTGTGTGTGAGCGCGAGGATTTCCTGCCACGTGAACGGCTTTTTCGCCAAAGCGGTTTCGTACAATTCGCAGCCGATTTTTTGGAGCGACGCCTTGATTTTTTCGTCGAGCCCGGCGTCGATAAGGCACTTCAGTGCAGGCAATTCGTATTTCTTGAGCATTGTTTGTATTGCGATTCCCGCTGAGCCTGAAGTAATTATCGATAGATGGGGGAGTTCGCTTATTTGGCTGTTTTGTTTAGCCAATAAAAAGTCGCGGTAGGTGACCACCATTTCCCACGCCATTCGGTCTTTGTGCGTGCCGGTGGGGTTGTGGCTCTCGTCCTTCAGCCACACGTTGGTGAACCCGGGCACGTCGATTTGGTATGTGGGCGTGGACGGCCATTTTGGCTGCCATGGCGGGTACTCGGGGTTGTTGGGGTCGTTTTCAGAAGCGACTTTGATGGATTCGAGAATCTTTTCCTCGTCCGGAGTAAGGGCCATTGCATTAAACTCTGTGGAATTGGGTATAAATAATCTTGCTCTTTTTTATTCCCCTACTGCATTACTATGCTCATGATTACAGTTCGGAAGAGTATGGGCCTTGAGGGCAAGAAGCACTCTGTTGTCGAGAAGAGGACTAGGAAGCTTCGGGAGCGCGTGAGGAAAGGAAAGTTCACGTCCAAGGAAGTCCGAGGCGTTTTCACTGCTTTGCTGAACAACCTGGAGCGCAAGGACGAACGGGGGCACTCACACGAAGGCGTCCGCGCGCAAACCCACTCGCTTTTGGTGGAGCTTGCCGACGCCGGCTTGCTCAACGAGACGCGGGTCATGCGCCTCGGGAAAAGGCACTTGACGAATTCTGATGTAGAGGTCAGGCAGATGGCGATTCACGTTTTGAACAAGTTCATGGCAACGAACGAGCTGTCTTCCGAGAACCGCAAAAAACTGAAGAAGAAGGCGAAAGCAGGCCTTAAGCTGTCCAAAACGAGTCTCGAAGGCATCCAGGAGGACTCCGAGAAGGAAATGGGCCACGTTGGGAAACTGGTGGGGGACATCCATGCAAACGTCCTGAAGTACACGAGGAAGAAACGGACCGCGGAAAAGTTGCGGAAGCGGACTGATAACGTGCGGAGAAAAGCGGTGCCGGAACAAAAGCCCAAAGTCACTGAAACGGTTAACCAGTATGTGCTTCTGGGCGCTGAGGCGGACCGCGACATCGAGGCCGAGGAAGCCAAACGCAAGACAATGAGGATCAAGTTGTGGGGGCTGGAACGAACGCTAGGGAAAATCGAGAAAATACACGAGCAGCACCACGCGAGCCTTGAGGATCTGATTCAGAATCTTTCCTAACAGTTAAACAGGTGAATTAAATGGCAAAAGGTGGAAAAAAACGAGACATAAGGGGTGCAGTGCCCCGGAAGGGCCAGACCGTGCTTGACATAAAGACCAACGTGGACGCCTTGAAGAACCCACGGGCCAACATTGTGTGCACTGCGACAAAAACCATTCACATTGCCGCGAAAGAAAATGAAAAAGTCAACGGAAAAACTATTCCGAATTTGCCTCTTTTACTGGGGAAAAACATACAGCGCCACAAACGAGACGCCGAGGTCCTCACGGAAACTTTTGGCCTCGTGTCAACACTCGCCGGCAAAAACGGGCTTACGCCCGCGCAAAAGCTTTCGCTTCTTGCCACGGTCCGCAAGGAAATGAAGTCCGCCGGCAACAACAAGCACTTGTTCGAAAAAGCGATTGAGGCACTTAAGTAATGATTAAGTTCGGGACAGCAGGCACGCCGTGGTCCGCGAAAAAGCGCACTTCTTTTGACGGAGTCACACGCATCCGCGAACTGGGCTTGGACGCCATGGAAGTCGAGTTCACTCACGGGGTGCACATGGGCAACGGCACCGCACGGCAATTGCGCGAGCACGCCGAGGAGCACAACGTCTCTTTGTCCGTACACGGCCCGTACTTCATCAACCTCAACGCGCGCGAGGCACAGAAGCGCAAGGACTCTGAAAAAAGAATTCTTGACTCGTGCGAAAAAGGCCACTTGATGGGCGCGCGAAACATTTGCTTCCACCCCGGGTTTTACCTCAAGCAAGACCCCGGGCAAGTCTTCACCACGATGTACGACGAGTTAATGGCACTCACCGAAGTAGTCGAGAAAAAGGGGTGGGACGTGCGCCTCTGCCCCGAGACGACGGGCAAGCCCACGCAGTTCGGGTCGTGGGAAGAATTGATGCTGTTGTGCAGCGACGTGCCTGGGCTGGGAATGACTCTTGACTTTTCTCACGTGTACGCGCGCGTCGCGGGCAAAGTGAATTACGACGACGTGTTCAAGCGCATGAAAAAAGAGTTGGGCGCGAGCTTCCTGCACGACCTGCACATGCATTTCTCTGGAATCATTTACTCCGAAAAAGGCGAGCTCAAGCACTGCGAAATGGACGAGTGCGGCGAGCCCGGGTTCAAGCCGATTGCCGACGCAATGAAAAAGTGGCACCTAGAGGGCACAGCTATTTGCGAGTCGCCCAATCTTGAAACCGACTCCCTGAAGCTCAAGAAAATGCTATGAGCTTTTGCTTCCCATAAACAAGCTCAAGGCAATCCCTGTGATGAACGCTACCAGTGAGTCCAGCGCGAAGTATGCAGTGGACAGCAGTTCCCCGAGCGCGTGCCCCACCCAAAAGTGCCCCAGCACAACGGACATCACGAACGCGAACACGAACGCCGCCGCCAAGTAAACCAGTCCCTGCCGCGGGTCCGGATAATTCTTGAGCGTGTAGACGACCACACCAACCGTGAACAAGGCAAACATAATCATCCCGATTTCCACGGTCGGCGCACTCACAGTGATTGACGAAAACACGCCGAACTCCGCGATAAGAATGTAAGTAATAATCGTCAGCAGCACGCTTTGCTGCTTAATGATTTTTTGTATCGAGCCCTTTTTCTCGAGCTCTTCCTTCTGCTCCTCAAGCTGTTCCTTCGCGGCCTCGAGCTTGTCCTTTTCTTCCTGCAAGAGCTCCTTGTGGTACGCCAGCATTTTTTCCTGGCGAATCTTCGCGATGTCCACGTTCTTCGTGGCCTCGCGGTACAGTGTGTAAAGCGCCGCGACGACTCCCGCGAACCCGATTCCGATTCCCACTAGCCCGAGGAGAATGTAAAGCACTTCCGCGCCGGCCATTTTAGTGATGAACGTCATCACGACGGCATAAAACGCGCTGACCACAATCGCGACGATGACCACGTACTTCAGCACACGAAGCATGTAAAAACTAAGTTTGTTGACCACGATTAACCCGACGTAAAACAAAATCAATCCAATCACTATCGCGCCAACGTCGCCCTGTATCACAAGCGAGGGAATCGCCTGCAGGTAAGACTGCGCGAACTCAATTACTCCGGGGGGAATCATTTATACCGTCTCCAGCTTGAACGTAACGCCGCACCCGCGCAGCGTCTCCTGGACCTGCTCCCCAATGGAAAGCACTTCGTCCATCGGCACGTCGCGGCTCCAGTCGTACACGTAGTCGTAGTTTCCGTTCATGGGCCTGAACCCCATGGACATGAGCCGCCCCGTAACTTCCGACACGGGCTGGCCCTCGGTGCTGAACCACACCACGAGATACGTCTTCATCGCCAACAAAAACACAGAGCGCGTATTTAATTCTTGCCACGAAAAGCTTAAATAGCCGGGAAGCCTTTCTAGGGAGCAGTGATACTCATGAAACGCGGAACTTCTACTGACAAGCGGTTGCAGAAGAAACAACCGGAAAACCCGAAAGGGATTTCCCCCGTTGTTGCTGTTGTTCTGCTAATCGCAATTGCTGTTGTTGCGGCGGTCGCCCTTTACTTTTGGGGTGCGGGCCTTGCCACGAAACAATCCACCCCAAACACGCCAATCGCAATCACTGCGACACCAATTGGCGGCGGAAAAATACTTGTGGCAAACCTCGGCTCGGAACCCATTGCCGGCCCATTATACTTAACAAGTGGAAGTATTGCATGTAACTATCCAATCGTTGGACAAGAAGCATGTAACACCAGCGGAACCGAAGGATTAATAGTGACGCTGTGGGGGCCAGACGTAAGCCAAGTCGTGCTCCAAACAGCCGCAATTACCGCTGGAACTCCTGGCTGCGGCGACGGAGTAGTCGATGTTGGTGAAACGTGCGACGACGGCAACACCGATGACGGTGACTGCTGTGACTCGAGTTGTACGTTTGATGTGATAACCACGGCGTGCACTGACACAACCGCTGACGACTGTTTGGTATCACAGTGTGACGGTGCGGGCGTGTGCGACCAAGCCGCCGCGAACGAAGCCGCGGGAACAATTTGTATTGACGACCCCTCGTACCCGCCGGGCGCTAAGTGTGACGGCGCGGGTACGTGCGACTGTGTCGCCAACGAAGGCGCCAACGAAGCCAGCTGCGGGGACACTTTGGACAACGACTGTGACGGCGACGTCGACGGAGCCGACGCGGACTGCGCCGGCGGCGCAGCGGTTGCGCCTTGGGCGGCATCACTCGACAGTGGCAGGAACGAAGTCGGCTATGGCGGGGGTGAAGGCAGCCTTTACACTATGGGCTACCAGGAAGACGCTGGCGTGCTCGACTGGGATGTCTTCGTTTCGAGCCTGAACGCGAGCGACGGAAGCGAGCTGTGGAATTCGACGTTCGACTGCTACGACGGCCCGGGAAACCATGACCAGGGCCTTGAGTTCGTGGTTTTGGCTTCAGGCGGCTTCGCGATTGCCGGGACCTGCGGCACTGCGGGTGACCAGGAGGCCTGGGCACTGGTGCTGGACTCCAGCGGAAACGAGGTGCGAAACGCGACCTTCGATTCCACAGGTGACCAGGACGAGTTCAACGCGGTCATTGAGGACGGAACGGACTTGGTGTTCGCCGGCAAGAACAAGACGGCCATCAACCGTGGGTTGATTGTCAAGTATGACTCCAGCCTCGTCGAGCAGTGGAACGTGACGTTCAACCAGAGCGGTGCGTCCAGCTGGGTGAGTGACATAATCGAAGTGAGTGACGGATACGTCGCGACCGGGCTTTCGGACAACGACCTGCTCATCTGGAAGGTCGACAAGGCCACGGGCGCCCAGATTTGGAACAAGACGTACGACGTCGGCTACAACCGTGAGGACGAGGGCACAGCGATTGTCGAGCTTGGCGCGGGCGCCGGGTTCGCCATTGGCGGGTACACCACGAACAACAACCCGGACAACGACGTGCTCATCATGAAGACCGACACGAGTGGCGTGCTCACGTGGAACGTGACGTACGACGGCGGCACGGAACACGACTTTGGCTTCGGGATTGTCGAGGTAAGTGACGGCTATGTTGCGGGCGGCTACGAGCACAACGGCGCGGACTACGACTACTTCGTATGGAAGGTCGCGAAGGCAGACGGCGCGACCGAGTGGACTCGTGCGCACGACAACGACAACGACTACGGCTACTCGCTGCAGAGCGTCTCGGCCGGCGGTTTCATCATGAGCGGCCAGACCAGGGTCGGAGGCGTAAACGACAACATCTGGGTACTGCGCTTGAACGAGACCGGACACGCGTCTTAGAAACCAGTGGGGGGCTAACGCCCCCCTCCTTTTTATTTTCTATATGGCTAAAGTGACTCAAATGAAAATAGGGATGTTCACGGAGACTTGGCACCCCCAGGTAAACGGTGTGGTCTCCAGCACTTCGTGGTTCGCAGACGAATTGGTGAGGCAGGGCCACACAGTTGAAATCTTCGCGCCCACCCCCGGGAAAAAGCGGTACAACAAAATGAAGGTGCACCGGTTCAAGTCTTTTACTTTTCGCCCGTACCCGGAGTTCCGTGCCACCGTCCCCCCAATGCGAATCAACAAATTAGTCGCGGGCAAGGGCTTCGACGTTGTCCACACCCATGGCCCGTTCTCCATCGGCCTGGCGGGGCTGTACGCGGCGAAGCGAAACAAAATCCCCGCGGTCACCACGTTCCACACGCCGCTGTCCGACTACGTGCATTACTTGTTCAAGGGCAAGCACCTGCACCTGCTCGGCCAAAAAGTGTCGTGGGCGTATTCCACGAAGCATTACAACCGCTACGACGCGGTAATCACTCCCTCAAAGACCATCAAGCTGTTGCTCGAGGACAAGGGCATCAAGGCGCCCATTCCCGTGATCCCCACGGGCATCGAGCTGAAGAGGTTCGACAAAGTAAAGTCCACGAAAAGCGTGCGAAAGAAGTTCGGCATCGACGGCGACTTCGTGCTGCACTCTGGCAGGCTCTCGCGCGAAAAAAACGTGGCTGACGTCCTGAAGGCGTGGGAAACAGTAGACGCCCCGCTTGTAGTGACGAGCCGCGGGCCGGACATGGAGCGGTTGAAGAAATTGGCTCCAGACAACGTCATTTTCACGGGGTTCATTGACGACAAGGACTTGGTTAAGCTGTACAAGGAAGCGGCGTTTTCCGTGATTGCTTCCGAAGCCGAAACCCAGGGTCTTGTGATTGTGGAGGGCATGGCGTGTGAGTGCCCGGTGGTGGGCGCGGACTCGCTTGCTATTCCTGAGACCGTGGCAAACAACTCCAACGGCTTGTTGTTCCGCTTGCACGACTGGCGGGAAATCGCGCACGACGCGAACCTGTTGCTGTACGACAAGAAGCGGCGGCGGCGCCTCGCCAAGAACGCGCGCAAAACCGCGGAAAAAAACACTATCCAAAAGCGCACGAAGCAGCTCGTCGGCCTTTATGAGGCCGCCGCAAAGCGTTAAATACCGCTTTGCCGTATTCTGGGGTATGGACTACATTGTGCTAATGATTGGCTTGGTGGCCCTTACGAAGGGGCTCCCGTACTTGTTTTCGCCGAAGGTCGCGCGGAAGCGGCTCAAGAAGTGGCTTAAGTACGACGACTTGACGTATCGCGTTTACGGCGGCCTTGCGTTCACCGCGGGGCTGGCGATTGTTTTCCTCGGGCTGTTTTGAATGGAGATAGCGAAAGCCGTTGAACAAGCAGAAGCCGACGAAGGCATCCAGAGCCACCTCAAGAGCGGGTATTACTTGAGCAGCCTGATGGCTATTCCCGAGACATTGGCCGAAATCAAGCAGTGGACCCTGGTGTACTTCAATCCCGCGGAGCAAAAAGTGTTTTCCGTGGACGTAACTGACGGCAATGTCTCGAAAGGGGAGGCCAGCGCCCCACTGGTCGAGGGCCATTATCCGGAGCTGGACCCCAGCGGCGCGTTGGGGGTAAAAGAGTTGTTGTCGCGCCTCACCGAAGTCCTGGTCGAGCAGCGCGAGGTGCCGACCAAAGTCATTATCACGCTTCGTGAGGGCGAGTGGAAGGTCGCTATTGTCACGAAAACCCTGCGGATGCTGAGGGTGGACCTGGACATGAAGACCGGCGAAGTGAAAAATATTGACAAATCTAGCCTCTTAAAAACCGCCTAAACCCCTCCAAAAAGGGCATTTTGAGCGAAACCTATATAAATGACGTGGTTAGCAAATATGCCAGAGGTAATTCAAATGGATGTATTAGTTGTTCAGAGCAAGGTTAGGGACGAAGTGAAGAAGAAGAAGGCTAACATGGCCGGTGACTTCTGCGAGGCTCTCTCGAAGAATGTTGCGGACATGGTTGACAACGCGATTTCGCGTGCGAAGGCAAACGGCCGCAAGACCGTTCGCGCAGCCGACCTCTAAATTTCGTCAAAACTCCCGGGACGCGGCTTGCTGCGTCCCGACCATCTATTTTTTTTTCTTTACGCTTGCTAGCACGCGCTAGTCCACCAGCATGTAATCTTCAACCCTGCTCAGCAGCGCCGCAGCGACCAAAACCACTCCAATCGCCCCAAGCGCCAGCGGCAATGAAAAGTCGACCATTACCCCAACGAGGGGGTACAGCAGCGCCCGCACGAAGCTGCCCACCATCCGAATCGTGGAAAGCACCGTGGCCCGGTTCTTGCTTTCAATGTGCTTGTTGTAGTAGTTGGCGTACAATGCCCTGCGCGACAGCCCGAACGCCGCAATCAACGTAATCAGCCCCACCATGGCCCATGCGCCAACTCCCAATGCCAGCAAGATGAAACAAATCCCCGGAATGATCGCGCTGTACTTGATGTACCCCTTTTTCCCGAAGAACTTTTCGAGCCGCTCGAAGTTGTTCTGGAAAACGATTTGGGCGACGGCTATCAACGCGTGGACGAACCCGAACCAAATAATCGCGACGCCTGCGCTCTGCAGCGCGGGCTGGTACAGCCAAATAATGAAGAAGATGACCGCGCCTATCGTGATTTCGTCTGCCGCTAGTTTTCTCAGTATTTTGTGCTTGCGGAAGTACGTGACCCCGCTGATGAGCGTGTCGATGTACCGTGTGGACTCCTTGCTCTTCCTTGTTTTTGGCTCTTCCAGGGTCCACGCGACGAGCGCGGACAGTGCCATTGGAATGGCCATTAGCATCACGGCGTACTGCAGCCCGAGGTAGTACCCGATTATGCCGCCGATTGGCGCGCCAACCATCACGCCGAGTATGCGGAACGAGTGCATGCGCGGCAGAATCTTTTTGGATTCCCGGACCCTCCCCGTTTTTTTGAGGGTGTCGTACATCAAGGCCTCGTCCGCACCGCTTATGAGCGACGAGCCTATCGCGAAAATGAATTCGCCGAGCGCGAACACCGCTATTGATGGATAAGACGAATAGACAATCACGCCGACCATGCTGACTAGTGACGAAAGAATCAGCGACGTTTTGCGGCCGAACCTATCGGCGACTGCGCCGGTCGGAATTTCCAGCAAAAACACTGATACAACAAAAAAGGATTGGAGGAGCATTATCTCGGTAAACGAGATTTTGCCCCACAGCGTGAAGAACGGAATCAGCACGCCAGCCATGAAATGCAGGTGCCACAGGAACGAGAATGCGTAAATCTTGGAAATATTCTTGCTGAGCTTCTCGGCGTCCATTAGTCACCAGAACGAGCTTTATTCCGCGGCTTCTTCTTCTTCGTCGTCGGACTTGAACGTTTCGTCGACATCGCGGATGAGCTTGTTGCAGTCTTCCTTGATTGCTTCGAGGTGCGCGATTATGCGCTTCTTTTCCTCGACGACTTTGTCCATGGTCCTGTAGGCCTCGGTGGCCTCGTCGAACATTCTGCGGTCAATCATTGCGTACGGGAACTTGTCCATTCTCTTGGACACGTCGCCACACACCTGTTCGAGGAACAGGTTCATTTCCTTCTTGACGGCGGACTTGATCATCTTGTCCTGCGCCACGTTGGCCCTCATCACCCTAACTACTTGGGCGTTGGCGAAAGCCAGTGATTCGTCCTCTTCCTCGGTTTCTTCGGTCTTTTTCTCTTCTTCAGGCATTAACAGCCCCCCTTAATACTGTTTAACCATCCTCCCTATAAAAACCTATGCAGGAGAATCGCTGCAGAACGCAGGAAAAACCCGGCTCCGTTTGCCCTCCTGTTCTGCTGGCTCGCCCTCCGGCGCAGAAGCCCAACCCCCGGGTGGCAGTGGGGGCGCTTCCGACAGCCCAAAGGACTTGGGGGATGCCAATTGGTATCCCCCCAGAGGCCAGTTGTGGCGCCCCCCAAGTCCTTGTGGTGGGGTAACCTGTTTCCCCAGCACACTTTTATATCCCCACGACCTTTATTTCCTCAATCCTTGGGAAAGGGGGTTTTTCAATGGAAACGTCAAGAGCTAACTTTTCTGACTGGTACCACTCTGTGCTGGAGGACGCCGAAGTCATCGACTCCAGGTACAACCTTAAGGGCACGTATGCCTGGCGCCCGTTCGGGTTCAAGCTGCGCAAGCTGGTGTTCGGCGAGCTCGGCCGCCTAATGGACGAGACGGGCCACGAAGAAACGTTGTTCCCAATGCTCATCCCGCAACCCCAGCTAATGAAGGAAGCACAGCACATCAAGGGATTCGAAGACGGCGTGTACTGGGTCACCAAAGGCGGGCTCACCGACCTTGAGGTCCCCCTCGCGTTGCGCCCAACCAGCGAGACCGTGATGTACCCGATGTTCAAGTTATGGATACGCAGCCACGCCGACCTGCCACTCAAGATTTATCAAATCGTGAACACGTTCCGCTACGAGACAAAGCACACCCGCCCGCTTATCCGCGACCGCGAAATCTCTACTTTCAAGGAAGCGCACTGTGCGCACGCGGACCAAAAAACAGTGGACGAAGAAATGAAGACAATCGAAAAGGCGTACAACGAATTCTTCGCCGCGCTCGGCGTTCCCGCGCTTGTTGTGGAGCGGCCGGACTGGGACCGTTTCCCCGGCGCAGTCAAGACAGTGGCGTGGGACGTTGTCATGCCCGACTACAAGACATTACAATCCGCAACGAGCCACGACCTCGGCACCGGGTTCGCAAAGACTTTCGAGGTAACGTACGAAAACGAAAAGGGCGAACAGCAACTGTGCCACCTCAACAGCCACGGGATTTCGTCAAGAATAATCGCGGCGTTGATTGGGGTGCACGGCGACGAGCACGGCCTCGTGCTTCCGCCGGAGTTCGCGCCGATTCAAGCGGTTGTCGTTCCCGTCGTGTTCAAGGGCGACAAGAAAAAAATAGAGTCCGCAGCAAAAAAGATTTTCGATTCACTTACGTGCCGCAAAGAAATCGACACCAGCGACGACAACCCCGGCGCGAAGTATTACCGCTGGGAGCTAAAGGGCGTGCCCGTCCGCATAGAGATTGGGCCGCGTGACGTCGAGAAAGGCGAAGCGGTTTTGGTGCGCAGGGACACGCGCCAAAAGAAAGCGGTGGCCCTCAAGGATGTTAACAAGGAAGTCGCGAAGATTTTGGCGGACGTCACGAAAGCCATGAAGAAAAAAGCGCTTGAGTTCCACGGGCAGGCAATCGTCAACGCGAAGTCTATGGACTCGCTGAAGGAGGCGGACAAGGCGTCGCTGCCCGTGACCGTTCCGGTGTGCGGCAGCAAGGACTGCTGGCAGGCATTGGAAGGCAAGATGAAGAAGCTTGAGTTCCGCGGCACCGTGGTTTATGACGTTGACCGAAAGTCAACGTCAAGGGTCAGCGGCAAGTGCGTTGGCTGCGGCAAAAAAGCCGAGAACATCGGATTGCTGAGCAGCGCTTATTGATAGTACTTGTCAGTTAGTTCTTTTACTGGAGCGATTAGGCCCACCAGTTCATCGAGTTGCTTTTTGCAGTGCTTGATGTTGTAGTCGAGCGCGTCTTCGCTTTGCTTGGGGAGGCTACTGACTGCCTTGCTTAGCTCGTCCAGTTCTCCCTCGCTCATGGACTTAAGCAGCCACTGGAACCCTCCAACGTCCTTGTTCTGGATAACTACTTTGATTTGCTTCCCGATGAAGTTCGTCTCGAGATAGTCTTCAACCGACGGTCTTTTCTTGTTTCTTCTGATGCTCTCCAGAAGCCCATCAATGCTTTGTGTTTCCACAAGGTACCTGAACTCGTCGTAACGCGATTGCATTAACTCATTTTTCTCTTCTTTCAATCCCGTAGACATGTTTTCGTACAAGTCGTATTCGTTTTCGAGAAGCGAAAGGTTTTGCATGGCCATTGGCACACCCAGCCTCGCTGCCGTTCCCTCTTCTAATTGCCCTTGTTCTTCTGCGCTCCTAAGCGTTTTTTCCAGTCCCTGTGCTTCTTTTGTGATGGTTCCGGCCATCGTCTGCTTGTATAACGCCAAGGTCTTCACTACCTCGTTATGTTTGAATGGGATAATGTACTGGTTTAACTTCACTGCCTCTTGGTCCCCAATTGCCAGTTCTTCTTTCTCGAACGCTTCGTTCATATCAGTGTATTTACTAATTGAGTCTGACAGTAATCTCTTGAGTTTTTTACGGGTTTTATCGACCTCTTTTTTTGAGGATTCAGTCTTCGGCTTCGCTTTTTCCAAGTCATCTAATATTTCATTGAAAGTATTCATTTTGGCTTCCATCATGGCAAGCTTGTGGTGGTGGAAAGACCGGTTTATCTGGTTTTTTCTTCCAGCCGAAATCAAGCCTATGTCGGAGCCTTTTTGGAGTTCCATCTCCAAACGCATTATATGCTGTTCCAGATTCGCAATATTTTTGGTCTTCTGTTTGTACGAAGACTTAAGGCCCCGAATAATCTCTGATTTTTTCCCGCCCGTAAACTTAAACGGACTTGACTCAATACTGGGTGTGGGCTCACGGTTTATCTTTAGCTTAGCTGCGGAATATAGCTCGTTATAACTTGTGTGGAACTTTTTCGTGAGATAGGCATCCATTCCATTGATTATTTTTTTGGCGTCCTTGTCCGAAAGTTCTTTCATTTCGTTTCCGTCCAGGTCCCGCGGTGGAGCGATTGTCCAAGAGCGAATTTTATTAGTTAAATAGTCCTTGATGTCTTCATAGCGCTTGGCATCCAGTAACGGATCGTTCAACAAATACAGGTCAGCAAATGACCTCCCTATGTCTTTACCGAGCGTCGCAAGTTTTTCCGCCCGGTTTTCTTCCGTTAATCTGACTAAGTGGTCCTTGTCGACCAACAACAATTTCTCCGCCCAACCTTCTTGTTTAAGCACGAAGTTCTCCGGCTTTATGTCAAGCAATAATCCTTTTTGGATCATTGTAATGGAATGGTTTGTGATGTCCCTCAGCGCCCGTTTCATACGCTTAAGCCCTTTTTTCGAGACGTGAATGTTGAACCGTTCCTCAGACAAGTTTTTGTGCCCAACATCCTCCTCAACAATCACCCTCATCCCTTTGGTGTGGATGGCTCCGTCATCGTCTTTGTATTCCACGTACGGCAATTCAATGGTTTTCTCGTGCTTTGCGCAAGGAATCGATTCCTCAAGAAGCGGATAAATCTTTTCATCCACCGATTGAACAGTATAGTCCTCCGTGGGGATATTCTTCGTGAACTTGTAAACGAACCGCCCATCATGGGTTTTCACAGAAACAACGTCCCTGTTCCTCCCGCGGCGAGAGCCAAGCAACGGCAAAAAGTTAAGGTCAGTAATCTTGTCCACCCGAGTGCCGACCACGAAACGCCCAGTGTCGTTGCCTTCAGGATCGATAAAGCCAAGTACGTGCTTTTCCATTTTCTTGCCACTCGGTGCGAGCCTGCGCCGGCTAGCGTGAATTATTTCGAGACTGTGCCCAGGCAACCGCACATTCACCATTAGTAAAATATATGCACGCCGTGTTTTTAAAGGCTGTTGCTCCCACCTGCTTTTTATACAAATCCAACAAAATCTTACGCTACGCGTGGTTAGAATGGACGAGAACGAAGTCATTGAGTACTGGCAAAAGAACGATTTGCGCAAGAAGGCACTCAAGCGCAACAGCGGCAAGGAAAAGTACTACTTTTTGGACGGGCCGCCGTATGCCACTGGCTACATCCACATGGGGACCACGTTCAACAAAATCCTTAAGGACTATTACATTCGCTTTCTGCGCATGAAGGGCTTCGACGTCTGGTGCCAGCCAGGGTACGACACGCACGGCCTGCCGATTGAGGTAAAGGTCGAGAAGCAGCTCGGCATTCGCGGCAAAGACGACATCGAAAAACTGGGCGTGGACAAGTTCAACGCCGAGTGCAAGGACTACGCCACCAAGTTCATCGACGTCATGAACAAGCAGTTCGACAACCTTGGGGTGTGGATGGACTGGGAAAAGCCGTACGTCACCCTCGACAACGAATACATGGAGGGCGCGTGGCACACGTTCAAAATCGCGTTCGACAAGGGACTGCTTTACAAGGGCACTTATCCATTGCACGTCTGCCCCTCTTGCGAGACCGTTGTGGCGTACAACGAAATCGAGTACGAGAAAAGGCGCGACACTTCTGTTTACGTCAAGTTCCAGCTAAAAGGCAAAGATGAATTTCTATTAATCTGGACCACCACCCCGTGGACGCTTCCCGCGAACACTGGCGTGATGGCAAACCCCAAGTTTGACTACGTGCTCGTCGAGACCATGGCCGGAAAATTGTGGATGGCCAAGGACCTGCTCCCCAAAGTCATGGAAAAAATGGAGACCGGCTACACACTAATCAAGACAATCAAGGGCGCGGAAATGGAGGACTGGGAGTACGACCACCCCCTGAAGCTCCCGCTCCAGGAAAAAGTCAAGAACCGCGTCGTCATGAGCGAGCGCTACGTCCACCTTGAGGAAGGAACAGGTTTGGTTCACACCGCGCCGGGACACGGCGAAGAGGACTGGCGCGTCGGAAAGGAAAAAGGCCTCGAAATCCTTTGCCCCGTGCTCCCCAACGGGCACTACGACGACACTGTGGGCGCGTACGCGGGAAAGTACGTGAAGGACGCGGACCCCGTAATAATCAACGACCTCAAGGGCAGTGGCAACCTCTTGCTCCAGCAGGAGTTCGACCACGACTACCCAATGTGCTGGCGCTGCAACTCGCCGTTACTCTTCCTTAACATGCCGCAGTGGTTCTTCAAAGTAAGCGACATGAAAAAAGACTTGATTGAGCAGAACAGCAAGATCCCGTGGGTCCCGTCGTGGGCCGGCAAGCGGTTCGACAACTGGCTGCAGTCGCTTGGCGACTGGCCAATCAGCCGCCAGCGCTACTGGGGCATCCCGCTCCCGATTTGGGAGTGCGAGTGCGGCGAAGTAAAAGTCGTTGGCTCCACGGACGAGCTCCCTTCAGTCCCCGAGGACCTGCACCGCCCGCACATCGACAAAATCAAGCTCCCGTGCAAATGCGGCAAGGAAATGACGCGCGTCGAGGACGTTTTGGACGTGTGGTTCGACTCCGGCACCGCGCCGTGGTCGTCGCTTGGCTACCCCCGGAAAAAGGAGCCGTTCGAGTCGTTGTGGCCCGTTAAGTTCGTGCTTGAAGGCCCGGACCAAACCCGTGGCTGGTGGAATTCGCTCGCTATCTGTGGCTACATCACGTTCGGCCGCATCCCGTTCGAGAACATTTTGCAGCACGGCCTTGTGCTTTCGCAGGGCGGCATCAAGATGAGCAAGAGCAAGGGCAACGTCGTGTCGCCCGAAGAAGTAATCGAGAAGCATTCCCGCGACACCCTCCGGTATTACTTGTTGGAGTTCGACCCGTCTGCGGACTTTGACTGGGCGTGGGAAAAAGTGGATGACGTGCGCCGGTTCTTCACGATTCTGCAGAACTCGTTCAAGTTCTTCACGTTGTACTGCAAGAAAGCGGAGCTGAAAAACCCGTCCGCCGAGGACCGCTGGCTCTTGTCGCGCGTCAATGCAGTCGTCAAAGAGGCAACGGAATACAACGACAAGTTCATGGGCTACAAGGCGATGGGCGTCGTTTCGGACTTCGTCATCAACGACTTGTCCCGCTTTTACATTAAATTAATCCGCGGCCGCACGTGGCCCACCTACGACGGCGCGGACAAGCAAGAGGCATTCGCGACGCTGTACTACACGTTGGAGCGTGTGAACCGCTTGCTTGCCCCCGCACTCCCCTACTTATCCGAAAGCTCGAACCTCGAGATTTTCGGCGGGGAAAGTGTGCACTTGGCGGACTGGCCGGCAGTGGACGAGAAATACCTTGACCCTGCTCTCGACGAGGAGATGGCTGTGGCCCGCGACATAATCGAAAAGGTCGCGACGATGCGCCAGGACGCCGAGGTCAAGCTGCGCTGGCCATTGAAGACACTAACCGTTCCTGGGGAGTTCAAGAACTTTTCGCATGTGCTGAAGAGCCAGTGCAACGTGAAGGAAGTCGTCCGCGGCAAGGAGCTTGCGCTGGACACCAAGATGGACGACTCGCTTCTCGCCGAAGCTCTCGCTTCGGACGTCGCCCGGCAGGTGCAGTCAGTGCGCAAGAAGATGGGCTTGAACGTCGAGGACAAGATTACTTTGTTTGTTTCTGGCCACGACTTGCTGGACAATGCCTTGCCGTTCGTGCAGAAGAAGGTCAACGCAGCCAAAGCGTCAGTCGGCGATGGCGGCGACGAGGCGGCGAAAATCAAGTTCCAGGGCAAGGAAATCGCGATTGGCGTGTCGAGGGCATAACCTTTTTATTCCCGTCCGGTGTTCTTCCTTTCTATGCAGCTAAAGGACTTTTTCAGCTTCAATGACTTAGTCCGAGTGCTGCTTATTGGGTCGTCCCTGCTCCTGATTTTCGGGTTCGGCTACGGCGTCTTCCTCCACGCGATGTACGCATCGCAGGTCGAAGGGGTCCAGAACGACTTGCTGTTCGTTTCCGACTTGATGGAGGTAAAGGCCAGCACCGCGTACTCCGACGGCAGGGCAACCGAGGCCATGGCTTTCAGGGACGCGTCCAACCGTGCCGACGAATTAAGCAAACTCATTAAGGCGCCGCCAGTCTCGCCAAGTGCCTACACGTATCTCAATTACTGGATAGCCAGTGCTGCGTTCACGGAATTGACGCTCAACCCCAAAATTATCGGGCTGCCCGACGAAACCGTCGAGGCCTTTGGGGCTTTGGACACCGAAGAAGTCCTTGGCACCGCAGGGTGGTGGGGCCGCAACGAGTTCAGGGGATTCGACGTTAACATGAACGACTACCGTGTGTTCCTCGGCGAAAAGCCCGTGCTCCAAACCCATTTCTGGAGCTTCTATATCTTCGTGTTCCTTGTTTCGTTTGCCACGACACTGCTCGCCGTAAAAGAAAAATATGAAATCGGGTTCATTCCCGAAATCGTTTACGGCGCGTTCATGCCGTCGCTGTTCTTCGGCGTTTATGCGTTGACCTCGATGGTCTCGCTCACCGGAATCATCAAGTTCCTTGACCCGAGCCAGGTCGACATGTTCGTACTGATGCTGAGCTTCGTCATCATGGGCGTCATCTCCGCGGTGGGCGCGATGTTCGCCGCCATCATCAGGTCCCGGAAAAAGAAGGAGTGAGGGGGCAATGAGGGAAACCGCCTTCATCAAGCGCAACGCAAAAGCCGTAGTCCTCGGCCTGTCTGGGGGCATTGACTCCGCCGTGGTCGCAGCATTGTGCGCGAAAGCCCTCGGCAAGAAAAAAGTCTTGGCCTTAATCATGCCGGAGCGAAAGGACTCGCACTACAAGGACGCCGTGGCCTTTGCCAAGGCGCTGGGTATCGAGTACAAAGTCATTGACATCAAGCCCATCGTCCGCGAGTTCGACAAGCGCTGCACTCCAGCGGACAAGACTGCAAGAGCGAACATAAGGGCGCGGACCAGGATGACGTTGCTTTACTATTATTCTAACTTACTCAACAGGCGCGTCGCAGGAACCGGCAACAAGAGCGAAAAGGAAATCGGCTACTTCACGAAGTGGGGCGACGGCGCGGCGGACTTCTTTCCCATTGCGCACATCTACAAGACCGACCTTCCGGTTCTCGCGCGCAAGCTGGGCATACCAGAAAACATTGTCCGCAAGAAGCCAAGCGCGGGATTGTGGCGCGGCCAGACCGACGAAAAAGAGCTCGGTATTTCGTACGAAAAAATCGATGCCGCTCTCAAGGGAAAGAAAAAGAGCGCGAAAGTAACGCGGTGGAAAAAACAAGCGCGGCACAAGAAGAAGATGCCGCCTACTTTATGATTTTCATCGAAAAGTCCAGTGGCTTCACCGTGTGGGTCAGCGCGCCAAGCGAAACGTAGTCCGCGCCCGCTTTTGCGTACGCACGAATGTTTTTCTTGTTAATCCCGCCGCTTAATTCAATGCAAACGTCAGGGTACTTTTTGTTTAGTTCCTTGACGGTGGCTTTCGCTTTTGCCGGAGAAAAGTTGTCGAGCATCACTATGTCCGCGCCCAGCGTCGCGGCAAGCAACGCTTCTGCTTTGCTCTCGACCTCGATTTCTACGGGGGGCTTCGCCTTAGCAAGTGCCTCCTTAATCGCCTTCCTGCGGGGCATCTTCATTGAATCCAAGTGAGTGTCCTTGATAAGCGTCATGTCCCACAACCCGAGGCGGTGCGAGACCCCCCCGCCGATTTCCACGGCTTTCTTGTCCAGCAGCGCGAGGCCGGGCCCGGTCTTTCGCGTCGCCGCGACCACACAGTGCTTCGCCATTTTGCTTGTCTCGGTCGCGATGCCGCTCATCCGCGACAAGATGTTCAGTGCTGTGCGCTCTGCCTCGAGCACGGCGCGGGTCGGGCCTGTGATTGTGATTACTTTTTCGCCTTTCTTGATGCACGTGCCGTCGCGCTTGAGGATTCGTGCTTTGGCTCCGCATTTCGCGAACAAGTACTTCGCTTCTTCCGCGCCGGCGAGCGTGCCGCTGCTCTTCGCAAAGATGGCGGCTTTTGTCTTGTGGTTCTTCGAAAAAAGCGCGTTGCTTGTTATGTCGCCGTTGCCAATGTCCAGGGCAAGCGCGTAGTCAAGGATTTTCATCGAGTTTCCTCTTTCGTATGGCGGTGCCGTTGTATTTTTCGGGGCTCAGGAACTCAGGCTCTTCGACGCTGTGCCCGAACTTGCGGAAGCAGTCGCGCACCCAGTCGTTGCCGGTGACTGCGACGTCGAAATTTACTTTTTCCTGGATTTGCCTCACCCACTCGCGGTCGTTGAACACGTCGTTTTGGGTGACGATGCGGACGTCCGGCAGCTCCCTTTTGATTGCCTCGATTCGCTGGCCCACGGGCAGCGGGTTCACGGCAGTCCCGTACTTTTGGGCGCTCCCGACTACGACTGTCACGTCGCCGAACTGCTCCCTCGCGGCCTCAATGGCGTGCAGGTGGCCCTTGTGGAAAGGCTGGAACCTGCCGACAAAAACAGCTTTCATTGAGTAAAAGTTGTTCTAATCGGGATATATAAAGGTTCTACCGGCATACGCCGTGAAACGAGTGTTTTTATAAACTCGGTTTGACTTAAACTGTTCCTAATGCTTACTACAGAAATTGCTGGCCTGAAGCTCAAAAACCCAACCATTTTGGCGGCCGGCTTTCTCGGCACAAGCGCCTCTATTCTCAAGAGGGTTGCCGATTCAGGCGCCGGAGCAGTAACCATCAAGTCCATTGGCCCAGAGCCCCGCGAGGGCAACGCCAACCCCACGGTACTCTGCTGGGGCGACGGAATAATCAACGCAGTCGGGCTCCCGACGCCGGGCTACAAAAACATGGACCGCGAGTGGCAAGAGCTGGAAAAAATCGACGTTCCGGTAATCGCGTCCTTCTACGCCGGGTCAATCGACGAGTTCGCAGAAGTCGCGGCCGCAATCGTGGAGCACAAGCCAGCGATGCTAGACGTGAACATCGGCTGCCCCAACTCCAAAAAGCACGGCGACGTCTTCGGAAAAGACCCCGCGGTCGCGGGAAAGCTCGTCAACAAAATAAAGGAAGTCGCCGGAAAAATCCCGGTCATGCCCAAGCTCACCCCAAACACCGACAACATGCTCGAGGTCGCAAAGGCCTGCGTCGACAACGGCGCCGACGCAATCGCAGGGTTCAACACATGGGGCCCGGGAATGGTCATCGACGTCAACGTCCGCAAGCCAGTCATGGGGTTCAAGACCGGCGGGCTGAGCGGCCCCGCGGTGCGCCCACTAATGGTCAAAGGCATCTACGACTTGTACGAAAAAATCGACGTGCCAATCGTCGCCGTCGGCGGAATCATGTACGGCATCGACATCATCGAGGCAATGATGGCGGGCGCCACCGCAGTCGAAATCGGCTCCGGAATACACTACCGTGGAATCGACGTCTTCAGCAAGGCCTGCGCGGAAACCGAGGCCTGGATGAAGAAAAACGGCATAAAGTCACTGAAGGAGCTGGTTGGCAGTGCCCACTGAGTTCCCCCAAAGCTACCGCATAACCGGCGTGAAAAAGCTCACCCCAACAATCAACGCCATCGAGTTCGACACGGAATTCGACTTCGTGCCCGGCCAATTCATCATGGTGTGGGTGCCGGGAGTCGACGAAATCCCAATCAGCCTATCCGCACCAAACCAAATCACGGTCAAGAGAGTGGGCGACGCGACCAACGCGCTCCTCAACCTCAAAAAGGGCGACTTCATCGGCGTGCGCGGCCCGTACGGCAACGGGTTCGCCATCGAGGGCCACCGCGTCCTCCTCGTCGGCGGCGGAGTCGGAATCGCGCCCATGAAGGCACTCGCGCACAGCGGCGAGAAAGACTTCACTTCGATAATCGGCGCGCAGGACAAAACCGAATTGTTTTACAAGAAATACTTTCCCGGCCTGCACGTGTGCACCGACGACGGGTCCGAAGGCGAAAAAGCCTTCACCACGGTTGTGGCCGAGCGGCTGCTCAAAGAACAAGAATTCGATGCGGTCGCGGCGTGCGGTCCAGAAATAATGCTTAAGTTCCTGTTCAAGATTTGCGAAGAGGCAAATGTGCCCGTGTACTTTTCAATGGAGCGCTGGATGAAGTGCGGGTTCGGCGTGTGCGGCCACTGTTCCGTGGACCCCACTGGCTGGAGGGTGTGCAAGGAAGGCCCCGTCGCCGACAGCAAAATACTCCGCGACTCCGAGTTCTTCAACTACAAGCGCGACCAGGCTGGCCGCGAGGTGAAGCTTTGAGCTTAGTCGTCAAGAACGGCAGGGCGTTCATGGGCGGGAAGCTCGTTGCGGCCGATGTGCTGTGCGACAAGGGAACAATCAAAAAAGTCGGCAAAGGCCTGAAAGGCGACAAAGCAATTGACGCCAGCGGCAAAATCGTTCTGCCCGGCGTCATTGACCCGCACGTGCACTTTCGCGTGCCGGGAGAAGAATACAAAGAGGACTGGAAGACCGGGTCCCGCGCCGCGGCAAAGGGCGGCGTGACAACGGTCCTCGACATGCCAAACAACCAGCCCAGCATAACGAGCCCCCTGCTCCTGGACAGGAAGCGCGACGCCGTCGCCGGAAAAAGCCTCGTGAACTACGGGTTTCACTTTGGCGCGACCGCGCACAACCTGGACGAAATATCGGACGTAACCGGTGTTGCGTCGGTCAAGGTATACATGGCGTCTTCGACCGGTGACTTATTGGTCCCGGACGCGGGCGACCTGTACAACGTTTTCCATGCCGCGCGTGTCGGCGGGCACTTGGTGACCGTGCACGCGGAAGACAACGAATTAATCCACACTTTCACTGCGGAGGCGAAACAGGCCTGCGAGGCCGACCCGATTGTGCACACAAAAATCCGGAGGAACGTCGTTGCCGCCGAGGGCGCTTCGCTTGCCGCGATTGTTTCCAAGGAGGTCGGGAACAGGATTCACATTTGCCACATCAGCACGCGCCAGGAACTGGACATAATCCGAAGGGCGGCCGGCCGAATCACGTGCGAGGCCACGACGCACCACTTGTTCCTTGAGGACACGGACATGAACCGCCTGAAGAACTACGCGAAGATGAACCCCCCGCTGCGGAGCCACGAGGACCGCATGGCGCTTTGGGAGAACCGCGCGCTGATTTCGTGCTGGTGCACCGACCACGCCGGCCACACCAAGGAAGAAAAGGACCGGGACTACTGGCACGCGCCGTCCGGGGTGCCTGGCGTCGAGACGCTGTTGCCCTTGCATTTGGACGCGGTGAACCAGGGCCTCGAGACGCTGCCGGAAATGGTGGCGCGCATGAGCACTAATCCCGCGAGAATCTTCCGCCTGAAGGGCAGGGGTGAGATCCGCGAGGGCTTTGCCGCGGACATGGTCGTTGTCGACATGGACGCAAAGCAAACCATTACAAATGAGAACGTTGTTGCCAAGTGCGGCTGGACGCCGTACGACGGGCTGCAATTGCAGGGCGTGCCGACGCACACAATCGTGAACGGCAGCGTCGTGTTCGACGGCGGGTTCGGTGACCCGGCCGGCGTCGAAGCTTATGATAGAGGTGTTTGAATTGTCGTGGGAAGAACAGAAAAAAGAGCTTGCGAAAACGGTCGCGAAGGCATTGTTCGAGAGCAACGCAATCAAGTTCGGTGACTTTACCCTTACTTCGGGAAAGAAGTCGCCTTACTACATTGACTTGCGCGCTGTGCCGAGCTATCCCGAGCAGTTCGACGTGATTACTGACGCGTACAAGGAATTGGTGCTGAACGAGTGCGGCCCAAAATGCACTCTCGTCGGGGTCCCGACCGCGGGCGTCCCGTTCGCGAGCGTCGTGGGCCTTAAGGCCAAGCTCCCGGTGGCGTACATTCGCAAGGAAGCGCTTAACGGCGAGTCACGCGAGCACGGGACCGGAAAGGATATTGAGGGGGTAATCCGTGACGGCATGGCCCCCGTCCTTGTGGATGACTTGGTGTCGACGGGCGGCTCGAACCTAAAGGCAAAGGCCGCGATGGAGCGCAACGGCCATCCTGTTTCGGACGTTTATTTCTTGGTGGACCGCCAGATGGGTGGCATCGAAAAGCTGAAGGCCGAGGGCCTTAACGTGCATTACATTGTTGACGTGCTTGATATCGTCGCCGCGCTTGAGTCCGAGGGGCTGTTGGACGCGGAGCTCGCGGGCAAGGTGCGCGAGTATACGGAGGCGAGCAAATGAATTTCGCTGACCGGTTGTTCGCCGCGGTCGAGGAAAAGCAGAACCCGAGCGTCGTTGGGTTGGACCCGCGCATTTCCCAGATTCCAGACTCGATAAAGCAGGACCGTGTCGCGAAGTTCGGCGACACCCCGCAGGCAGTCGCCGCGAGTTTCGTGGCGTTCAACAAAAAAATCATTGACGCGATCAAGGGCGTTGTCCCCGCTGTCAAGCCACAGATGGCGTTTTACGAGGCTTACGGCCCGTACGGCATCGAGGCGTTTCAAATCACGTGCAAGTACGCGCACGACAACGGCCTCGTCGTAATCGGCGACGCGAAGCGCAACGACATTGGCTCCACTGCCACGGCGTACGCCAAGGCCTTCCTCGGCGAGGTCAAGACAATCAAGGGCAGCGCAACCGTCCACACACTGGACGCGCTGACGGTCAATTCCTATCTCGGGAGCGACGGCGTGAAGCCGTTCGTCGAGGAGGCAAAGAACGGCAAAGGCGCTTTCCTTCTCGTCAAGACCAGCAACCCATCGAGCGGTGAGCTGCAGGACCGGCGCCTCCAGGAAGGCACGACTGTTTACGAGGCCATGGCCAAGTTGGTGGACAAGTGGGGCGAGGAAGTTGTGGGGGCCAGAGGCTATTCTTCAATCGGCGCGGTCGTGGGCGCGACTTACCCCCAAGAGGCGGCGCGCTTGAGGCTGTTGATGCCGAAGGCCCCGATTCTCGTGCCGGGCTACGGCGCGCAGGGTGGTGGCGCGGACGACACCATGCCGTGCTTCAACGACGACGGCTACGGCGCAATCGTGAATTCTTCGCGCGGGATTATTTTTGCTTACCAGAAGAAGGGCGGGGAGTTTGACGTTGCGGCGCGTGAGGCTGCGTTGGCGATGAAGAAGGACTTGAACGACGCTTTGATGAGGAAGGGGATTTATCCATGGTAGAATTTGTTCGTGTGTGCCCGTTTTGCAGGTCGAAGAATATTGAGAGTGAGGGCGCGACCGCGCTCCGCACTGGAAGCGAGGTATCGGGTTATCACTGTAACGTGTGCGGCAAGAGTTTTCCGCCGTTCATGATTATTGAGGTAGACGAAAGCTTAGTGAAGTGATTTGTATGGCAGTTGTTCCACTGAAAACAAAAAAAGACGAAGGTCCCGCGTGGTGGGACAAGCCGCTTGCGGCGCTAATGGTAATTGTTTTCGTCGCAGTGCTAATCCTGTTTGTGCTGCAGTACACCGGACCCGGGGTTATGGTCGGGGTTTAAAGCGCGTAGTACAGCGACATCAGGACTATTAACTTCACGTAAAACAGTGTTGACAGCATCAGCGAAATCATGAGGGAGCCAATCAGCACCTTCCAGTAAAGCCACTTTATTTCGTGCTTTTTCAGTATTTCGATGATTCCCTGCTTTTCGCCAAGCGCGGAGTAAAACAAGTGTTCTGATGCCGCGATGCTGACTGCCACAGAAGCCACTATCCCAATGAGCGCAATGACTGGTGCTGCCACCATCCCGATTGCACCAACTTCATAGCTCGTCCATACTGCAGCGAACAAGATCACTGCAACTACAAAGCCCATAGCCAGCCCAGACGCGTCCAAGCCAAGCCACATTCCTGCGGCTGCTTTCAGCGCCACCATCTTTTCTTTCTTTTGCCAGAACACGAGAAGTGCCCATGCCCCAAAGATGCAGGATGCCAGAGGCACAACCCACACTAGGTAGGGCACAGTGTCAAGGAGGAACGCTGTTGCAGGGCGCACAATGTCTGCAGCTTGTGCACCAATTCCTTTCGGCGTGACTTTTACAAGCAAGTCTTCAGATGGGTTCGAGCCAATGTACTCGGCCATGAACGCGTCCCCGTCTTCTATCCGCACTCTTTGCATTCCATCTACTGCAGTGCCTTCGGGCGGGAACACGTACACGCCCGTCATTGCTATTGGCTTTTCCCAGAACTGTCCGGTGCCAAGCGGGTACCAGAACCCGTCCTCTCCAGCCGCCTGGTCGAACTTCAATGAGATGCCTTCCGTGTTCTCTAGGCGCTCCCTAAGGCTTTCCACTGATAGGCCTTCGTATTCCCAGCGGCGGTGCCAGTCATGGCTACTAAGCGGTATTGTACACCCAAGCGCGTCCCACTCGCGTTCTGTTATCAAGTCCTTCTGCAGCAGCTCCATCGCGCCGTCTGGGTCGTCACACCCTTCCTTGAGCAAGTCGTACACTTCCTTCCCCTCGCGCTCGAAGGGCTGGAGCGTGAACACGTAGAGGTACATTTGGCCGTAGTCCATAAATTGTTGCTTCACGCTTTCGCTTAAACCGTACTTATCAAACAATGCGCCCATGTTCGACTCTGTGACATTGTAGACCTCGACGTGGCCCCTCGCGACTTCATATTCCTCTATTGGGCCACTGGCTGTTGGCTGCCTCGTGGCGAGGCCCCCAACCCAGAAGTACAGCCCCAGTGGCGCGGCGGCGCCAAATGGCATCATGTACGTTAAGCCCGCGGCAAGCATCAGGTTTCCGAGATGGTCATCGGACTGTTCCATGTACTTTTTGTCGGCTTTAATTGCGTCCTCAACCAAGCTTATCCCAGTTGCGTCCTTGAAGTCGGGCAGCGTTGCCTCGTCGCTTTCCATGTAACTGGCTTTTTCCCGCAGCGCCAGTACCCACGCAATGGGCTCCCCAGACGCCATCTCTTCAACTTCTGCTTCTCCGTACGCTCGCGGCTCAGGCTCTTCACCAGAGTACCTCTCCAGCGCGAGAAACATTTGGTACTCCGCGGTGTCGCCGCTCGGGGTTATTACTGCGAGCTGACTCGTTTCGACCACGTCACCAGCAACCTCTGTGGGCAGCTTGAACCCGTCGCACGCTGCAAGGGATAAGATAAGAAGCAACAACAATAATCGTCTCATTATGTTCACCACTAGCCAATCTCCATAAAAGAATAAAAAACCAGCTCACTTCTTTAGGTACACGGTTTGTGTCGGATAAGCCAGGTCTATCTTTGCCTTTTCGAACTCGCGCTTGATGCTTGTGTTGATTTTGTCGGTAATGGCAAGCTTCTGGCCGTAGTCCTTGATGCGGTACTTCACCCAAAGCTTGAGCGCGGAGTCACCGAATTCACTGAAGAAAATGAGTGGCTCGTATTTTTCGTCAATCCCGTCGTTCTTGAGGATTGCCTTTTTGATGATTGTCTTTGCCTTCTCTATTTTGTCGACGCTTGTGCTGTACACCAGCCCAAGCTCCATCTTGACCGCAATTGTGCGGTTCGGCTCGGACACGTTCACAATCTTGCTGGTGACCATCTGCACGTTCGGGATAATGACGAGTGTGTTATCGAACGTCATGATGCGTGTCGACCGGATGCCGACTTCCTTGACCGTGCCCTCGACTTCCCCGACTTTAATCCGGTCGCCGACGCGGAACGGCTTGTCAGTGAAAATCGTTAGCCCCCCGACAATGTTTTCGAGATAGTCTTTGGTCGCCAATGCGACGGCCAGGCCTCCTACCCCAAGCCCTGCAATCAGGGCGTCAACGTTGTACCCAAAGTGCGACAATATCATTATCGCTGCGAACGCGAGGATGACTACCTTCAGCAGCTTGTCCGCAATCGGGAGCAACTGGTCGTCGACGTGGCTCTTGCTTTTTTTGGCGAGTGGCTTCAGCGTGTACTTCACGGCGACGTCCGCGAGGCGCATTGCGAGCCACGTGAGCACGAGCGAGACAAGCAGGTAAGTGGCTTTGTTGACCCATTCCAGCCCACCGTCCAGTGTGAGGCGGGTTATGCCCAAGTACAGTCCCGCGACGACGAGGAGCACTACGAGCGGCCCCTCGGCCTTGGAGACCACTTCGTCGTCCAACTTGGTTTCGGTTTGTGCGACTGCCGCACCAATAACGTTTTTCAGTAGGAAGTACAGCAGTTTCGCGCCCACGAGCGAGCCGATGGCGATTCCTAGCACTTCTAGGTACTGCATTACAGTATTTCCAAAGAAAACGGTTTCAAGCATTAAGCATCACATTTGTAAGAGCTTTTCCGATAGGAACTTTTTGACTTCATCGCGGTCTGGGATGCCGACGCCGCCCTTGTAGCGTTTTGAGCCGTCCTGGGCAAAGTATCCCTTTGATATCATGAGGAACTCGTTGTCGTCAACCTTTTTGCGCGACACTTCCATGAAGTTGTTGCCGTATTTGACTTCTTCCGCCTTAATAGTAACGAATTCGGGCATTTGAAACACCGTGGGTATTGTTTCCGTGGCGCTTTAAAAGGATTATCCTTTAAAAACGAATCCTTTATAAATGAATCCATTTATAAATGGGGTGAGGTGATTGGCTTATGGCCAAAACTGTTAAACGCGCGAGGAAAACTGCTGCTAAAAAGACCAAGAGCAAGGCAGTGAAAAAGAAGACAGTCAAGAAGAAGGCTACTTCTAGGAAGACGGTCAAGAAGAAGGCAACGAAGAGAAAGGTTGTCAAGAAAAAGGTTGTCAAAAAGAAGGCCGTCAAGAAGAAGGCAACCAAAAAGAAGGTGACGAAGAAAAAGGTCATCAAGAAGAAGCCCGTGAAAAAAGTCACCAAGAAAAAGGTGGCCAAGAAAAAGGTTGTCAAGAAAAAGCCTGCGAAGAAGGCCGTGAAGAAGGCAACTCCCCGCAAGGCAGCCAAAAAGAAGGTCAAGCGCACCGGGCCCATGTTCGACCGTATTGTCCCGACGCGCCCGCCAGAGCCCGCGACTGGTGATAACCCTTACAACATCAAAATCGTGAACATGGTCGCTTCGGCCAACTTCAACGTAGAGCTCGACTTGTTCGCGCTCGCCCGCGAAGTGGACACGATTGAGTACGAGCCAGAACAATTCCCTGGAGCAATCCTGAAGCTTTCCAAGGACGGCAATGGCGTGAAGGCGTCGCTGCTGTTGTTCAAGAACGGCAAAGTGATTTGCACAGGCGCTCGCTCAGAAGATGAAGTCGAAAAGGCACTGCTGATTACAACCGAAATAATCGCTGACTTCGTCAGCTAAGAAGTAATCAAACTTTTCGAAGATAATCCGGGGACTCCGCCAATTGGCGGAGTCCCCAATCCTACTTTTTCTGCCGACTTGCTTTTTCTACGCGAAGTCCTGCCTTACTTCTTCCAGCTCAACAAGAATCTCGTCTACATCGTCAGTCGTAGCGCCGCACACGGCGTCGGCGTGGTAGCACATGAAGTAGTCGTTGATTGTGTTAGCCATGTTTTCCGGCAAGAGGGCCGCGTTCTCGTGCTGTTCGGCTTCTTTGGCGCAGATAATCGCCTTTGAGTAGAGCCTCATGGCCCACCCGGCCTGGAGCGTCTCGCCAGTCTTTTCCGCTTCGCGGGCGCCCTTGAGCATGAAGTAAACACACTCCACATGGTCGCCTGCTTCCATGAAGCACTCCTGTATCCGGATTGCGTCAGACAGCTCGTGATCGTAATCAACGTAGCAGTCGTGCCCGGCCGGCATTGGCGTGGGCTCAGGCGTTGGGGTCGCAGTTGGCTCCGGCGTCACGACCGGCGTCGCCACTGGGGTAGCGGCGGGAGTGGGAGTCGCTTCTTCAGACGTGCCCGCACACCCGGCAAGCAGTAGTACAGCAAGTACAATCAACACGTTTCGCATAAGGCTTTTTAAAAGCCGTTCGGGTATAAATTAGTTGATGGTGAAACAGACCGGTCTCTTGGACCACCACACCCCGATTGATGCGGACGGCCTTATTGTCCTGCACTTCGACAGGCACGCCCAAAACATCCTCAAGAAACAGGGCAATGGCTCGGGCTTCATGCGGGTGACCAACGAGATAAACGGCTTGAAGGAACAGTTCGCGGACAGCACCGTCCTTACCATTCACCACAGGAACCACGAGTCCGAAAAAATAGACGACCCATTACTGGTGAGCAACACGCGCTCCAATGTTTCGCGAGTGGCTTCGGGAGAGCCTCCAAGCCTTTTGAAGCTGCCGGGCGAGCAGGTGTTCATAATGCACCGGTGTGTCAAGGGAATGGACGAGGGGGAGGCGGCGCTTAAGCCTTTCATGGACCTGGACCGCATTGCCAACGAAGTCGTGCCGTTCCTTAAGAAAAAGAAAGTGCGCTCAGTTGTTCTGGCCGGCACGGTCCTGGACTCGTGTGTGGATAAGCTCGCGAAGATTCTGGCCAAAAACGGAATTGACGTGACCGTCCATGGCCCCGCAACCATACAGGCAAAAGAAGTAGCGGACGAGGAGCGGAACAAGGCCAAGAAAGAATACGGCTCGAAGGTTACGGACTACATCGGGATGAGCCCTCAGAAAGTAGAGGCATACCGCAAGCTGCCGGTCAAGATTATGAAAGACCGGTATGTGCAGGGCCCACACCAAACAATCAAATACAAAGCAACACACAAAAGATAGTGGACAACTGTCCAGTCCTTGCAATTACTCCTAAACTATTGAACATTATTACACGATAGGTTTATATATTTGGTTAGCGTAAGTACAGTCCCCGGTGGGAAAGAGCAACTTTGGCAGCAGGCTAGGTCCCCAGCCACTGGCTGTACCCAACTTGCTTTAAAGAGGTTCGAGAAATACTTTCCTCGCCAAAGCTCAAATTTCCCGCCGGGGTGTTTCCACGCGAGGTGTACTGAGGCTTCCTCTAGTAGGCAACGAACGGGAAGTAAGTGGAGAACCTAAGAGACGTCTCCTGCCTCTGGTATTATCCACATGGAAGCAACGCCGGGAAGGGCCAACGCTCTTCCCGGCTCCCTTGTTTTTTGCTGCCGCTAGTCACCTGATTTGGGTTGACCTCTGTTTGATTGGGGGAGCCGCCAACTGGCGGCTCCCCCGTATGTTGCTGTTGCTATGCCTAGGTATGTTGCAGTGGCTACCCAATTAATGTTGGCTCAGTCAATCTTGGTCTTTTTGTGCCTGCTTCTTTTCTTGACGCGAGTCGCCGCTTTCTTGATGTGCTCGCGCGGGGCCTTGGTCTTTGCTTTGCTGTGCACGTTTTTGTAGTAGTAGTTGCATGTGACGAACCCGATGCCGAAGTTGACGAACGCACTCCACTGCGTGTCCACGAGGCCACGGAGCTTTTCGCTTTGGCGCGTCAGGAACTCGAACCACGGGTTGGGCGTGGAGCCGACGAACGTCACGAGGTAGCCGTCTTTTTCTTTTTCGACGAGCCACCTGAACCGGTAGTCATACGGAATGAACTTGACTTCGCAGAACACTAAGCCTTCGTCCTCCTTGACCAGGAGCTGCGAAGAATACCCCGCCTCTCTGCCGAAGTTGTACCGCGCGTCCTGGATCATTCCCGCGCAAATCGCTTCAATTGCGTGGAGAATCACTTCCTTGGAGATGTCGCGGACATGGGCCTGTTCCTTGTATTGCGTCATGAAAAACACCTATGAATTACGGGTATATAAATTTACCACTCGCCAAGCGTTTTTTGCCTGTGCTTCAGCGGCCTCGCCGCCCATCCCCTCCGCTGCAGCTGCCTCGCGAACTCGCTCTCAAACCCGTGCACCGTGTAAATCCGCTTGGGCTCGGCGGCTTCGACGTACCGCAGCAAATGCGGGAAGTCCGCGTGGTCGCTTAACTGGAATACTTTGCCTGCCTTGTTCCCGAAACTCCACCCCGTCGCGACCCCGGCAACGACTTTCCTGTCGTGTGACAACGACTCAATCAGTGGGGGCTTGACCTGGTGGAACGGCATCACCGCGACGTAGCTGTGCCGCGCCATCTCGTTGCCTTCGTCCGTGCCGGTTTCGACCCATTCCCCCAGCCGCACTCCGTGGCTTTCGTAGACCTCGTTCACCCTCGCAATCTTGGGGTGCACCAAGGGCGTGAAGCCGGCGCCACACGCGATTTTCGTGAGCTCCTGGGCCTTACCGAGCGAGTATCCGCCGAGCACCACGGTCCTCCCGGCGTCGTGGTTTGCCTTGACCCATGACTGTATTTCGGCGATGACTTCTTCCCTCGGGCGGAAAACGTATTCCGGCAGCCCGAACGTGGCTTCGATAACCAACTCTTCGCACGGCACCGGGTCTGCTCCGCCGAGCAACGGGTTGTCGGTCAACAAGTCGCCGGTGTACACTATGCCGTTGGTCTCGAACTGCGCGGAGCCGAGCACGTGGCCCGCGTTGTGTGCGGTAATCCCGTGCTTTTCTTTTCCGTACTTAATCGCCTCGCCCTCGAGCCCCGTGATTTCCATGGTCTCTTGGGTCATGAGCATTGTGGTGTCGTGGTTCTTGGCGTGGTCGGAGTGGCCGTGGCTGATACACACTAGGCCTTCCCGAGCCTTCCGGCTGGGGTCAAACAAAACGCGGCTTCCGTTGTTTTCGTAGCTCACGCCGTTACCAAGAGACAACACTAAACTAGGCAAGGGAGGGGGTGTTTTTAAATATATGCGCCTCGTAGTGCCAAATATGATTCCCGCGTTGCTGAAGAAACAGGCCGTGGTGTTTTACGCGTTCTTGTTCGCGTTTTCCTACGCGCTGATTATTCTCGACATGGCACTGGCCTTTTTGTTCCTAGGCGCCGCGTTCATTCTGTTGGGCCCGTTCCTCGTGATGGAAAGAAAGTCCATTCCAATCCCCAACATGTTCGTCGCCGTGGCCGCATCAATATGCATGATTTTCATTGGCGGGATTTTTTGGCACATGGCGACTCTCGTATAGCCGTTAGCTTTTTATGACCCGCAGCGGTAATGGCAGCCACATGGTTACCGACCGCGTCAAAGGCCTCAAATACGCAATCCGCGATGTCGTGCTTCCCGCCAAGAAGCTGGAGGCCCAGGGCCACAAAATAATCAAGCTTAACATAGGCGACCCCAACCACTACGACTTTGATACCCCTGAGCACATCCGCAAGGCCGCGTGTGACGCAATCAACAACGGCAAAAATGGCTACTGTGACTCCCACGGCAACGCAGCGGTGCTTGAATCACTCCGCGCGTGGGACAAGCGCGTGAACGGAACCGAAGCCGATTCCTATTTGCTTACCCAGGGCGCGAGCGAAGGCGTCCACTTCTCGTTCACATGCCTAGTGCCCCCGGGCGGCGAAGCCCTTGTTCCCGGCCCCAATTACCCCCAGTACATGTCCCGCGCGAACTTGTGCGGCGGCAATCCTGTGGAGTACGCCTGCGTCGAAGAAGAGGGCTGGCAGCCCGACGTCGACGACGTCCGCAAAAAAATCACCGGCAAGACAAGCGTCCTCGCTGTCATCAACCCCAACAACCCCACCGGCGCAGTTTATTCCAAAAAAACTTTGCAGGCAATTATCGACTTGGCGGGCGAGCACTCCCTGCCAATCATTAGCGACGAAATTTATGACTTGTTGGCTTTCGAGGAATCGGTCTCGCTTTCTTCGCTCGTGAAGGACACTCCCGTAATCACCCTCAATGGAATCAGCAAGAACTATTTGGCGCCGGGCTGGCGCGTTGGGTCAATGGCCTTCCGAAACTGCCCCGACATCTACGAGTCCTGTGCCACACTCGCCCGCAACCGCTTGTGCGTCAACACCCCGTGTGCGTGGGGCTACAAGGCCGCGTTGGACGGGCCGCAGGGCCACATCGCGGAAACCAAGAAAAGATTGGTTGAGCGCCGCGACTTCGTGCTGAAGCGCTTCTCTGAAATGGGGTTGGAGTGCACGGAGCCGAAAGGGGCGTTCTACGCCTTCCCAAAAATCGACACCCCTGACGACAAGAAATGGGTGCTTGACTTATTGCACCAGGAGCACGTTTTGGTGGTGCACGGCTCAGGTTTCGGGGAATACGGCAAGGGCCACTTCCGAATGGTCGTCCTCGCTCCCGTGGAAACGCTTTCCATTGCCCTGGACCGCATCGAGCATTTCGTAACTAATAAATAGCTCCGCCGCGTTATGCAGTCGAGGTGTTCTAAGGTGATTTTTGAAATAATATTTCTAGGGTTTTTTGGCATAATCTTCATTTCCGCTTTCGTGAAAGTGGTGATGCAGTACCAGCGCGGCGTGTTGTTCACGCTGGGCAAGTTTTCCCGGATAATGGAGCCGGGCGTTAACGTTATCATCCCAGTGCTGCAGTCGTGGCGCCGGCTTGACACCCGGATTCGCACGCTGGACATTCCTTCACAGGAAGTAATGACGAAGGACAACGTTCCCGTCAAAATAAACGCGGTGATTTACTACCGTGTGCTTGACCCGGAGAAAGCGGTCCTGAACATTGAGGACTATCACTACGCTGTCTCGCGGTACGGCCAGACTTCTTTGCGTGACGTTGCTGGTGAAGTAGAGCTTGACGACTTGTTGTCCAAGCGTGACCAAATCGCGACGCGCTTGCGGGACATCGTTGACAAGGGAACAGACCCGTGGGGAATTGACGTCACCGAGATTAAGCTGCAGGACATCGAGATTGCGCAGGAACTGAAGCGCACGATTATGAAACAGGCCGAGACCGAAAGGGAAAAGCGTGCTTTGATTATCAAGGCGGAGGGCGAGGTAATCGCTTCGGAGAACATGTCGAAGGCCGCGCAAACTCTTGCGAAGTCGCCTGGTGGCTTGCACTTGCGGACGCTGCAGACGCTGAACGACTTGTCGAGCGACCAGAGCAACACGGTTGTGTTTGTGACTCCGGTTGAAATATTGGACGCGATCCAGAGCTTCGGCAAGAAAAAGACGAGGATGTAATTCAGCTTAAACTAAGCTGGCACGTTAGACTTGGGGGGTGCCAATCGGCACCCCCCAGAGGCATCCCATTAAGGCAATCGTGCTCCCAGAGGCATTTCTTTTTAAACTAAAAACCACAAAACTCCATCTCTAGTGTGGCTGCGGTAGTATAGCTTGGCCTAGTACGGGTGGTTGTGGTCCGCCTAACCCGTGTTCAAATCACGGCCGCGGCCCTTTATTCTTATTACAGGTTAGTGTTACCGGTTGAAGGCGTTACTCGGGGACGAGGGCTTTTTAATTCTTTGGCGCCATAACAACAACTGTATGGTGAAGACAATCACTACAGGCAAGAAAAGAATTCCTATCGCAATACCAAAGGCAGACATAAAAACAATCAAGCGGCGTGTCACTGCCGCGGACTACACAAAACACGTTGGTGCAACAGAAAGCTTTTACATGCGGAACATGGACGGCAAGGTCGTCGAAAAATACTTACCGCTTAACAGCAAAATAAAAAATTCTCATGAGGCAGTGCTCACGCTTGTGGACTGGGTGCACAAGAACATTGGTTGGCGCGACCGCCCTGCCGGAGAAAAGTGGTGCGAGGATGGCCTTGATGTCCTTGACGAGATGGGTGGCAACTGCAACGACAAGGCAGGCCTCCTGATTTCGTTCGCGAAAGCCATTAAAATTCCCTCACGGTTTGAGGGTTTGGGCCACGGCAAAGCGCTTTTGATGCTGCCCCACGACGACGTGGAAATAGAGTTTTTTCCCTCGAACTACATGGTAATGACTCGCGAGGGCCAATGGGAAATCGGGAAAGATGACTCAGGCCGGAGCTACATACGGTTCCGTGACTTGGACCTGCATTCGGCCTACCAGTTTCACGAGCACGATGACGTGTTCAAGAAAAAGTTCAAGAACCCCTTGAACCGCGCACTCCAAAAAATGTACAAATCCGTGTACGACAAGGCGTTCCAGAAGTGGGACGCCAAGCGCAGCCTCTAGCACTTTTTGAAGCAGCCCATGAAATACAGCGACGCGAACACCGCGAGCAGCCCGCCGCCGAGCGCGGCCCCTCATCGTGGCAAGGGTTTTTATTTGCTTGGTTCGTATGCCTTGGCATGGACTGGATACAAACGATTCCCATCATTTCGTTTTTCGTGCTCGTGCTACTGTCGTTTTGGCTGATTATGAAAAAGGCTTATAAGCCGTGATGGTGTTGAGGCGCTGTGGCGTCCAACATGGGTTTTACCATTGCAGTCATCGTCCTTTTGGCGGGCGGGGCCACAGCCCTGTTCATGTCCCTCTCTTCACAGACTGACGTCGACTATGTCGAAGCCACTTACAAGGCGGTCTGCACAAACTCCAGCCTGGTCGTCTCCATCCACAGCCTCGAGCGCCAAAGGATATTCATTGGAAACATCACCGTCGCCGGAGAAAACGTCACATGCCACTCCGGCAACAACTACTTAATCGCAAACAGAAACCAAATAATCACGTGCTGGGGCTCGTTCGAGAAGGGAGAGCACCAGCTGCTCTTCAACAAAAACGCGCTTAACGTAACGTGTTAGGAGTGGGAGCTCAACCCGCCCGTCTGATATCATCAGTCCCGAAGGGCTTCAATACTCATAGGGCATTTCATTGCTCCCTTTAGATTATTCGTTGGTGGCTTATTAAGACTTTGGCTTTTCAGGAGTGTACGTATAGTTTGCCATGATTTCTCTTTTAATCGACATAGTCATCTTTTTATGTTAGTTCGGTGTCTATGCACATGATGCCCAAGAAGAAAACTTTCCGCGAGGCGATACGCTTCTATTTGATAGACTCCAAGACCTCATTGGGCAAGTGGCTCGACATGTTCATATTATTCCTAAACTTGGTGATATGTGGGGTTCTCGTGGCAGAGACCTACCAACTGCCCACTGCCGTAATCCAGCTTTTGTATCCCCTTGAGATCACAATCATCGCATTATTCGTTGTCGAATATATCGCAAGACTCTACGGCGCGAGAAACCGCATCAAGCATGTCTTTGGAGTATACGCAATCATCGATCTGCTATCGATAATCCCAATCATAGTGCTGTTCCTGCCGCACACAGCCGCGTTCATGCAAATCATCAAGATATTCCGCGTGTTCAGAGTCTTTAGGATATTCCGTTTCATTCGGTTCATGGAGACACGGGATTTCTTTTTCGGGACAATCAGCAAGCATCTCTTGATACTCGGCCGGCTCATCGTGACGATACTAACGATTTTTTTCGTGGGTGCGGCGCTCTTCTATTATGCTGAACACGAGATAAATGCAACTGTAAATAACTTCGGGGACGCTTTTTACTACATCGTCGTCACGCTCGCCACTGTCGGCTTCGGAGACATCACTCCCTCAGGGCTATGGGGCAGGGCAGTGACGGTCCTCATGATTATCTCTGGCATCGTGCTTATCCCCTGGCAGGCGGGCCAAATAATCAAGGAATGGGCGCTCGCCAGAGAGAAGAGTGATACCACCTGCAAGAAATGCAGCCTGCGATACCACGACAAAGACGCGTTACACTGCAAGTCATGTGGTGCCGTGATATACCAACCACACCAGGAAATATGATGCTTTGCAACCGTGTCAAGAACATGCATTACGCGATGGGACGTCGTCATCCCCTTGGGTTAGGAGCCGTCCCCAAAGCCCTTTCCGATGTCCTTTAGCTCCTTGAAATCGGGCATCTTCTTTTTCTCTTCTTTCTTGGGCTTTTCTTCCCCTTTCTTGGGCTCGTACTTCGTCGGCGCCTCTTCCTTCTTCTTCGGCGAAAACATTTTGTCGAGCCGCCCAAGCATAGACTCCTTGGCCTCGGGCTCCGGCGCAGGCTTGGGTTTAGGCGCTTCCTTCGTCATTTCCTCCGTGACGAACAAGCCCCTGATTTTGCGGCGCTGAATGTCTTCCTCGGTCAACTCCCTCTCCGGCAAGTACTTGTCCAAAAAGTCGTCGACTTGGTCTCGCTTGTTGGTGAACACATAAGCAATTCCGCCAGCAGCCCCGACGAACACCAAAAACATTATTCCCACGAAAACAAGCAGCCACATGGGGATTCCGGACGGCGGCTCGGGCTCGCCATTCGTGACCTGTGTCGCGTTTGCCTCCGGTGTCGCCTCAGGTGTCGGCGTTGGAGTCGCCGCAGGCGTCGGGGTCGCGATTATCTCAAGCCCCGCGTCAATAACCGGCTCCGTGAACCAAGTCTCGTCCACAAGCACCGTGGTGGTGTACACCAGTTCCGTCGTCGCCCCCGCCGCCAAGTCAACGTCCCACTCGACCACCGGGTCCGCCTCAATCAAGCGGGCGTAGGCAGGCGCAAACGTGAGCCGCGTGCGGTTCGTGCAGTCCGTGCTGCAGTTGGTTGTCAGGCTGGTGCAGTTCGCGCGGCACGTTTCGTTCCCGGCGCCGCACGCGAGGAAGCAGTCGGTTTGGTTCCAGTCCACTGTGTCACAGTCGCTGCACGTGCCGTTGTCCACTATTTTCCCGAGCTTGCACGTTGCGTCCGTCGTCCCGCACCCCGCGATCAAGTTATCGATTTCGACGATGTAAGGCATTATGTCTTTGCTGATTGTCTCGCGAATCCGCGCCTGGGCCTCTCCCGCGTGCTTGTTCACTACCTTGAGTGTGACCTGCGACTCGCTCTTGTAGTCAATGTACCTAACCACGTTAAGCTCCCCGGCCACGAGCTCTTCCTCGGGCACGGTCAGCTGGATTGACTTGCTGATGCTGCCGTAAATAGTGCTGAATTGAATATCCAGGGCGTAGTCGCCCGGGCGGGTATAGTTCTTCGGCCTGATGCCCAGCGTGTAGTTCCTTGAGCCCCTCCCGCTGACGCTGTCCCTCGACGGCTCCGTCACGGCGAACTGCTTGTTGGTGCCTTCCTCGACGAGCGTTGGCTTGCCCGAAATCCCGATGAGGTTGTCGTTGGATATGGCGACGTCCAGCACCAGCTCCCCGTCGACCAAGTCAAGGCTTTGGTTCCCGAGTGAAATATTGAGCCTCGTCATTATTTCGCTTTCGTTCACCGGCTCGGGAATGTAGTCCCGGGTGTTGTTTACCTTCAGCGTGTACTCCACCGTCTTCTCGTAGTCCAAATAGCCGTACGCGTCAAGCGACAAGATGTAGTTGCTCGTGTTCGCCGGCGCGTCGAACCGGAACTCATAAGTGCCGTCGCTTTGCACCGTAATAGTGTGCACGGGGTCGGTGATGTTCGGCACCTCAATCGTCAGGTTCAGCAGGCTCGATGACGTGTCCGGCGAGTACCCAATCGCCGTGCCGTCGTCGTACCTTGCTACACCTTTCATGACTATGGTGTCTCCGCCTGTGATGCGCGAGACCTCGGAAAACGGCCGTTGGAAGTCGAATAATTCCAATAAGTAAAAGTCGGCGGTGAGCGTCAAGTACCTGAACAGGAAATAGTCATTTATCTTCGTGTTCTCGACAAATTCCTCGTCTGCCGTGGCTATGGCCTTTATGTCGTAGACGCCCGAAGTGCAGTTTTCGAGGTCAAGGTCGGTGCTCGACGTGTTCGTCGAGATGTTGTAGCAATCACCGCTAGCGTTGTAAACGTGGAACGTCGCGTTCCACCTGTACGTGTCCTCATCCAGCGAATTCTTTCCGGTCAGCGTCACGTCCGCGTTCGAGGCATTGTTCGGGTCGTAGTCAAAGTCCATTACTATCGACGAGAATTGCACTGTATTGATTTCGAGGTGCTCTTGGCCGACTAAGTCCGACTCGTTGTACACCTCGACAGTAAACCACTGCTCGTCGTCGAACGCCATGGACTTATTGATATAAATCGTGACGCTTCTCGCGTAGCTTGCGTTGACCGACATGTTCGTGATGTTGTAGGCATACCTGTCCGTGTCATTGACCTCGACGTCTTGCCCATCTGTGTCCAGCCGCACATCGAAAGTGTCGTTCGTGGGCCCGAGGTTCACGATTGTGACCGTGATGGTGTAGTCCTCTTGATGCTCGTACCGAGTGTCGTTGTCTTTGTTGAGCGTGATGTTTACGCTGGTGGCCGAGGCTATGGCACACAAAAGAATGATTGCGACCAGCGCTTTGCGCATGCAACTGAATAATCCACGCCGCTTTTTAATGTTTACGGGAGCTTGAGCTCTTCGTCCTTCAGCCACGCGTGGCCGCGCCTCGCGTTTGCCGGCAAAGCGGCAACCCGCTTGTTCAAAACCCACGTGTAAACCACCGTGATTCCCAGCACGACGGCCACCGCCTCAAACAACATACTCTAGTTATTCGTGGCCAAACAATAAAAACGCTTTTATTCAGTGGCTGCGTTGTGGTGCATCGATGTTCGAAATTGACCTTGTGGACACTTGCGGCGGAATGCTGTCGCTCGCGCTCGAAGAATCGCTTGGCAAAGGCAAAGCCGCGGTCATCGGCCCCTCCGCCAAAAACATGAAGTTCCTTAACTGGGAGCCACACGTGTTCACTGACCCCATGGCCCTCAAGGGCGCGGACTACGACTTTGTGGTCTGCATCCAATGCCTCCCAAAGCTCCGCGGGCTAAAGCTAATCAACATCGACAACAAGCTCTACGCCGTCCGCGACGGCCGGCTCGTCGACCTGTCGAAAGAGCAGTCCCGCCAAGCCCACGCGTTCATGAAGCGCTCCGGCCTTAAGCTCCCGCGCGGCGCGTCCGCAGTCATTCCCCTTGAGCTCCACAACTTCCTCGGCCACGCAGAAAAAGCGGTGAAGGCCAAAGGCAAAGTATTGTTCATTGACTACGGCCCAACGGGCGTGTTCGAAAACCTTACGCTCATGAAGTCCCAGTACATGCCGTTCTCGCGGTTCCTTGCGGGCACCAGTGCCGGGAAAATGCATGTAATCAACCACAACCCCTTCCTCTCGAAGTCCCCCCACGTAATCCGCGATGCATCCGTTATAACCATACTAGAAAAGCACGGATTCGGGAAAACGCTTATTCCGTGGCTTGATTTACAGCCCAAGCTCTCCGAGGGCGAAAAAGAGGTTTTGGAGCCATTCCTTACGCGCGTGTCCACTGTTTTCTCGGGATGGAGCAACATTGTGAAGGAGTATAAATCGGCAGCGATATCCACCAAGAAGCGACTGGGGGACACGGATGGGGTAACGGAGCTGTATTCCACTCTTTTTGTCGTTGACGAATCGATTTCCACGGATTTTGTCGAAAAAGCTTGGTCGAGAGCCAATGAAATCAGTGGCTTGCCCGAGCATCCAGAGTTCTTTGCCGCCTTATTAACAAAAAGTATATAAGTGCAGTCCCCCCTAACTATTTGTGCAAAGATTTTTGCATTGAGGTGGTTTTTGATGCCCTTATTCAAAAAAGAAGCGGTTAAGGCGAGAAAAAACTGGAAGGCGGCTAAGTACTACAAACACATTGCGAAGAAGAACTTGCGTTCCGCGCGAAAGCGGGGTGCAAGTGACGCAGAGATTCATCAGCTAACCAAGCTCGCCCACATAATGGAGAACCGCGTCAAGAGCACCAAAATTGATTACGACAGCAATAAGTTCTGGGCTCGGCCGGACAGGCTGTTCCAAACGAAGCAAACGCACTCTTACTTGGGGACGGTTTATGTCAAATCCGGCAAGAACAAGCTCAGCAGCGACATGGCACACCTGCTGAACATCAAGCAGAACCTTAGGCCTGAAGATGCTTATCACCTTGGTCAAAAAGTCGATGGCGCTGTAATGAACGACTTGTTCAAGGACCTTAAGAACTCAGGGTCGGTCGAGGCCGCGATGGAAAAATGGCAGAGGAATAACTTATCGTTTTCTCCGGAACAGATTCCCAACGCCACGGGCACTGTGCTCACGGACCTTGTGGACTACATGCAGAACGTGAACACGGCAGGGCAACGCGGTGTGAGCGCAATCCTCCAGAACAGTGGGGACCAGGCCGCTGCCGCCATTGGCCTCTCAGAAGAAAACCAGGCGCATATTCACGCGGTCCTTGAAAAAGAGATTAACCTTGATTCCCTCACCCCCGACGAGCGCGCCAAAGTCACTGATATTCACAAAAAGTTCCTGCAGGACAGGGGCATCGCACCAGAGACGCATTCAAGCGCTACTGGCCTGAGGTTTACGAACGAGTTCATTAATGGGCTGGTAGACAAGGCGCTTGACGAGCGTGACCCCAAGTCACACATTACTTCGCGCGAGTTCCAGAACCTCGCTGACTCAATAAAGGCCGAGGGCATCGAGACGAACCCAGAGGAAAGCTTGAAATCGCTTTCCGAGGAAGGTGGGTTTGGCCAAGAGCAGTCCGACCAGTTCAAGGCGGAAGTCAAGGCTGAGCTAGATAAGATGACCGGCCTCGCAAGCATTAATGTCGATGACTTGTCCAAGGACCAGGTACAAGCTTTTTACGAAGCCACCCAAAAACTTAGCGATACGCGTGACGATCTGACGGATGTATGGGACTCGCTTGGTGACGAAGAAAAAGAGAAGCTTGCGTTTATGTTTGACTTGAAGGACCACATCGACAGCACGGGCAGCTACGACGTGAAAGACCTGGACGACAGCCAGCGGGGCAAGCTCAAGAACTTGTTCGCCACACTGAGGGACAAGCAGCCCGAAATTGAGGCTACGCTCAACAAGTTGGGCGGTGTGCGCCTGAAGAACGCAGTCGAAAACTTCAAGAAACAAACGCTTGAGGACCACCGCGCCCACGCAAAGGCAAAGGAAGTCGACGCAGGAGCCCATGAGGCCTACGTCGGCGTAAACCTTGGTGAAGCTGTAGCTCCTCTGGGGCTTCCGCAACAAAGAGCAGCAGTGGCCAGTGAAATCCAGCGCGTCAACCGTGAGATTGCCGCAGTCGAAGAAGGCACCCCGGTGCCAGCCGACCTGACCAAACGTAAGAAAGATCTTGAGGACCGCCAATGGGAAATCAACCGGCGCATCGCAGACCACGAGAGGGACATACAGCTCATCAGGGGCTTCGTGGAAGCAGCGCCGGCAGGTAGAGCTGAGCCCGAACCCGAAGAAGAGCTCACTCCGGAGCAGCTGCACCAAAGAGTCCGCGAAATGATTGACGCGGGCGGCAGGCACGAAGAATTGTACAACTTGTTGTGGCGCACCGCCGGAGGCAGGAACTGGGAAAACCTCACCGACGCGCTGAAGAAAGAGTCGAGCGTCGCCGTCGGCAAGGGCCGCTTGATGGCGCAAAGCGACGAAGACAAGCGCGAAGAGCTGGACAGCGACCTAGCTAACCACGCGGCTTACTCCACTGTCGCAGAGGATACGGTCTACGCCGGGTTTATACGGGACGCCAGGAACGCGGCCACTCTGCTCAAGCGCGCGACCGAAGGCGAAGTCGCTCCCGAAGTTGAGATTGATCACAGGGAACTCGCTTCATTGCTTAGGCTAAAGCTCCGCCAAAGCAGGGCCACGCCTGAAGCCAAGACACAATTCGAGGAATACTTAAAGCAGTTCGACAAGGGGGAGTTCATCCAAAAGTTCTCCGAAGACACACTCGGCGACGACGTGAGAATGTGCAAATTCCGCTTTGTTGACGATGCCGAGGGGGACAAGGTGCTGCAGTACAAGCGCACCGGAGACCGCGTTGACCTTGATGCGGCGCTGAACAATGCCGATGAATCCGTGGCAGCCGCGGTAAAGCGCATCGCACTAAAGCAGTACAGCAAAGATGCGTTCGACGGCAAGGAATACACTGAGCTCACCGACCGGGAGAAAAACCAGCTCGACCAGGACTACAACGCGCTCCAGCCCGAAGAAAGAAAAACCCTTTTGGAAAATGCGTGGGAAAACAATGTCGCGCCCGACTTAATGCACTGGATGGAAGGGCTGCACACCGTGCCCCACGGCTGGGAAGAAATCCCGGGCCTCAAGGAAGTGCAGGGCCCGAAGATGACGCCCGAAGAAATCGAGGCACAGGCAAACAAGTACTTTGAGTCGATTTACGAAGCCCGCAAGCGCGTGCCACTGAGCCTCCACCTCAAGAAAATGCTGAGGAAGTATGGGGTTCGGGTGTCTGCCACTGAAGTCCAGGACGCACTTGACGCTGCGGGAGCGCAAGAGGAAACAAGCCTGCTGAACTTTGACTCGGCACTCACGAGCAAGGCATTCGCAGGATTCATTCCCGACGGCGACGCAGTGTTGGCAGCCGAAAAGTTCATGAAGGACGCTGACTGGACCGCGACCGACAGCACGACGAGGCAGCGCGTCAAAGACATAACCAGCAGCTACGATGCGGAAGACGTCCTCAAGTTCTTCACTGAGCACAAGGGCCTCAAGTTCGTCGGCGACACGCTTATGCACAAAGACGGCGACGCGTGGGTCCCCGTGCCGAGCACCCGCGAGGGCGAAGACCACGTGAGTGGCCTGACGAACGACGCCCGCGAAATCGAAAGCCTGCGCGAGACTTACACGCTTATGGACCAGCCCCTGAAGTGGGAAAGCTTTGACTACGATGGCAAGACAACCATCGAAAACATTGACGCGGTGTTGATGAACGTCCGCTTGTTCCCCGGCCAACCGGCGGTTACCGAAAAGTTGGCCAGAGCGTGGCTGCGCAACTACGCCGAGGATAGGCTCACGTCACTCGGCCGCGAAAAGTTCACGCGCGACGAGCTCGCCGAGACAATCGCGAGGTTCGATGCCGACTATCGCACGGCCTACGGGCTCCGCGACCGGAGCGAAACAGTGGTTCAACGGACGCCATTCCTGAGGGGCCGCGCGGCCGTCCCGCTTGTTGGTGACGTGCGGTCAAACGAGTGGGAAGTCCTGCTCGAGCCAGGGTTCTTGTTCAAGAAGCTGTGGTTCGTCCGCAACGGCGTCGAGATTTACGACAAGTCACAAATGCGCAGCACGTTCGACGCAGAGTTCAACCGCCTAATGCCTGTGGTGCGGAACAAGGTCGGCGCGGAAACCCTCAACGACATTTTCTCGAGGCGCGTTGAATTGCTGAGGGGCTCCACTTATTTCAGTGACGAGACCAGCCCAATAGATGGCTGGGTGCCGTTCATCACCCGCAAAGAAGCGGCGGGGCGGGGCAGGGGCTTCGAGGTAGTGCTCGTGAAGATTGGCCCCAACGGGGCCGTGATAGAAGTCGCAAGTCCCGAAGAGCACGAGCGCCTCGCAGACATGAGGGAACAGCACTTGAGGAACGTCATGGCTAACATGCCCGACGCGTTCGAGCCAATGGGCAACATTTCCGGCGTGCCAATCAGGATCCCAGCCGGAGCCGACGCGGTACCAACCACCCTCAACGTTACTGTTGACGAATCAAGCAATCTCCACGCCATCGTGCCCATGTTCGGGGAGAACTACGACTTGTACAGCGCCCACGACCGGAGGCTCATGGCCGCGATTGACTCTGGGGACGGCAGCTCAATCATGATGCGGTTTTACCGCGAGAACCCGGGCTTGTTCGTTTCGGCGGCAGACTTGATTGAGCCGATTGTCGATACCGACGGAAGATATATAGTATTTCCCGGGGCAGATAACAGTAAGGTCAATTACCCGATTGACGGGACAAAGTTCAGCGTCAACCACTTAGGCATGGACTTTGACCTTGGCACTGCAGACGGGCGCCAAAAAATTGTGGATTTGCACCCCACTCTATACTCTACTTTGTACAAGTGGAACCCAGCGCTGTTCGCCGAAGGCGCCGGCCCGTTCATCCTGGACGAGGAAATGAAACAAGGCCTGCTTTACCGCGCGGAGGGCAGTGTCCGTACCGCCGATGCATTGCTTAAGCCACCCAGCGTGAGTGAAAGCGGAACTTTGACCGACGGTGTAACCTATTCGCTGGAGGGCAATACCCTGACGCTCAAGGGCCCGGCAGGCGGGCCGGCGTGGCCGTCCGACGTCACTTATGACGTCACCAATCACGCCGACTTGATGAGGTTTATGCGCCTGCCGTACGCGAACGAGCTCGCGAACCAGGGCGTGCTCAAGGGAAGCGCGGTCTACCATAACCCGGACGGAATTAAGTACTTCACGGAGAATGCGGCGGGCCGTCCTGCAATAGAGACTGTCACGCTACCAAACGGAGATGTTGTATCCTCCTTTGTGTTCGACAAGGCGGGGGACCAGACCCTCCTCAACGGAGTTCCTGTTGCGCGCAGCCAAATCCCGCGCTCGCTTTACTCGATGACGGACAGCGCCATAATCGAAAAACTTGTGGGCAAGACCGGGCTGAAGAAGCAGGACCACATAAACTTGCTCTACAGCAACGTCAAGCTCTTGCCGAAAGACCGGACCGATGACGCGATTTTGTTCACGACCATGTCCGACCAAGGCGTCGCACTCAAGACTGCGCTGGCAAAGGCAGCCGGCTCAGTGTTCACGGTCGGGCGCACTTCGCTTGACCTTGCGAACAAGACCCTGCTCGAAAAGCAAATCAGGGTCCCGCAAACAACGTTCACCACAAACAGCAGGGAACAGGACATCACGTTCCAAGAAACCAAACTAGCTGGGGGGCTAAAGGAGAAGAGGCGGTGGGAAGAAAGAGTCGCGGAGTACGAGGGCGACCCGGACAAGAAGGGCGAGCTCTTCCTCGCGAAGAGCAGTGTCACCAAATGGAGCGAGTGGATTACGAAGCAGGAGAACGACTTGCTGATTCTCAACGACCCGTTCCTGGCGGTCCGTGCGACCCTGGCGGCGTCGGAGTCCAGTATTTCGTCCGCTGATTTTGTGAGCTCGGTTGAAAAGCAGGCGAAGTTCAAGGCGCTTAAGAACAATTACGACATTGTAAGCGAAGTCGATGGCGAGCTCATCGGCGTGAACCTGAAGCCGGACCTCCGTGACATACGGTCGCAGGGCGACAAGTCCGTGGGCTACCGCACGACTTTGTTGGGGCTTCAGCACCTGTTGTCGCCTGCCGGGGTTCCGACTCCCGCAGCAGAAATGTTCAAGAAGGGCTATGACTACGGCACAAGGTACGTCGCGGAAAACACTACCACCCAGAATGCATTGTCGCAGGTCACAACCGCTGTCGAAGCGGAAATGCTGCGCAACGACGACCACCGCGTCACGGAAATAGACACCAAGGTACACTCGTTTATCGACAGCTTGCTGGACAAGAACAGCACCGGCCATTTGCAGTTTATGGGGCGGGACGTTACCACGCTATCGCTTTCCAATATCAACCATGGGTTTGGGGATGTGTGGGACGAGCTCACTGACCTTGAGGGCAGCAAAGTCCCGCAGAAGGAAGCAATCGTCCGGGCCAAGCTCGAGATTGCCCAGGCGCTTGCGATGTTCCTGCACGGAAACCTTTCCTTCCCCGGGCTGGAAGCCAAGAA